>JAFAZI010000135.1 GCA_019239875.1 Frankiaceae bacterium
GGGCTTCCTCGACGGTGATGACGCCGTCCTTGCCGACCTTGCCGAACGCCTCGGCGATGAGCTCGCCGATCGTCGTGTCCTGCGCGGAGATCGAGGCGACGTTGGCGACCTCGGCCTCGTCGTTGACCTCCTTGGCGGACTTCAGCAGCTTGTCGTTGATCGCCTCGACCGCGGCGTCGATGCCCCGCTTGAGCGCGAGCGGCTGCGCGCCAGCCGCGACGTTGCGCAGGCCTTCGCGCACCATCGCCTGGGCGAGGACCGTCGCGGTCGTCGTGCCATCACCGGCGATGTCGTTGGTCTTGGTCGCAACTTCCTTGGCGAGCTGTGCACCGAGGTTTTCGTACGGGTTTTCGAGCTCGACCTCTTTGGCGATCGTCACACCGTCGTTGGTGATCGTCGGAGCGCCCCACTTCTTGTCGATCACGACGTTGCGACCGCGTGGGCCGAGGGTGACCTTCACGACGTCGGCAAGGGCGTCGACGCCGCGCTGCAGGGCGTCACGGGCATCGCTGTGGAACTCGAGAATCTTCGGCATGGTTAGCACTCTAATACCGAGAGTGCTAACCGCACAACAAAGCCCCCGATGAGCATGCGCTCAGCGGGGGCTTGGTTGGAAAGCGGTCGAGCGGCCTTACTTGCCGACGATCGCGAGCACGTCGCGCGCCGACAGGATCAGGTACTCGTCGGCGCCGTACTTGACCTCGGTGCCGCCGTACTTGCTGAAAATCACGGTGTCACCCTCGGAGACGTCCATGGGGACACGCGAGCCGTCTTCGAAGCGGCCGGGGCCAACAGCGATGACGAGACCCTCCTGGGGCTTCTCCTTCGCCGTGTCCGGGATGACGATGCCTGACGCTGTGGTCTGCTCGCTGTCCTGGACCGAGACGACGATGCGGTCCTCGAGCGGCTTGATGTTGGTCTTGGTGGCGGTGGCCACGACTTGCCTCCTGCGAAGTAAGAAGGTGGGACGGCTGGCACTCTGCCGTGCCGAGTGCCAAAGTACGTCAGGCCATCTCGCAGAGTCAATCCGGGTCCCCCACCAACCCACCCCCCGATCGCCAAACCGTCTCGAATCGTTGGTTCCTGACGCCCGAAACCAACGATTCGAGACGGTTTGGCGGTACGTCGCCCGCGGCGGGTTGGCGGTACGTCGCCGGCGGCGGTTGGGGCGGGCGCGTCAGCCGGCGGCCAGGACGGCGTCAGGTACGGCGTCGAGCGAGCGGAGGATGGCCTCGGCGAGCTCTCTCGCCGCGGTGGGGTGCAGCTCGATCGCCACTCTCGCTGCGGGTCCCTCTGCCGGATTGCGGAGGTCGATGTTCAAGGTGTGGCCGGCCATCGCGTGCACGGGGTGGTCGACGTAGACCTGGGCGTGCGTGACGCGCAGCCAGCTCGCCGGTCCCTTACCGCTGCCGGTGACCTCGAGGAACTCGGTCTGATAGGTGCACACCGGTCAGCCTCCGATGGTCGTGTCGAGGAAGGCCCAGATCTTCGCCCAGCCGTCGACGGCTGCCTCGGGCCGGTAGGCCGTGCGCTCCACGCAGAAGAACGCGTGGCCCGCCCCGTCGTACCGGTGGAACTCATAGGGCTTACCCGCGTCGCCGAGCACCGCCTCGAGGGCGTCCACCTGTTCGGGCGTGGGATACACGTCGTCGTTGCCGAACAGGCCGAGGATCGGACCGTGCATGGTCGACGCAAGGTGACGGAGATCCTCGCGCGGCGGGAACCCCTCCGGCGTCTCACCGTTGATGAAGGCGCCGTAACACACGATCGCCCCGTCGAAGGGAAGATTGCCGTTGGCCAGCCACGCGTGCCGGCCTCCCGAGCAGTAGCCGATGATCGCGACTTTTCCGTTGCTGTTGCTGAGGTTCTTGAGGTAGTTCATCGCGCCTTCGGCATCACCGACGAAACGATCATCCGGTACGCCGCCCCGGGCTCGGGACTCGGCCGCCGCGTCATCCGGCGACGCGCCTGGCGCCTCTCTCCAGTACAGGTTCGGCATCACGGCGTTGTAGCCGTGGAACGCGAAGTTGCGGGTGATCTCCTTGGTGCCCGCGTCGTAACCAGGCATGTGGTGGATCACCACGACACCGCCGCGCGGCGACTCGTCGAGCGGTCGCGCGGCGTACGCCTCGATCTCGTCACCGCCATGCCCGGTGATCATCACGGTTTCGGAGATGAACGCGTCAGTAGCCATGAGTTCGAACTTATGCGCTACGGCGACGAGCAACCAGCGTGGCTATGACGGCTGGGTCGCCCGTGGCGCGGGTCCGGGCGGGGTCTTGACGCCGTGGTTGTGCTGACCGATCGCCACGACCAGCACGATGATGAATCCCAACAACAGCACGAACAACACGAACGCGCCGATCAGCCCACGACGACTGCTGGTCGGATCGGGATTCGGGTCTCGGCGCAGGTACGGCGTCGGGTCGCTCACGCCAGGGCCATCGACGAGTCAGCGGCGATGTCGAGTGGCGACGGCTCGAGTCCGCGCTCCACCAGCAACACCCCAAGCGCGGCCACCATTGCACCGTTGTCGGTGCACAGCTTCGGTGGTGGCATCCGCAGCGTGATGCCTTTGGCATCGCAACGCTCCTCGGCCAGCAGTCGCAACCGTGAATTCGCGGCGACCCCTCCACCGATCACCAGCGTGTCGACGCCGTGCTCGTTGCAGGCCGCGACGGCGCGGGCGGTCAGCACGTCGGCGACCGCCTCCTGGAATGACGCGGCGACGTCGTTGACCGGCACCGATTCACCCGCGCGCTCCTTGGCCTCGACCCAGCGGGCCACGGCGGTCTTCAACCCGGAGAACGTGAAGGAGTACGGCGAGTCGCGAACCAACCCGCGCGGGAAGTCGATCGCCGCGGCATCACCTTCGGTTGCCGCGCGGTCGATGTACGGACCGCCCGGGAAGGGCAGGCCGAGCACCCGCGCGACCTTGTCGAACGCCTCGCCGGCCGCGTCGTCAACGGTGGCGCCGAGCGACTCGACCGGCCCAGTGACATCCGGGACCAGCAGCAGCGACGAGTGGCCGCCGGAGACGAGCAACGCGACGCAGGGCTGCGGCAGGTCGCCATGCACCAGCCGGTCGACGGCGACGTGCGCCGACAGATGGTTCACGCCGTACAACGGCTTCCCGAGCGACAGCGCGTACGCCTTGGCCGCGGCGACGCCGACCAGCAGCGCACCCGCCAGGCCTGGCCCGGCAGTGACAGCGATCGCATCGATGTCGGCAAGGGTCAAGCCCGCATCCGACAGCGCCCGGTGCACGGTCGGCACCATCGCCTCGAGATGTGCGCGGCTGGCCACCTCGGGGACGACGCCACCGAATCTGGCGTGCTCGTCAACGCTGGAGGCGAGCGCGTCCGCGAGCAGCTCAGAGCCACGGACGATGCCGACCCCGGTCTCGTCACACGAGGTCTCGATGCCGAGGATCGTCGGGGGCAGGCTCACGGCGACAGCTCCTTGCGCATGACGATCGCATCGGTACCGCTCGGCTGGTAGTACTTGCGACGTACCGCGATCTTCGCGAAGCCATTGCGCGCGTATAGCCGTTGGGCGATGTCGTTGTCCGCCCGCACCTCCAGGTCGAGATGCTCGCAGCCACGTCGCTGTGCCTCGTCGATCAGCTCCTTGAGCAGAGCACTGCCGACCCCCTTGCCCTGCTGCGCCGGCGCGACGGCCATCGTCTGCACATACGCCTCGTACGGCGCGTACGCGCAGAGGCCGGCGTAGGCGGTGATGACGCCGTCGGTCTCGTCCACCAGATACATCCGCGTCGCCGTCTCGGCGAGCTCGGACGCGAACATCGTTGCCGACCAGGACTCGTCACCGAACAGCTCCTGTTCGAGCACCATCACGCCCTCGATGTCGGCCGGCAGCATCGCTCTCATACCGGCGTCACCTTCTTGCGTTCGCCGGGTGGCCGCGCATCCGGCCGCCGCAAGTACATCGGCACCAGGGGTTCCGGTGACACCTTTCGAATCGCGGGCTCGACAACCAGCTGGGCGAGCTCTCCCGCCGCCGGGTAGGGCGCGCGTTCGACGATCGTGAAATCGGCGAGCTGCTCGCGATAGAGAACGGCACCTGCTCCGACCAGATGAGTGACGCGGCCACGCAGTCGTTCGGCGAGGATCGCCGGCGTGGCGAGATCGGGCCCGTCGAGAACCTGCAGCCCGTGCGCGTCGTAGACCGCCCAGTACACCTGCTTGCGTCGGGCGTCGGTGAGCACCGCGAAGTCGTGCTCGATGTCGTGGTCGTGGTCGTACGCGACGAAGTCGTGCATCCGGGCCAGGACGTCCAGCGAGCTGACGCCGTACGCCGGGATCGCGAGCGCGTCGCTCATCGACTTCGCCGTCATGATCCCGACCCGAAGGCCGGTGAAGGGCCCGGGACCAAGCCCGACCCCGATCGCGTCGAGGTCGGCCGCAGTGATGCCTGCCTCCGCGAGCACGTCGGCGATCATCGGGGCGAGCAGCTCGCCATGCCGGTTCGACGCCACTTCGGTGCGTTCCGCCCGTATGGCGGGGCCTTCCCCGGCCATCACGAAGCTGAACGACTCACCAGGCGTCGCCGTCGCGACGACCTCCGGCGGGATGCTCGGCTCCTGCCACTCGGCAACGGCCGCGGTGACCGCTGCCGACGAGGTGTCGAAAGCGAGAACATGCACCAGCCAACGCTAGTCGCCGCAAGCAATGTGGCATCACCCGCCGTGAGAGCGAGCAATGCCACATCACTCGGCAAACAGCGAGGCAATGCCACATTGCTTGAAGTAGGAATAGGGGCGTGGATCCGCAGTGGTGCTCGCCGTCACCGGCGATGTGGCGGGCTCGCCGCGCCGTCATCGGGCTGTTGTCCGTGGTGGTCCTGCTAGCGGTCGGCCTGCCGCTGGGGTTCGGAGCGGGCGCCGTCCCGGCTGTCATCGGCGTCGCGATCGTGCTGACGCTCTCGGCCGGCGCACTCCTGTTGGTGTGGCGGCGCTATCGGACGTGGGGCTACGCCGAACGCGAGGAAGACCTGTTGGTTCGCCGCGGCGTGATGATCAAGCGGCTGACCGTCGTGCCCTACGGCCGGATGCAGTTCGTTGACGTCACCGCCGGGCCCGTGGACCGCATCTTCGGGCTGTCGACGGTCCAGCTTCACACCGCGGCCGCTGCGACCGACGCGAAGATCCCGGGCCTCGACGCCGCCGAAGCAGGCCGGCTTCGTGACTACCTCGCGGCACTCGGTGAGGCCAAGGCGTCCGGCCTGTGAATGATGGCATCCCGGTGACCAGTGGCGGGGCGCCGCTACCAGACGAGTGGGCGCGGCTGCACCCGATGTCACCAGTGATCCGCGCGGGTCGCGCCGCGGCAGGAGTCGCGACGATCTTCGGCATCCGAAGCGCTGCCGAACACCAGACTCCGTGGGATGCGATAGCCGTGTTCGCCATTGCCGTCGTCGCGGGCATCGTCTACTGGTCGGTCACGCGGTGGCGGGTGGACGGTGGTGAGCTCCAGATCGACACCGGCTTGGTACGACGCCAGCAGGTTCGGGTCCCCCTCACGCGCATCCAAGGCATCGACCTCGTCCGCCCGCTGTTGGCCAGGGCGGTGGGTGTCTCAGAGCTGCGGCTCGTGCTCGCGGGCCACGGCACCGGGTCCGCTCGCCTGGCCTACCTCCACGAGGACCAGGCGGTGGCGGTCCGCGCCCAGCTCCTTGCGCTCGCGCATGGTCTGGACCATGCGACCCCCGAGCCGGCCGAACGGCCGATCCTCAGTGTCGCCTCGAGCACCCTCGTCGCGTCGTACTTGATCAGCCCACGCCTCGTCCTCGGATCGCTCCTCGTGACCGGATCGGTCATCGTGATGGTCCTGTATCCCAAACAGCTGGTGCCGACGGTGGGGCCAGTGCTCGCGATCTTCGCAATCTTCCTGCTCGGAGTGGCAAGACAGGCGGCCGCTGAATGGGACATGCAGATCGCCGAAGCCCCCGACGGGCTGCGGCTGCGAAGCGGACTGCTGCAAACGCGGGCGGAAACCGTTCCGCATGGCCGGGTGCAGGCGATCCGTTGGGTGGAGCCGTTGTGGTGGCGACCCTTCGGGTGGGTGCGGCTGGAGTTCGATGTCGCCCGCCGCCGCAACGCCGACCCCACCGAGGAGCAGTCGGCGATGACGTCGAAGGCGCTGCTGCCGGTCGGCAGTCGAGCCGAGGCCCGCTACCTGCTCGGCCACGTCATGCCGGGTGCGACCGGCGAGCTCCCGCCCGCAGCCGGCGTCCCTGCGCGCGCCGTGTGGCGCGTGCCGTTGAAGCGACGATTCGCTCGCGTGTACGTCGACGAGAGCTACATCGCGTGCTGCCATGGCCGGGTCCGGCCGGACACCGTGATCGTGCCATTGCACAAGATTCAGAGCATGCGCTGGTCCCAAGGCCCGTGGTCGCGACGGCTGCGTCTCGGGAGCGTGCTGGTCGACACGGCGGGGCAGCGGTTCACCGGCAGCGCGCGATTCCGCGACGAGACGGAGGCACGCGAGCTCCTCGCGCGCCTCGCCGACCTGGCTCACGCCGCACGAAGCCGGACGACCTGCTGACAAATGTGGAGTGCTCTGGGATCGTCACGGCATGGGCATTTTCCGGCGGTCGAAGACCGATCAGACCCCAGCCGTCATCGATCCGGGCGCCCCTGCCTCCGGTCCGACCGGGACACCGACGACGAGCTATCCCACCCAGCGATCAGACCCATCCCTCGGCCTCGCCGTGAAGAAGTTGCGGGAGGGCGGCAGGCTGCACCGCAGCGTCGACGACGACGCCGCCGTCTACCCGACTGAGGCCGTCGAGCCCGTCCCGGAGAACCAAAGCGCGTTGTTCTGACGAGGCGGAAGTGAAGCGACGGCGGCCCACACGCCCACCAGAGCAGCCCGCGACGCCGGGCATCCTCGAGACGCCGCAGGACGCGACCGAGACCGGACTGCTCATCGGCGTGCTCGGAAGCCCAGTTCTCGGAGTGGTGGTGAAGACCCTCAGACGCGGTCGCGCTTCTGAGGGCGGTCCTCGAGTGAGTGGCGTCGCGCGCGGCCGTCGAGCTGGCCAACCGCCCAGCTAGTGCACGAACGAGTACAACGGGCTACCAGGCTCCAAGTGCTGCACCTGGAGCGGGCTGTCCTCGATCCGCGCGAGTAGGGGCGCGAGGTCGGCCCGCCGGCTGAGCTCGATGCCGACGAGCGCCGGGCCGGTGTCCCGGTTGTTGCGTTTCACGTACTCGAACCGGGTGATGTCGTCGTCAGCTCCGAGCACCTCGTCGAGGAACCGACGCAGCGCGCCGGGCTCTTGCGGGAAGTCGACGAGGAAGTAGTGCTTCAGGCCCTCGTGCACCAGTGACCGCTCGAGGATCTCGCCGTATCTGCTGACGTCGTTGTTCCCGCCGGACACGACGCAGACGACAGTGCTCCCTGGCCGCACCTGGACCTCGCCGAGCGCCGCGGAGGCGAGGGCGCCCGCCGGCTCCGCGATGATCCCCTCGGACTGGTACATCGCCAGCTGTTCGGAGCACAACGCACCCTCGTCCACTGCCAGGACCGGTACGCCGGACGACGCCACGATCGAGAACGTCATGTCACCGACCTGCCGCACCGCCGCGCCGTCGACGAACCCGTCCAGGTCGTCCAGTGCCACCGGCCGGCCCGCCTCGAGCGCTGCGGTCATGCTCGCTGCGCCTGCCGGCTCCACGCCGATGATGCGCTCGGCCATATCGAGCCAGGACACGCATCCCGCGAGCAGCCCACCTCCACCGACCGGAACGAGCAACGCGTCCGGCAGACCGCCCAGCTGCGCGACGATCTCCCGCGCCACGGTTCCCTGTCCAGCGATGACCTCAGGGGCGTCGAACGGCGGGACGATCAACGACCCACTTGATGCTGCGTCCACCGACGCGGCAGCGGCGGCCTCGTCGTACGTGTCACCGACGAGGCGGATGTCGACCGACGTCCCACCGATGAAAGCGATCCGTTCCCGCTTCTGGCGGGGGGGTGGTCCGAGGCAGGTACACGCGCGCCAGGATCCCCAACCGGGCACATGCGAAGGCGACGCCTTGCGCATGATTGCCCGCCGAGGCACATACGACGCCGGCGCTCAGCTGGTCGTTCGGCACCTGGACCAAGAAGTTGTACGCGCCACGCAGCTTGTAGGAGCGAACCGCCTGCAGGTCCTCCCGCTTCAGGTAGACCTCGGCGCCGGTCTCGGCTGACAATCGGTCGCTTCGCTGCAGCGGCGTGACGTCCACGATGTCCCGCAGTCGCTCGGCCGCCGCCTCGACGTCGGCTCGGGTGACGGTCACGAACCAGTGTCCCAGAGCACGACGTCCGACCAGCGATCGCCGACGCCGGTTATCTCCACCGTCCGGACCTCCGAGGCGCCGTCCTCCGGTCGTCCGATGGTCACGTGCAGACGGTCGCCCGCGAGGCCTTCGACGAGGCCCTCGCCCCACTCGACGAGCGTGACCGACTCGTCGAGCACCGCGTCGAGGTCGAGGTCGTCGACCTCCTCGATCGACGACAGTCGATACGCGTCGACGTGCACCAGCGGGAGGCGGCCACCGCGGTGCACCCGGGCGATGACGAAAGTCGGGGAGACGACCGCGCCACTGACACCGAGCCCGCGGCCGATTCCTTGCGCGAGCGTCGTCTTGCCGGCTCCCAGCGGACCGCTGAGTACGACGAGGTCACCCGCTCGCAGGCCCGAGGCGATCCGCTCGCCGAGATCCCGCATCGCGTCGGGCGTCTCGATCACGACCGTCATCTGAGTAGCTCGGCGAGGAAATGTAGGTCCGCCTCCAGGGCCTTGCGTGGCGCTCCGCTCGGGCCGAACCGGATCGCGGCGGACGGGTGATAGGAAACGACGAGCCGGCGCCGGCGCCAGTTGTGCTCGACACCGCGGGCGGCGTCGAGCGTCACCTTCGCGCCGAGCGCCCAGGTCAACGCCGTACGGCCGAGCGTCAGGACGAATGGCGGGTCGAGCAGCTCGACCTGGCGGTCCAGCCACCCGCTGCACCGCCGCGCTTCGGCGGTCGTCGGTGTGCGGTTCGCAGGGGGCCGACACTTGAGAACGTTGAGCACCGCCACGCGGCCACGGTCGAGGCCCGCCTGCGACATCAGCTCGTCGAGCAACTGGCCGCCCTTGCCGATGAACGGCCGCCCGGCGAGGTCTTCGTTCGCACCCGGTGCCTCACCGACGACGAGCAGCTGAGGAGTGGGTGGCAGGTCTCCGACGACGACCGTCGTGCGAGAGATCGCAAGTTCGGGGCAGGCTTCGCACCCGCGAACGATCGACCCGAGGGTGGCCAGATCCTGGCACTCGGCTGCCGCGCGGGCGATCAGCTCGATCGACGGATCAGCGACGCGCACACTCATCCAGCCACAGCTGTTGACGAATACTCGAGCGCCCGAGCGAAGAGCCGCCGCAGTGCGGCGTTGACCGCGGGGTATCGATCGATCTTTGCCATGTGACCAGCACCCTCGATCACCTGTAGCTCAGCGTGCGGCAAGGCTTTCGCCATGATCTTGCTGTGGTCGAGCGGAGTGAGCACATCGCCGGTCCCACACGAGATCAGAACCGGGATGTCGGTCAGAACGTCGAGCGCTTCCAGCTTGTCGTGCGACAGGAAGGTGTCGAAGAACTCCGACATCACCTCGATCGACGTGCCGGTCAGCATCGTCTCCATGAAGTCGACGAGTGAAGCCGGCACTTCCGGACCGTATGAGATTCGCCGCGTGACGATGTAAGCGAAGTCGGTACCGATCCGACGGTTGCGTTCCAGCAGCGTCGCGCGTCGCCGTACGGCCTTTGCCACCTGAGGGACGGCCGGGCTGATCGCACGAGTGACCCAGCCAGGCAGACCCACGATCGTCTTCGCGAGCTCGCCGGTCGACGTCGACACGAGTGCGACACCGACGACCCGGCTGCCGAACAGCTCAGGATGCTGATCTGCGAGCGCGAGGATGGTCATGCCACCCATCGAGTGCCCGACGAGAACGACTGGCCCAGTCGGAGCCACTGCCTGCAGGACGGAGTGCAGATCCTTGCCGAGCTGCTCGATCGTGCAGTTCTCGGGCGCCGACCGTCCTGACGCCCCGTGGCTGCGTTGGTCGTAGAACACGAGCCGGGCGGCGTCACCGAGGTCGCGCCGCTGGAAGTACCAGGCGTCCATCCGCAAGGTGAACCCGTGCGCGAACACCACCGTGAGCGGCGCGTCTTTGTTGCCATCGACCTCGACGTGGATGGTCGTGCCGTCCGTCGCGACGACGTCGATCCCTTCGGTGTGGAGGCCGAAAAACGGTTCTTCGTTGAACGGGTCGGCTTTGCTGCGAGCCCTTCCGACGACGCGGTGCTCGGCGGCCAGGACACCGGCGGCCGCTGCGCCAACCGCACCGGCAGTCAGGGCAGCGAGCCCGATCTTGCGACGCCCGTTCACCGTTCTCCTTCATAGATCCTGGGGACCCTCGCGCCGACGCGAGTCACGATCTCGTAGTTGATCGTGCCCATGGCGTCGGCCCAATCTGTCGCGGTCGGTTCGCCCGAGGTGCCCGGTCCGAACAACACCACGTCATCGCCGGCAGTGATCGGATCGTCGCCGACGTCGAGCACGAACTGGTCCATGCACACGGAACCGGCGATCGGATACCGCCGGCCGTTGACTGCCACCGCCCCGACATTGGTGAGATGACGAGGTACGCCGTCGGCGTACCCGAGCGGTACCAACGCCAGTGTTGTCTCCTCTTCCGTCGTGTAGCGGTGGCCGTAGGACACCCCGTGTCCGCCCGGCACCCGCTTGGTCAGCGCGATCTGGCTGGTGAAGGTCATCGCGGGGATGAGGCCGAGATCAGCCGTCGTACCGACGTCGGGGCCTGGGGAGAGTCCGTAGATTGCGACGCCTGGCCGTACGAGGTCGTAGTGCGTCGCGGGCAGTACGAGGGTGGCAGCGGAGTTTGCCAGGTGCCGTAGCGGAGGGTCGAGGTCGGTCGCCGCGACGACCTCGAGGGCAGCCTCGAACGCGAGGCGCTGGGCCTCGATCGTGGGGTGGCTCGGGCTGTCGGCGTACGCAAGGTGTGACCAGACGCCGACGACATCGACCATCCCGTCAGCCTGGGCCTTGGCCGCAGCGTCGACGAGCGCCGGCCAGTCGTGCGGCTGGGCACCTGCCCGGCCGAGGCCGGTGTCGACCTTGAGGTGGATCCGAACCGGGCGGCCGAGACCACGCGCCGCGGCAACCACACGATCCAGCGCCCATCCGGCGTTCACGCTGAGGTCGACGTCGGCCCGTGCAACAGCGGCCCAGTCGTCGTTGGGCCCGAGCAGCCAGGCCAGGGTCGGCGCATCGATGCCAGCCGCCCGGAGCTCGAGGGCTTCGTCGGCCATGGCCACTCCCAGCCAGGTCGCACCGCCGTCGAGTGCGGCGCGAGCAGCGGGCAACGTTCCGTGACCGTAGCCATCGGCCTTCACAACGGCCATGACCTGCGCCGTACCGGCCCGTGAGTCCAACGCCGACACGTTGGCGCGGATCGCATCGAGATTGATCCGCGCGGCCGACACGCTCATGCCTGCATTGTCTCAGGTGATGCCTCTGGCACTGTCGGGTCGATGCCAGCCGAGGTGTGGATCGGTCGGTTTCGGGGAATCACGTGGTGACGCTCAAACCGTTCCGTTTGTCGATGAAGAAGGTCACATGACGACGCCCAACACGCCCGAGGAGATTCGCAACGAGCTCTCGGAGCTCGAGGCGCAGATCGCGGAGCTGCAGAACCACGCGGATGACCTTCGCCGCGATCTTGCGGAGACCTCAGACAAGTCCGCGACGATCGAGGCAGCGGAGCAGCAGGAAGCATTGATCAGCCAGCTCGATGTGCGGCGGCGCGGCCTGATGGAGCGGCTCGAGAACGTCTGACGGGTGCCAGACTCGGCGCATGGCGTTAGGTCATCTCGGAATCAACGTCCCTGACCTCGTCGCTGCAAAGCAGTACTACGACGTGGTCATGCCACTGGTCGGGTACGAGGAGTTCTTCGCGGCGAGCGATGAGTTCAGCTACCGTCCGGCTGGCGGCAAGCCAGGCACGTTCCTGTTCTTCTACCCGAGTACCGAGGCGGGGGACTACTCAAGGCACCGGCAAGGTCTGCAGCACCTTGCCTTCATCGTCAAGACTCGTCGCGAGGTGCACGCCATCCACGATGCCGCGACCGCGCTGGGCAGCACGGTGCACATCGCCCCGAAAGAGTTTCCGGAGTACCACCCGGGCTACTACGCCGTGTTCTGGCTCGACCCCTTCGGCCACATGCTGGAGGCCGTCTGCCATCGACCGCCGGAGAGCTAGCGGCGAATCGCGCGCATCGCGGACGGAATCGCTTCGACGATCTCCAAGGCGGTGACCGTCGTCGCCGGCTCTCCCGTGGCCAGCAGGCCGGCCATCCCGTGGATGAACGCGCCAGCCGAGCCGGCGTCCAGGGGATCAAGCCCGGCCGCGAGCAGTGCGCCACAGATCCCCGAAAGCACATCGCCGCTCCCGGCGGTGGCGAGGTACGGCGTCGACGCGGTGTTGATCCGGGTTGTGCCATCGGGATCGGCGACGATCGTCGACGCTCCCTTGAGCAACACCGTCACACCGAGGTGGGCCGCCGCCTGCCTGGCGTGGTGCAGGCGGTGCGCCTCGACGTCGCCTCGGTCGACATCCATCAGCCGGGCGAACTCCCCGGCGTGGGGCGTCAGCAGGGTCACCGCCGAGCGACTGGCGAGCGCGTCGCGATGATCAGCGAGCCAGGTGACGGCATCAGCGTCGAGCACGACCGGTACGTCGGTGCCGAGCACGGCCGCGATCACCGCGCCGGCTGCGTCGTCGGTCCCCAAACCTGACCCGATCGCCCACGCCTGCACCCGGCCGGCGTGGATCACGGCTGCCCCATCGCCGGGATCGATCTCGGTCACGACCGCCTCGGGCCATCGTTGGCGGACCATCTCCGCCGGATGGGCGACGCCCGCGAACCGCACCATCCCGACGCCGGTCGACAACGCGCCGCCGACAGCGAGCTGCGCCGCTCCGGTGTAGGTGTCGCTGCCGGCAACGATGCCGACCACCCCACGTCGATACTTGTCGCTCTCCGGATCCGGCTCCGCCACGAGCTCGGCGACATCGGCAGCATCAAGCACCGTCATCGTCGGCGGCGGGAGCGTGAGTCCGATGTCGACCACTTCGACGCGGCCGGCGTGCTCCGCCCCGGGCGACACGACCAGGCCGGGCTTCAGCACGCCGAAGGTGACGGTGACGTCAGCGGTCACCGCCTCTCCGTCGATGTCACCCGTCGAGGCGTTCACGCCACTGGGCACATCGACCGCGACCACCAGCCCGGCGGACTCACACATCGGCACCAGCCGCGCCATCGGCTCGCGCAGCGGTCCTGTCGCGCCGATGCCGAGCATGCCGTCGATGACGAGATCGGCGGCGGCCACCGTTGCAGCGTCGGCGTCACCGCCGGCCGGCCGGACCCGCGCTCCAGATGCGCGAAGCTCGGCGAGCGCGTGTGGGTGCACCCTCTCCGAGAGCAGCAGCGCGTCGACCCGGGCGCCACGCGCGGCAAGCCGCGCGCCGGCATACATGGCATCACCGCCATTGCCGCCGGGCCCGGCGAGGACGACCACGCGGGCGCCGTAGACCCGACCGAGCAGGGCGGCGCACCGGCGCGCGAGGGCGAACGCGGCTCGCTGCATCAGCGTTCCGGCGGGCAACGTGTCGAGCAACGGTTGCTCGGCGGCGCGGACCGTCGCTGCGTCGTACGCCGGTCTCATGTGTCGCCCTCCGCAACCACCATCGCGATCGCGGAGCCGGCGTCGTGGGAAAGGGAGAGGTGCCAGCGCAGGATGCCGCGGTCCGCGGCCGCCGCCGCGACCGTTCCGGTGATGAGCAGGTAGGGACGGCCGCTGTCCTCATGTCGCACCTCGACGTCATGCCAGGCGAGACCCCCCGGCGCCCCGAGCACCTTCGCCACCGCCTCCTTGGCCGCGAAGACCGCCGCCAGGCTTTCGGGTCGGCCGTCGGCTTCCGCGGAGCTGAACAACCGGTCGGCGAGATGCGGCGTCCGATCGAGGCTGCGGGCGAAGCGCTCCAGGTCGACCACGTCGACACCGATCCCGACGATCATGGTCAGCTGAGTCGGCAGGTCATTCGACGGTGACGCTCTTCGCAAGGTTTCGCGGCTGGTCGACGTCGAGGCCCCGTGCCATCGCGAACTCGGCGGCGAGGATCTGCATCGGAACCAACGTGAGGAGCGGCGACAGCAACGACTTGGTGTCCGGGATGCGGATCAGCTCGTCAGCGTGCGGAACCATGCTGTCGTCGCCGTCGGTCGCGATGACGATCGTTCGCGCACCACGAGCCCGGACCTCCTGGACGTTGGTGACGAGTTTGGGAGTCAGCGCGTGACGAGGGGCGATGACAACTACCGGCGTCCCCTTCTCGATCAGGGCGATCGGACCGTGTTTGATCTCACCCGCAGGAAACCCTTCGGCGGAGACGTACGCGAGTTCCTTGAGCTTCAACGCCCCTTCCATCGCCATCGGATATCCGACATGGCGGCCGAGGAAGAGCACACGCTCGCATGAGGCGATCTCGCGGGCGAGCTTGCGCACCGGGTCCATCCGACCGAGCACGGCTGCCACCAGATCGGGCGTGTGAGCCAGATCGGCGAAGTGCGAACGGATCTCGTCGCCGTCGCGGTAGCCACGGACTTGCGCGAGATAGAGGCCGACCAGATACACGGCGACGAGCTGCGTCATGACCGCCTTGGTCGACGCGACAGCCACCTCGGGCCCGCCGCGGGTGTAGAAGGTTGCGTCACTCTCGCGAGCAATCGACGACCCGACCGTGTTCGTGATCGCGAGCACCGATGCGCGCTGGCGACGGGCGTGGCGTACCGCCTCGAGGGTGTCGGCCGTCTCGCCGCTCTGGCTGATCGCGACGACCAAGGTGTGCCGATCGAGCACGGGATCGCGGTAGCGGAACTCGCTGGCCATCTCGACCTGCACCGGCAGCCTTGCCCACCGCTCGATGGCGTACTTCGCGACCAGTCCGGAGTGGTACGCCGAGCCGCAACCGACCACGATGACCTGCGAGAGGCCCTGCACGTCCTCGTCACTCATGGCGAGCTCATCGAGCATCAACCGGCCATGAACATCAACACGGCCGAGGGCGGTCTCGCGAAGTGCCTCCGGCTGCTCGTCGATCTCCTTGAGCATGAAGTACTCGTAGCCGGCCTTCTCTGCGGCCGCGGTGTCCCAATCGACGTGGAACACCTCACCGTCCACCTCGGTCCCCTGCGCATCGGTGACCCGGACGCCTTCGCGACGGAGCTCGACGAACTGGTCCTGGTCGATCGCTCTGGCAGTGCGGGTGTGTGCGATGAACGCGGTGACGTCGCTCGCGAGGAAGTTCTCGCCCTCGCCGAGACCGACTACCAAGGGCAGGTTTCGACGTGCGCCGATCACCAGGTCGGGATGATCGCGGTGCGTGACGACGAGGACGTACGAGCCCTCGAGGCCGGCGCACACGGTGCGGACGGCCGCCGCGAGGTCGCCGTCGTACTGCTCCTCGATGAGATGGGCGACCGCTTCGGTGTCGGTCTCGCTCAGCAAGGTGTGGCCGCGATGCTCGAGGCCGTCGCGGAGCACCTCGAAGTTCTCGAGCGTCCCGTTGTGCACCACGGCGACGGCGCCCTGGCAGTCGGTGTGGGGGTGGGCGTTGCGGTCGGTCGGCGCACCGTGGGTCGCCCACCGCGTGTGGCCGATGCCGAGGGTCCCGGTCAGGTCCGCCTCGGATGCCTCAGCGAGCGCCGCCTGCAAGTTCGCCAGCTTGCCCGCCTTGCGGATCACCGTGAGCTCGCCCGCATCGTCACGAATCGCGACTCCGGCAGAGTCATATCCGCGGTATTCCAGGCGTTTCAGGCCCTCGACAACGACGTCGAGAGCCGAACGCTCACCGACGTAGCCGACGATTCCGCACATGCGCAAAGCGTACGCCGAGGCGCTCACCAGATCGGGCGCGCCAACTCCGACACCGTGACGCCCGTGGTCCTCGACCCGGTTCGAGACGCTACGAGCGCCGAGACCCGCTACCTATCGGAGGGCGTCCGCGATTCGTTCCGCGAGTTGCCGCGCGCGATCCTCGGTGAGCGCTTCCACCATCACGCGGACTAGCGGCTCGGTGCCGCTCGCTCGGACCAGCACCCGACCGTCGTCACCGAGCTCAGCCGAGACCTCAGCGGTCAGGGCGCTCACCGCCTTCAGGGCCTTCGCACGGTCAGCGACCGGAACGTTGATCAGCACCTGCGGCAGCCGCTCGACGACTGCGGCGAGCTCTTCGAGCGAACGGCCGGACGAGGTGACGGCGTGCAGGAGGTGGAGGCCGGTGAGGATGCCGTCACCGGTCGTTGCGTGGTCGAGCAGAACGACGTGGCCGGACTGCTCACCACCGATGGACAACCCCTCCGAGCGCATCCGGTCCGCAACGCTCTTGTCCCCGACCGGCGTTGTCGCAACCGCGATGTCGTGCGCCTTCAGCGCCCGGATCAGGCCGAGGTTGCTCATCACCGTGGCAGCAATCGCACCACCGCTCAGTCGGCGGTTCGCCGCGGCGCCGATCGCCAGGATCGCGAGGATCGCGTCGCCGTCGACCACGTCGCCGGTGGCGGTGACCGCAAGGCAACGGTCGGCATCGCCGTCATGCGCGATCCCGACCTCAGCGCCCGCCGCCGACACCGCGGCCTGGATCGCCGCCAGGTGGGTCGCGCCGCAGCCGTCGTTGATGTGCTCACCCGACAGGTCCGTGTTGATCACGGTTACGGCCGCACCCGCGCGCGCGTACGCCGTCTGGGCCACGGTGGCAGCGGCACCGTTCGCGCAGTCGACGACCACGCTGATCCCGTTCAGACGGCTCGGCAAGGTCGCGACGAGTGCCTCGGCGTACCAGTCGGTCTGATCCGCAAGATCCACCCGGATCGCTCCCGGTCGCTCCGCCTCGGTCAAGGCGCCGGCCGCCAGCCGCGCCTCGATGTTCGACTCGGCCTCGTCGCTGAGCTTCACACCACCCGGCCCGAACAGCTTGATGCCGTTGTCAGCCGCTGGGTTGTGACTTGCCGAGATCACGACGCCGAACGCAGCCGGCTGCGCCGACCCCGGTACGCCGTCGGCGACGGCCCGTGCGACCGCTGGGGTCGGGATGACACCAAGCAAGGCCACGTCGGCGCCGGCCGTGATCAGGCCTTCGATGACAGCAGCTTCCAGCCAAGGCCCAGAGGGCCGCGGGTCGCGACCAACAACCACGAGCGGCCGTGGTTGATCGCCAGCGAGTTCCGCTACCGCCGCCGCTGCGATCGACCGCGCGAGATCGGCAGTGAGATCTACACCGGCAACACCCCGCACCCCGTCGGTCCCGAACAGGGTGGGCATGACTACCGCTTGGAGTACTGCGGTGCTTTACGGGCCTTCTTCAGACCGTACTTCTTGCGCTCCTTGGCCCGCGGATCACGAGTGAGGAAGCCAGCCTTCTTCAGCGGCGGACGAGCCTCGTCGTCGGTCTGGATGAGCGCGCGGGCGATGCCGAGCCGCACGGCGCCGGCCTGTCCGGAGATGCCACCGCCCTGGACGCGGACCAGCACGTCGTACCGGTCGGCGACGTCGAGGGTCACGAAAGGCTCGTTGACGATCTGCTGGTGGACCTTGTTCGGGAAGTAGTCCTCGAGGCTTCGGCCGTTGATCGACCAGACGCCGGTGCCAGGCACCAGGCGGACCCGGGCAATGGCCTCCTTGCGGCGGCCGGTCGCCGCGGCTGGAGCGGTCGACAGCGGACGGGAGACCTTGGGGGCGGGCGCCGGTGTTTCCTCGGCCGCGTCGTCGTCGAAGCCCAACGCCTCGACCTCTGTCGCGTCGTCCGCGTCCTCGTTGGCCACCTCGGGCTCGGTCACTGTCTCGCTCACTACTGCGCCACCTGAGAAATCTCGTAGGGCACGGGCTTCTGCGCCGCGTGCGGATGTTCGGAGCCGGCGTAGACCTTGAGCTTGCTGGCCATCTGCCGACCGAGAGTGTTGTGCGGGAGCATCCCCTGAACCGCCTTCTCGACGACCTTCTCGGGGCGCTCGTCCATGAGCTTGGAGTACGGCGTCGCAGTCAGCCCGCCCGGGAAACCCGAGTGGCGGTAGGCGAGCTTGTCCTCGCGCTTGTTGCCGGACAGCGAGATCTTGTCAGCGTTGACGATGATGACGAAGTCACCCGTGTCCACGTGCGGAGCGAAGATCGCCTTGTGCTTGCCCCGAAGCAGGCGTGCGGTCTGGCTTGCCAGGCGGCCCAGGACGACGTCGGTCGCGTCGATGACGAGCCACTGACGCTCGATCTCGCCAGCCTTCGGTTGAAACGTACGCACGGAGGTGCCTTCTTTAGGGTGTCGCTGTCGGATTTTCGGCCGCGAGGTGATCGCTACGCCGGCCGCGCAGGCTGACGCCCGCGTGACCAAACGAGGCTACCCGCGCTCATTTCGAGGGTCAAAAGCCCGTTGCGAACGCCGTTGCGGGCGCCACGCGCCAGTGTCGCTGCCCGAAACTGCGTTCTCAACCCTCGGCGAAGGCGCAGAACTCGTTGCCGTCCGGATCGGCGAGAACATGCCAGCGGATCTGCTCGTCCGGTGCCCGAAGAATCCTCGCGCCATTGCTCACCAGGGCCCCGACATCGGGCGCGACGACGTCCCAGTGGATCCGGTTCTTCACGACCTTCGGCTCAGGAACCGGGACGAAGTCCATCGTGAGAATCGGCATTCCCGGCACGTTCTCGACGGTGGCGTAGCCCTCGTCGTGGCGAACCAGGTCCGCGCCGTAGACCTCGGCCCACCAGGTCGCGATCGACACGGGATCGGCGCAGTCGACGACCAGCCCGTGGAGCCGGTCGGCCGGCAGCTCGTCGCGGCGGAACGCGCAGAACTCGCCGCCTTCGGGGTCGGCCATGACCGTCCAGCCCCACGCGTCATCGGTCGCCACGACGGTCGCGCCGATGTCCTCGAGGTCGGCGAGCCGCCGCGTGTAGATGTCCAGATGCACTCGCTGCTTGACGGTCTTGGGCTCCGGCACATGGTCGAACCAGATCGTGTGCTGTGGCGTCGGCCCGAGCACTCGGCCGACGTGCGGTTCGTTGGCATCCCAGCGCAGCCCGAGGACCGCTGCCCAGAACGGCCCGAGCACAGCAGCGTCGGTCGCGTCGAGGCACAGGTCCTTGAAGGCGGCGATCGGCATGTCAGTCCGCCTTGTCGGTACGGCGCAGGAGGTGCTCGCGCGCGGCGGCATCGCCGGGCCCTGACCGCGCCGACATCCGCTCGGCGATCGCGAGGCGGTGCTCGACGTCGACGTTGCCGCCGTACTTGAACTTCGCGGTCACCTCTCGAATCGCCAGCCGGAGCCCACGGATGCCCGGCAGCTTGCGGCGATGGACCGCTGGGTCTGCCGCCACGATCTCCGGCTGGACCACCGCGAGCTGCCCGCGAAGGATTTCGAGCTTGCCCTCGTCGTCATCCACCACCGACGCCGTGCAGATCAGCTGTGCTGCCGCGTAGTAGGTGGTCGGGATCCCGACGAGGGGGTCCTCGTCACCGATCGCCTTCCAGGCGGACGGCACGTAGGACCAGTCGCCGGCGACCGACATGAGCACAGTCGGGTTCTCCTCCACCGGTTCCCAGATCGGGTTCGGACGGGCCAGATGGAGGACGAGCTCGTCCCCGTCGAGCACGTACTGCGTGGGTACGACGACGGGGACGTCGCGGTTCCGCCCGGCGGCGATGAGCTGGCCGAATCCCTGCGAGACAACGAAGTCTCGCCACTCGTCGTCACCCGTGGATGCGTCCCAGGGATGGACCAGCATCAGCGGACCCGCTCCACGCGGCCCTCGTCCCACACCGCCTGGTCGGACTCCACCACGCTGCCGTCCGCGCGGAAGATCACGAACCGATCGAACGCTCGGGCGAACCAACGATCGTGCGTGACCGCGACCACCGAGCCCTCGAAGGCGTCGAGGCCGGCCTCAAGGGCATCCGCCGACGCGATGTCGAGGTTGTCGGTGGGCTCGTCGAGCAACAGGAGCGTCGCCCCCGAAAGCTCGAGCAGCAAGATCTGCAACCGCGCTTGCTGTCCGCCGGACAGCGTCTCGAATGGTTGCTCGGAGGCACCCGCCAGCTCGTAGCGATCGAGGACTTTGGCGGCCTGCTCGCGACCCATCCCCTCCCGGTGACGATCCCCTTTCCAGAGGATGTCGAGCAGGGTGCGGCCGAGCAGCTCAGGGTGCTCGTGGGTCTGTGCGAACCACCCCGGACGCACCCGAGCGCCGAGCCGGGCGTTACCGGTGTGGTCGACCGGGGTGATCGGCGTACCCGGCACGGGTCGATGCTCCGCGTCCGGATCCGACCCTCCAGCCGCAAGCAGTCGAAGAAAATGCGACTTGCCGGAGCCGTTGGAACCGAGCACCGCGACCCGCTCGCCGTACCAGACCTCGAGGTCGAACGGCTTCATCAAGCCGCTCAGCTCGAGGTCCTCGCAGATGACGGCGCGCTTGGCGGTCCGGCCACCACGCAACCGCATCTTGACGTCTTGTCGCTGCGGCACCGCTTGCGGCGGGCCGATCGCCTCGAACCGGTCCAGGCGCGTGCACGCCGCTTGATAGGCGCCGGACATGCCGTCGTTGTACTTCGCCATCTCGCGCAGGCGCAGCACGAGCGCCTTGAGCTTCGCGTGCTCCTCGTCCCAGCGCCGCTTGAGCTCCTCGAGCCGGCTGTTGCGGTCGGCTCGGGCGTCGGCGTACGACGCGAAGCCACCGCCGTGGACCCATGCGGTGTTGCCCGCACCGCCGAGCTCGAGGGTGATGATTCGCGTGGCGCTGCGCGCGACGAGCTCGCGATCGTGAGAGACGAACAGCACCGTCTTCGGCGACTCGATCAGCTTGTCCTCGAGCCAACGCTTGGCCGGCACGTC
Source organism: Frankiaceae bacterium (assembly GCA_019239875.1). GTDB lineage: Bacteria > Actinomycetota > Actinomycetes > JAFAQI01 > JAFAQI01 > JAFAZI01. The sequence continues at coordinate 21,010 of JAFAZI010000135.1, forward strand.
GAGATAGTTGTCCGGCTCGTCGAGGAGCAGCACCTGGTCGGGGCCGCGGAGCAACGCTTCGAGCACGAGCCGCTTCTGCTCACCGCCGGACAGCGTGCGCACCTCCCGGAAGCGGGCGCGGTCGTACGGCAGGCCGAACGCCTCGACAGTGCACGTGTCCCAGAGCACCTCGGCGTCCCAGCCGCCGGCGTCGGACCACTCGGCAAGCGCAGCGGCGTACTTCATCTGCGTTGGCTCGTCGTCGGTCTCCATCATCGCGAGCTCGGCGGCATCCACTGCGGCAGCCGCGGCTCGCAGCCGGGGCGGCGCCACCGACAGGAGAAGGTCACGCACGGTCGAGTCGTCACGGACGGACCCGACGAACTGGCGCATCACGCCCAGCCCGCCGGAGCCCGTGACGGCACCGGAGTCGGCAGCGAGGTCGCCCATGATGATCTTCAGCAGCGTTGTCTTGCCGGCGCCGTTCGGCCCGATCAGCGCAGCTTTCTGGCCGTCGCCAACACGGAAGGTGACCTCGTCGAGCAAGGGCCGGCCATCAGGCAGCGCGAAGCTGACCTTCTGTACGTCGATGTGGCCCATGCAGTCATTGTCCCAGCGCTGGCGAGCGATTTTGGCGGGATCGTGTCAACCTCACGGATCTGTCCAACGTCGACATTCCAGACACCACCGGGCGCCGCCGGAGTCGACGGTGATGGCCGCACGACCGAGGGATCGAGATGTCAAAACGACCAGCCATCGTGCTCGGGGTTCTGACCGCCGTCGCCTCGACGCTGCCCGCAGCGGCTGCGACGCCGCCCGGAGCGGTACGGGTGAACCCCGTTCACCGAAGCACGGTCGGTGAACCGGTCGCTGTCCTCGCCGGTGCACCACGCTGGCTCGTGTTCAGGTTGGGCCACGGCAAGCACTCGAAGGTTCTCGTTCGATCTCGCAACGGAACGGTCCGCCCGCTGACCGACGCCGGGCACGACATGAGCTGGAGCGTTACCGGCCACGTCGTTGCGGCTCAGCGGATCTCTCATCGGACGAGGCGGATCGACTGGTGGAATCTCGCCGACGATAAGTCCGGCAGCCACAGCGTGAGCCTCACGTCGACCTTCATCGGTGCGACGCCGAACGGAATCGCGTGGATCACCCCGCGGCACCGGGTCCGGTCGCTGGCAGAGCCAACCGCGCACCGACCGAAGAGCTGGCGCATCACCGCCTGGTCATCGGCCGACGAGGTCCCCTACGGGTTCACCACCGTGAGTGGACTCGCAGCACGGACCCGACACGGCTACCGCTTCGCGCGGTACGCGGCCCATCGGCATGCGGTTCGCCTCGACCTTCCAGACAGCAGTGCGAAACCAGTGCGATGCGCGGCGTCCAACCGTCGCTTCGTGGCATGCTCGCGCGGCTATGTCGATGACGACGCCAACGCACCGGACCGCGAGCTGATCGTGCCGCTCGACGGCGACGACAACACGCTGAGCCGGGACTGTCCCGGGCTTCCCGCAGTGAGCGCCGACACCTTGATCTGGGCCGCGAGCTTCAACCCGGTCGGGGAGACCGACTGCCCTGTCAACCACCCCACGATCGATCGGCTGAGGTCAGGAACGATGGCAGTCGAGACGTCGAGCACCGAGGTCACGGCTCCGACTGTCGGCGGTGCCAACTCAGCAGCGGCCTATGGCGACGCGATCTTCGCCGGACCGAATGGCGACACGATCCTGGGCATCGACGCCAACGGCAAGGCGTCCACTCTCTACACCGCACCGAAGGTCCCGGTCGCGGTTGCGGCCTTCGGGCTTTCTGCCGGCCGACTCGTCGATGCGGACACCCACACGGACCCGGCGCATCCCTCGCACGCTCTGCCGCTGCGCGAACGGGCGGTCGACAGTGACGGAAACACGCTCACGGTGGGTGAACCGGTCACGCTGGACCCGGCGAACGACGAGACGCTCCACGATGCGGACAGCAACGGCCTTCCCCAGCACCTCGCGACGTCTGGCGCGACGACGGCGTACTTCATCAACGACCCGATCAGCGGCGTCGACCTCCGCATCGTCACCGCAACGCAAGCGATGACCATTGCCCACGTCAACGACCCCATCCTGCTCCTGTCCGGCAACCGGGTGTACTACCGAAGCGCGCTGCCGGCCGATCAGGACTACCACCTGCTGAACCTCGCGACCGGGCAGAACACGGACGCAACACTGATGTACGGCGCCGGGTCGTACACCGCTCTGTGGGGCAACTATCTCCTGTACCTCGTCACCGAGCCGACCAGGTCGCTGCACCGCATGGATCTGTCGACCGGGATCGACACGATCTTGCCGACAGCCTCGCCGGTGGGCGAGTACGGCGACTTCGTCGTCACGCAGAACCGTGACGCGATCACCATCACCAACGTCGCCACCGACAGCCATTCGACCTTCAAGCAACCGAAGGATTCGCCATATTCGCTGACCGCACAGGTCTCCTCCTCCGGCGTGGTCTACCCGACCACCGCCGCGTGGATCCTCCACACCTGGGACGGCACCGCCCTACCGCTGATCGCGCAGGCTGACCTCGAGAAGTTCGAGCATCCGGAGGTGGATGGAAATGTCTACGCCTGGATCGGTCACGACTCGAACCTGCACGCCGCCCCAGTCGCCGTGAGCCGCCTCGCACCCCGAGGCCTTGGGGCTCCAGTCGCGCCGACGGAGTTCATTCGCGCCAGCGAGCCGCGTTGGGACGCCTCGATCCCCTACTCCCAACCCCTGACGTCGTGCACGGTGACGATCACCTCGCTCGTCACCACCGTGCGGACGCTTCCATGTGAAGACCGCGAGGCGTCGTTCGGAGTCGCGAGCGTCAGCTGGGACGGCAATGACAGCCACGGCGACCCCGTCGCGCCCGGCGCGTACACGTGGACCGTCACGGCAGCCGGCGACGGCGGGGACGCCCTCGATGCCGCGGGCAAAGATCAGCCCGTCAGCGGAACCGTCACGGTGAGCTGATGGTTGCGGATCAGGCTCGAGGACGATCCCAGAACAGGCAGAGCGCGATCCCGTCCGGATCCTTGAAGTTCAGGATCTGACCGGGCGGCACATCGATCGCGCCGGAGTGCTGGATGCCCTTAGCCGCCAGGTGGTCTGACCATTGCTGCATGGCCTCGGGAGAGGAGACGGTGAAGCCGTAGTGGTCGAGCCCGACGACCGTAGGGTCGAAGCCCGGCTGAGTCGCGTGGTGCTGCACGAGACCTACCGACGAGCCTCCGCCCGGGAAGTTGAAGATCACCGCCTTGCGCTCCGGCGAATCCTCCCGAAAGCGCTCGACCATGCCGAGCACGTCGGCGTACCAAGCGGCACTCCGCTCGAGGTCGGACACGGTCAACGCGACGTGGTGAAACGCCGCGAGATTCTCCATCGCCAGATTGTCGCGGGTGCCGATACGGTCAGAGAAGTCCGGCACAGGAGGGATCGAGATGCTGCTCAGCGGGTTCAATCACGTCGCAACGCTCACGAAGGACACCGATCGCCTGTGCGCGTTCTACGAGGAGGTCTTCGAGGCCAAGATCGAGCGCGGCGTCATGCACGATGAGGGCGCCGAGCTGACCATGATCGACATCAGCCCGACTGCACAGTTCAACGTCTTCGAGTTCAAGGACAACACGGAAGCCGAGCGGCAGACCCCGATGTTCGGCCGGGGCCGCATTGATCATTTCGGCCTGGAGGCAGCCTCGCTCGAGTCCTTCGAGGAGATCCGACGTCGGCTGATCGCACGCGGAGCGGCCGATGAGTTCGTCACCGACTTCGGGCCGGTGCTGAGCTTGTTCTTCACCGACCCGGACGGCCTGGAAGGCGAGGTCTGCGTGCAGAATCCCGACGCCGTGCCTGGAGTGAACAATCCGCCGGGTACCCCGGCCAAGCGCTACGTGGCCTGACGTATGGGTTTGTTCAGCAAGAAGCCGGTCACCGCTCGGGTCGGCGAAAGGGACGTCGCCTGCCTGATGTGTCAGGCGGGCGAGTTCTGGACCCGCGAGATCAAGTTGAACAGCACGGGGATGGAGCTGTTCGACCTCGGCTGGGCCAACGCATCGGCTACCGGCCTGATCTGCACGAGCTGCGGCTACATCCACGAGTTCGTCGGCGACTCACTCACCCTGCACCAGGCGGGGTAGCCGCCAGGCACGTCGCTGCGGTGGGATGGCGCGATGCGTCCCTTCACATTCTCGGCAGACATCGGCGAGGTCGTCACCGGCGCGGAGCTCTCGGCTCGCGCCCGCCAAGCCGAGGACCTCGGCTACGCCACGGTCGTCGTGCCCGACCATTTGCTGGGACGCCTGTCCCCCATCGCCACCATGGCAGCCGTGACCGCGACGACCACGACGTTGCGGGTCTCGGCCTTCGTCATGAACAACGATCTTCGTCATCCCGCAGTCGTCGCCCAGGATCTTGCAATCATCGACGTGCTGTCCGGCGGCCGCCTCGACGTCGCGGTGGGCGCAGGGTGGAACCGTCCCGAGTACGACGCGATCGGGCTGGCGTTCGACCCGCCGCCGGTGCGTCAAGCCCGGCTGGCCGAAGCCATCCAGATCCTCAAGCAATGCTTCAGCGGCGAGCAGTTCAGCTTCAACGGGGAGCACTACACGATCACTGAATTCACCGGCGGACCGGTGACGGCACAGCAGCCTCACCCGCCGTTCTTCATCGGCGGCGGCAGCCGTCGTACCTTGCAGCTTGCCGCGAGAGAAGCCACCATCGTCGGCCTCGCACCACGCATCTCCTCCGCCGTCAGCGTTGACGCCAGATCGCTGACGCTCGACGCGACAAGGGAGAAGATCGACTGGGTCAGGGAGGCGGCTGGTGACCGCTTCGCGGACCTGACGTTCAACATCTATCCGTCGGTGTGGCCGACCACCATCACCGACGACCTGCGCGGCGAAGCGCGGCGCGTCGTCGACCATCTGCGCAAGCACACCGGGGTCGAGCTGACCGAGGCGGAGGTCATCGACTCGCCGCATCTGTTCATCGGATCGATCGATCGCTTGGTCGAGAAGTTCCAGCAACTGCGGGAAGAGCTGGGCATCACCTCGATCATGCTCGGCGACATCGGCGAGCTCGCGCCGGTGGTCGCCCGCCTCGCCGGATCCTGACCCACGCGCCACCCACCCGCCGACCCACCCACCCCTTTTCGCCCAACCGTCTCGAATCGTTGGTTTGAAGCGTCGCGAACCAACGATTTGAGACGGTTGGGCGAAAAGGGGTGGGGCTAGGGGCGCTTGACGGATGTCAAGATCGCGGTACTGTAACGGCGTTACAGGGACTGCCCAGGGGGTACGCCGGATGTCCGACCGGTACATGATCATCTCCGCCGACTGCCACGGCGGCGGCGCGATTCTCGACTACCGGCCCTACCTGCCGTCCAAGTGGCACGCCGCATTCGACGAGTGGGAGTCTTCGTACGAGATCCCGTACGAAGACATGAAAGGGCCGGACGGCGAACGCAACTGGAACTCCGACCGCCGACTGAAGGAGCTCGAGGCCGACGGCATCGTCGCGGAGGTGATCTTCCCCAACACCGTCCCGCCGTTCTTCCCCAAGGTCAGCCTCGCCGACCAGCCACCCGCCATGTCCGCAGGCGACGTCGAAGCCCGATGGGCCGGCCTGCAGGCACACAACCGGTGGCTCGCGGACTTCTGCAACGACGCGCCCGGCCGCCGCGCCGGCATCGCGCAGATCATGCTCCACGACATCGACGCCGCCGTCGCCGAGATCATGTGGGCCAAAGAGAACGGCCTGACCGGCGGTGTCCTGCTGCCAGGTGCGCCGCCGGGCTCTGGCCTCCCGCCGCTGTTCGACCCGAGCTACTACGAGCCGCTCTGGGCGATCTGCGCGGACCTCGACATGCCGGTCAACCACCACAGCGGCAGCGCCGCGCCAAACACCGGCGACCAGCCTGAGGACCAGGTGATCCTGATCCTGGAAGTCACGTGGTGGGCCCACCGGGCATTCACCCACCTCGTCGTCTCCGGCGCGTTCGAGCGCCACCCGAACCTTCATCTCGTCCTCACCGAGCAGGGCACTGCGTGGATCCCCGAGGAGCTCATGCGCCTCGACTACTTCTTCGACCGGTTCCGCAACGCCACCGGCTCCCAAGAGGTCGAGTGGGGCCTGCCGGTCGTCGAGCGGATGTCGCTGAAGCCCAGCGAGTACTTCGCACGCCAGGTGTCGGTCGGCTCTTCGTTCATTCGTCCCGACGAGGTGAAGATCCGCCACGCCGTCGGCATCGACAAGATCATGTGGGGAAGCGACTACCCCCACAAGGAGGGGTCGATGCCGTTCACGCTGGAGGCGTTGCGCGCGAGCTTCGCCGGAATCGACCACGGCGAGGTCCAGACGATGCTGGCCGACAACGCGGCTGCCGTCTACGGGTTCGATCTCGACGCACTGCGCCCACTCGGCGAGCAGATCGGCCCGCTCAAAGCCGAGGTCGACGTACCCCTGGCCCCACAGAGCCTTCCACCCGAAGCCGAGAGCTGCCCAGCACTCGTCGGGTTCAGCAAGCGCTAACGGCACACCTCAAACCAAGGAGTCCCATGGCAAAGATCCGGTACGGCGCACGCTCCCTCGACGAGCTTCGCAACCGTGAAGTCGAGGCCACGAAGGTCGACACGTGGGCGACCACCCTCGTCGCGATCTACGAGACCGATCCCGACGCGATCGCGGCCGTGCTGCCGCCGTTCCTCTCCCCTCCGAAAGAGCCATTGATCCGGGTCAACATCGCCACGGTCGAGCTGGGTCGCGGCATCCCCACCTTCGGCGCGGGAACGTTCTCCGTCTACTGCAGCCACGAAGGCGTCGACGGCGACTACGCGCTGGTCATGCCGATGACGACCGAGCAGGCAGTGATCGGCGGCCGCGAGACCTTCGGCGAGCCGAAGAAGCTCGCGGACATCTCGCTGGATCGCGACGGCGACTCCATCCGCGGTCACTTCACGCGGATGGGTACGACGTTCGTCGAGGTCACCGGAACCATCACGGGTGAGATCGAGCCGACGCCGCAGACGACCCGCACGAGCTTCTACCTGAAGTTCCTGCCGTCGCCGACCGGAAAGGGCTTCGACGGCGAGCCGATGCTCGTCTACTGCCGTCGCGACGAGAAGACCAAGACGCTCTGGGGCGTCGACGGCGAGGTCATCCTCCGCGACTCGCGGTTCGACCCGGTCGCCGACCTGCCGGTGGTCAAGCTGCGCAGCATCGAGCTCGGCGAGCGATCCAGCATCCAGACCGGCGAAGTTGTCACGACGGTGCCGGCCGACTGGGTCACGCCGTACGTGCATCAGCGGTACGACGACCTGTCCCCTATCGGGTCAGACTGAGGCAACGCTTGATGGACGTTGCGGGCAAGGTCGCCGTCATCACCGGTGGCGCCGGCGGCATCGGCCGCGAGATGGGCGAGATCTTCGGCGCGGCCGGCATGAAGATCGTGCTGTCCGACGTCCAGCCCGAGCCGTTGCAGAAGACGGTCGACCATCTGAAGACCCACGGCATCGAGGTGATCGGGCATGCGACCGACGTCTCGCAGTGGGACTCGGTCTGTGAGCTGCGTGATGCCGCGGTCCAGGCGTTCGGCACCGTGCACGTCGTGTGCAACAACGCGGGCATCGGTGCCGGCGCCGAAGGCCCGATGTGGGAGCACGAGCTCCGCGACTGGGAGTGGGCGATCGGCGTCAACGTGTGGGGGGTCATCCACGGCATCAACGCGTTCGTACCAGTGATGCTCGCGAACGGCGAGCCCGGTCACATCGTCAACACGTCGTCTGGCAACGGCGGGATCTCTCCGCTGCCATCGACCCCTCAGTACGCCGCGACGAAGGCCGCCGTCGTGACCATCACCGAGTGCCTCTACGGCCAGCTCGCCGGCACTCCGCTGTCGGCGAGCGTGCTCTTCCCTGGACCCAACATCCTGCGGACCGGACTGTTCGAGTCGTGGCGATCCCGGCCGGAACGGTTCGCAAAGACGCGGCCCAGACAGACGCCGTACACGACGGTCGAATCGCTCGAGGAGCAGATGAAGGCTGCCGGCGTCCAGATCGCCTACACCGAGCCGGTCGACGTCGCGGAGGCCACGCTCGAGGGGATCGTCAACGACACGTTCTGGATCCATCCCGCCAGCGAGCGCACCGACTCGGCGCTCCGCGAGCGCACCGAGTCGATCCTCGCTCGGTCCCAGCCCGACTACCTGCGCGCCGTACCCGGTTAAGGAGCAGCACCACATGTCCGACGACGTCTACACCGTCATCTCCGCCGATGCCCACGCCGGCCTGCCGACACCGCAGTACCGCGAGTACCTCGAGCAGAAGTACTGGCCGCAGTTCGACGAGTTCCTCGAGGGTCGCGGGCAGGCACTCGAAGAAGTGCGCGCGATGGGCACGTCCGACAAGGCCTTCGCGGACAAGTGGTTCGCGGAGAATGAGGAAGGCCTCGAGGGCGGGTGGGACGCACAGCGCCGCAACAAGGAGATGGACAACGACGGCATCACCGCCGAGGTCATCTTTCCGGACGCCGACGCCGTGGAGAGCCGGACCTGCGCGCCGTTCGGTGTCGGCCTCGGCCTGTCCGGCGACACCGACCCCGAGATCGGGCTCGCCGGCGCGAAGGCGCACAACCGCTGGCTCGCGGAGCTGTGCTCCGACTCTCCCGAGCGCCGCAAGGGAGTAGCGCTGATCCAGATCACGGCCGACCTGCCGGACGTGCTCGCCGAGATCCGGCGCGCGCACGACTCCGGGCTGCGCGCCGTCATGATCCCGGCGATGTGGATGCAGGCGGAGCCGTATCACTCGCGGCACTACGACCCGGTGTGGGAGCTGTGCCAGGACCTCGAGATGCCGGTCTGCACGCACAGCGGCCCGGCCGACCGCGACTCCTACGACAACCACCTCGGCATCTATGTCACGGAGGTCGTCTGGTGGCCCGCGCGGCCGATGTGGTTCATGATGTGGTCCGGCGTCTTTGACCGGTTCCCGCGCCTGAAGTTCGGCGTGACGGAAGCCGGCTGCTGGTGGGTGCCGAACCTGCTGTGGTTCTGGGACCGATTGTTCATGGGGCAGAAGGGCGCCGAGAAGCTGTCGGACATGGGCATCCAGACCCAGCCCAGCGAGCTGTTCGACCGCAACTGCTTCATCGGGTCGTCGAACACGAAGCGACGAGAGGTCGGCATGCGTTACGAGATCGGCCTTGACAACATGTTGTGGGGAAACGACTTCCCGCACCCCGAGGGCACCTGGCCACACTCGCGGGAGTGGCTGGCGAAGACCTACCACGACGTGCCCGTCGCCGAGACACGCCGGATGATCGGCGAGGCGTGTGCCGAGGTCTACGGCTTTGACCTCGCCTCCCTTCGACCACACGCGGAGCGCATCAACGTCACACCCGCCTCCCTCGGCCAGACCGACGACGCCGCCAACGTCGCGAAATGGGCGGGGCACAAGGAGGTCGGCCGGCACTGGCTGACCGGGCACGACTTCCCCTTGGCGCCGGTCGGCTGAGCCCGACGTACCCGTGACCGCCCAACCTGCCGAGCGAGGGCAGGTCAGCCGCGAGCTCGTCGTCGACACCGCACTGCGGCTGGTCGAGGAGAACGACATCTCGGCGCTCACGATGCGGCGACTCGCGGCCGAGCTCGGTACGGCGGTCACGGCGATCTACTGGCACGTTGGTAATCGCGACGCGCTCCTCGATCTCCTCGTCGACCGACTGCTCGACGACCTCGGCGTGCCGGTGAAGGTGACGGGTCGCTCGCCGCGAACCCGCGTCGCGTCGATCGTGCGAGCGTGGCGGCAGCGGCTCTGGGAGCACCCGCACCTGATCGGTTTCGCGCACGAACGCGGCCGAACCGCGACCATGTTCCAGCCGATGCAGGCGCAACTCGCGGAGGAGCTCGCTGCGCTCGGGCTGACCGGACCCAAGGCGGCGCCCGCCATCCGGGCACTGCAGCACCACGTGTCGTCGTCAGTGCTCATGCAGCGAACCGCAGAGCGCGGACCGACGAGCGGCGCGACCGATCCCGAGGCATGGGATGCCGAGAGCGACCGGCAGCTCGTGGACGCCCTGAGCACACCCGTCGATCACGAGTCCATGTTCGACATCACCCTCGACGCACTGCTCGACCACCTGCTCCCTTGACGGGGTCGGCGGTTGAGCTTTACATCGTCGGGTAGTTCGTTGGCGAGAGGAGAATGATCATGAGCGCCGACCTGCTGGACCTGTACCGGAAGTCGAGCGAGTGGACCGGCAGCAAGGTCGCCGGCATCACGGACCTCGACGCGCCAACACCGTGCGAGGAGTGGACGGCGCGCGACGTGCTCAACCACATTGTCGAGACTCAGCACTACTTTGTGGCTGCCGCGAGCGGGCAGGACGTCGCACCGCCAGGCAAAGCTCCGGTCAACTCGATCGGCAACGATCCAGCGACCGACCTGTCGAAGGCGCAAGCAGCGGTGGTCGAGACGTTCAGCCCGGACGGCGTGATCGAGAAGACCGGCCCGTCACTGGGCATCGCGTTCTGCGATCAGTTGATCCATGGCTGGGACCTTGCCAAGGCCAGCGGCCAAGACGCCACGATGCCCGAAGGCCTCGCGCAGGCGGCGTACGACTTCATCCACGGCAAGTTCGGCGACCAGCGCGCTCAGTTCTTCAAGGACGAGGTGCCGGTTGGCGAGGACGCGACCCCGCAGCAGCGCCTGCTCGGCTACACGGGACGCAACCCCGACTGACCAGTTGGTCGTCTCAGGCGTCCCGGCGGCGGCGAGTTTGCGTCACTCGCGTGGCCAGTTCGCTGTCCGGGGGGTAGTCGACCGCGACGAGGGTCAGACCGTGTGCCGGCGCGACCCGTACGGCGCTGTCGCGCACACCGGCCGCGAGCACCTCGCCCGGCCATTCGACCGGCCGGCGGCCCTCGCCGACCGCGAGCAACGCGCCGACCATTGAGCGGACCTGGTTGTGACAGAACGCGTCGGCATGCGCGGTGACGACGACCGCGTCGGGATCGCGTCGTACCGACAGTTCGTGCAGCGTGCGGATGGTGGTGGCACCCGTACGAGGTTTCGCGTACGCCGCGAAGTCGTGCTCGCCAACGAGCGATTGGGCGGCGGTGTCCATCGCCTCCGCATCAAGCGGTCGTCCCCAGGCGACGGTGTCACGGCGGCGCAGCGGGTCGGGCGAAGCATCGGTCAGGCGGTAGGCGTAGCGACGTCCAAGCGCAGCGAAGCGCGCGTCGAACCCCGGTGGAGCGACCGTGACCGCGCGAATGACCACGTCCTCGGCAAGCAGGCTGGTGAGCCGCCGCGGCAAGGCGTCGAGCGCCTCGGGCGCCTTCGGCAGGTCGAGGTGCGCGACCTGCCCAGCTGCGTGGACACCGGCGTCGGTTCGGCCGGCGACGGTGAGCTGCGCTGGATCAGCGAGTCGCAGGACTGTCGTGATCGCGTCCTCGACCACTTGCTGGACCGTGCGCAGGCCAGGCTGGCGAGCCCAGCCGGAGAACTCCGTCCCGTCGTAGGCGAGATCGATGCGCAAACGAACGAACCCGCCATCCCCTGAAGGGGAGGCGGGTTCGTTCGATGCGTTGCGGGTGGTCACTCCTTCTCGGAGTCCTCGCCGTCTTCCTCGCCCATGACGTCGAGGCCGACGTCGGCCGAGTCCTCGTCATCGGCGTCATCCGCGGCCGGTTCCGCGACGTCGTCCGCCGCCGCCGGCTCGGTCGATGCTTCGGTCGCGTCAGTGTCCGCAGTGTCGGTCTCCGTGGCGTCAGTCTCCGTAGCGTCAGGCGCTGCCGCCTCAGCTTCGCTGGCCTCGACCTCTGCGCTCGCCGCGTCGGCCGCCTCGGCCTCGGCGACAACGTTCGCCGCAACCTCTGACTCGCCGGCGAGTGCCTCAGCGGCCTCGACCGTCGCGCCGGTCGGCTTGCGGCGACGCGCAAAGCGGGTGCCGCGAGCCGCCTCCGCCTCGGCGACGGCCTCCTGGGCGACCGTGCGGAACTCGACCAGCTCGATCTGCGCCATGGGGGCGTTGTCGCCCTTGCGTGGCCCGAGCTTGGTGATCCGGGTGTAGCCGCCGTTGCGGGCGGCGAAGCCGGGTCCGATCTCCGCAAACAGCGTGTGCACCACGCTCTTGTCCCGCACGACCGTCAACACCTGCCGCCGAGCGTGGATGTCACCACGCTTGGCGAAGGTGATGAGCCGGTCCGCGAGCGGCGAAAGCCGCTTGGCCTTCGCCAGGGTCGTGGTGATCTTTCCGTGCTCGAACAGCGACGTGGCGAGGTTCGCCAGCATCAACCGCTCGTGCGCGGGACCGCTCCCGAGACGAGGACCCTTGGTGGGCGTAGGCATCGCGTGCTCCTGAATCCAGCTGGTGGGTAGCTCAGTACTGCTCGGTCTCGGCGAAGCCGGCGTCGCCGCCCTCGTCGTAGTTGTCGTCGTACCCCTGGATCACCGACGTGGGGTCGAATCCGGGCGGGCTGTCCTTGAGCGCGAGGCCAAGACCGGCCAGCTTGCCCTTGACCTCGTCGATCGACTTCTGCCCGAAGTTGCGGATGTCCATCAGGTCGGCCTCGGAACGGGAGACGAGCTCGCCGACCGAGTGGATGCCCTCACGCTTGAGGCAGTTGTAGGAGCGGACGGTGAGGTCGAGCTCCTCGACCGGCAGCGCGAGATCCGCCATCAGCTGCGCGTCGGTCGGCGACGGGCCAATCTCGACACCCTCGGCGTTCTCGTCGAGCTCACGAGCCAGGCCGAACAGCTCGACCAGAGTGTGACCGGCGGACGCGAGCGCTGTGCGCGGCGTGATCGAGGACTTCGTCTCGACGTCGACCACGAGCCGGTCGAAGTCGGTGCGCTGCTCGACACGGGTCGCCTCGACCTTGTAGGTGACCTTAAGCACCGGCGAGTAGATCGAGTCGATCGGAATGACGCCGATCGGCTGGCCCGGCTGCTTGTTCTGCACGGCGGAGACGTAGCCACGGCCACGCTCGACGGTGAACTCGATCTCGAGCTTGCCCTTGCCGTTCAGCGTGGCGATGTGCAGGTCGGGGTTGTGGATCTCGACACCGGCCGGGGGCGCGATGTCGGCGGCTGTCACGGCGCCCGGACCCTGCTTGCGCAGGTACATCACGACCGGCTCGTCGTGCTCCGAGGAGACGACAAGGTTCTTGATGTTGAGGATGAGGTCGGTGACGTCTTCCTTCACCCCGGCCACGGTCGAGAACTCGTGGAGCACGTCAGCGATCCGCAGCGACGTGACCGCCGCGCCCGGGATCGAGGACAGCAGCGTGCGGCGAAGGGAATTGCCGAGCGTGTAGCCGAAGCCAGGCTCGAGCGGCTCGATGATGAACCGCGAACGGTTGGACTCGAGGGACTCTTCCGACAGAGTCGGACGCTGTGCGATGAGCAAGGTGTTGCCTTCCTGTCTGGGGCGACCGCTATATGACGCCCTGTAGGTACTGCGGTGATGCAGGTTTTACTTCGAGTAGAGCTCGACGATCAGCTGTTCTTGGACCTGGGTGTCGATGACCTGGCGGGCAGGCATCGCGTGGACCAGAATGCGCATCCGGTTCGAGATGACCTCGATCCAGGCCGGCACCGTGCGCTCGCCGGCTTCCGCCCGCGCGATCACGAATGGCGTCAGCTCGACCGACGTCGGCTTGACCTCGATGATGTCGTTCTCGGACACGAGGTACGACGGGATGTCGACCTTGTGGCCGTTGACGATGAAGTGGCCGTGCTTCACGAGCTGGCGCGCCATGTCGCGGCTGTGCGCGAAGCCCGCGCGGTAGACCACGTTGTCGAGCCGGCGCTCGAGGAGCTGGAGCAGGTTCTCGCCGGTCTTGCCGGGACGCCGGTTGGCCTCCTCGTAGTAACGGCGGAACTGCTTCTCGAGGACGCCGTAGATGCGCGCGCACTTCTGCTTCTCGCGCATCTGCAGCAAGTACTCGGAGTCCTTCGAACGCCCACGACCGTGCTCACCCGGCGGGTAGGGCCGGATCTCGATCGGGCACTTGGCGGACTCGCACTTGGCGCCCTTGAGGAACAGCTTGGTCTTCTCGCGACGGCAGCGCTTGCAGTCGGGACCGGTGTAGCGGGCCATGGCTCAGACCCTCCGGCGCTTCGGCGGACGGCAGCCGTTGTGGGGCGCCGGTGTGACGTCAGAAATGGTGCCTACCTCCAGGCCGGTCGCCTGCAGCGACCGGATCGCAGTCTCGCGACCCGAGCCCGGGCCCTTCACGAACACGTCGACCTTGCGCATGCCGTGCTCCTGAGCCCGGCGAGCGGCGGCCTCGGCCGCCATCTGCGCGGCGAACGGCGTGGACTTGCGCGAGCCCTTGAAGCCGACCTGGCCGGCGCTCGCCCAGCTCACGACGTTGCCCATCGGGTCGGTGATGGACACGATCGTGTTGTTGAACGTGCTCTTGATGTGCGCGTGCCCGTGGGCGACGTTCTTCTTCTCCTTGCGACGGACCTTCTTGGCCGCGGCGCGCTTCTGTGCGGGAGGCACTACTTCTTCCCTACCTTCTTCTTGCCGGCCACGGTCTTGCGCGGGCCCTTGCGGGTGCGAGCGTTGGTGTGCGTGCGCTGGCCACGGACCGGGAGGCCGCGACGATGGCGGATCCCCTGGTAGCAGCCGATCTCGATCTTGCGACGGATGTCGGAGGCGACCTCACGACGAAGGTCACCCTCGACCCGGTACGTCGCCTCGATCCAGTCACGCAGCTTGACCAGCTCGTCGTCGCTCAGGTCACGGACGCGGGTGTTCGGGTTGACGCCGGTCTGGGCAAGCGACTCCTGCGCCCGCGTTCGACCGATGCCAAAGATGTAGGTGAGCGCAACCTCGACCCGCTTGTCACGGGGAAGGTCGACGCCGACAAGGCGTGCCATCCGGGCTTTAACTCCTTCTTTCACCGGAGGTCCGCCGCGTCACCGTCCCCACCAGCCCAGGTGGGGCCCCAGCCTCCGGGCCGGGGGTGGCCGTCGTACTTGCGTACGAGCGGTTGGTGCGCGCTTGTTGGTGGCTCGCTAGCCCTGCCGCTGCTTGTGGCGGAGGTTCTCGCAGATCACCATGACCCGCCCATGTCGGCGGATCACCTTGCACTTGTCACACATCTTCTTGACGCTCGGCTTGACCTTCACGATCGGTTCCTCACTTGTACCTGTACACGATTCGACCGCGTGAAAGGTCGTACGGCGACAACTCGACGACGACCCGGTCCTCCGGAAGGATCCGAATGTAGTGCTGGCGCATCTTGCCGCTGATGTGGGCAAGGACCTTGTGACCGTTGGCGAGCTCAACCCGGAACATTGCGTTCGGGAGAGGTTCGACAACGCGCCCCTCGATCTCGATGGCGCCTTCCTTCTTCGGCATGTCCTCCGTCGTTCCGGCTCAGTGGCGTGCAAGATTGACCCACCTGGTGGCAGGCCGACATAGGAGTCTACGGGAGCGTGCCGCCCCGTTCAAACGCGCTCAATAGCGCTTCGGTCACGCTTGTCGGCCTGTCGTGGCCAGGCTCGGGTCGTGCAGGTCCAGGTTAGGTCAAGGGCGGCTAAGACCGGGGGCGGATTACCGCTCATTGCCGGTCGGTCTCGCCACTGCTGTCCGGTTCCACGACCTGCCGCGGGAAGTCAGCGCCGAGCGTGGCGAAAACCGCGCTTAGACCGCCCCTTCCATTCGACGATGGGGGATTGACGACGTTTCTAGCGTCTCGAAACCCCCATGATCTTGAAAACGGGCCGTAGGCGAACGCTCAGGCGGAGGCGGTGACTCCGGAACCCGAGCGGATGGCGGCGATGCGCTCGCGGCCGCCGTCGAGGTCGGTCAGGACCCACGGCCCCTCGTCGGTGACGGTGAACGAGTGCTCGAAGTGAGCCGACACGGCACCGTCCTTCGTCACCACCGTCCAGCCGTCCTCCAGCACCCGGGTCAGCCGGGTTCCCAGGTTGACCATCGGCTCGACGGCTAAGGCGAGCCCCTTCACGATCTCCGGCCCCTTGGGCGCCCGCGGCGGCACGAAGTTGTGGACCTGCGGGTCCTGGTGCATCGCCGTGCCGATGCCATGCCCGACGTACTCCTCGACGATCCCCCACGTGCCACCCGCCGGGTGCGGCTGCGAGCGGATGTAGGCCTCGATCGCCCGCGAGATGTCGATCAGCCGGCCGCCGAGCCGAGCCGCGGCCATGCCGTGCCACAACGACTCCTCCGTCACTCGCAGCAGCTCCAGCTTGTCCGGGGTCACCTCGCCCACGGGCACCGTGATCGCGGCGTCGCCGTGGTAGCCGTCGACGATCGCGCCGCAGTCGATCGAGATCACGTCACCGTCGCGGATGACCGCGTCCTTCGACGGGATGCCGTGCACGATCTCGGAGTTGATCGACGTGCAGATCGTCGCGGGGAAGCCGTGGTAGCCCAGGAACGACGGCGTCGCGCCGGCGCCATAGATGACGCCGCGCGCAACCTCATCGAGATCGGCGGTGGACACTCCGGGTACGGCGGCCTCGCGCAGCGCCGCCAACGCCGTGCCGACGACGATGCCCGCCGCACGCATCAGCTCGATCTCTTCCGGACTCTTGTACTCGATCATCCGCGACCGCCTCCTCCGCGGGCCTTTCATGAGTGGGTGAAGCGCCGCAGCGCTGCCGATGCCCGCTCGGTCACGTCATCGACCGGGCCCATCGCGTCGATACCCACCAGGATGCCGCGTTCCGCGTAGTACCCCACCAGCGGCGCCGTCTGCTCGTAGTAGACCTCGAGGCGATGCTGGATCGTCGCCGGCTGGTCGTCGTCACGCTGGAACAGCTCGCCCGCGCAGTTGTCGCACACCCCCTCCTTGGTCGGGGGGTCGAAGTCGACGTGCCAGATGTGACCGCAGCTGCGACAGGTACGACGACCGGACAGCCGGCGGATCACCTCGGAGTCGTCCACGACGAGCTCCATGACCACGTCGAGCTTCGTGCCGAACTCCGACAGGATGTCGTCGAGCTGGCCCGCCTGCGGCACCGTGCGGGGGAAACCGTCGAGCAGGAAGCCGGTCTTCACGTCCGGTTCGCCGAGGCGGTCCTTCACCATCGCGACGGTCACCTCGTCCGGGACCAGGTCGCCCGCGTCCATGTACTCCTTCGCCTGCTTGCCCAGTGGCGTGCCCTGGCTCACGTTCGCGCGGAAGATGTCACCGGTCGAGATCTGCACGACCGCGAGATGGGACGCCACGAACTGCGCCTGGGTTCCTTTTCCGGCGCCGGGGGGACCAACGAGGACGAGTCTCATGGGTGCCGCCGCACGGTGAACCCGACCCCGGGCGCCGCTGCTCGGCGACCCACTAGCGCAGGAAGCCTTCGTAATTGCGCAGCATGAGCTGACTCTCGATCTGCTTCGAGGTGTCCAACCCGACGCCCACGAGGATCAGCACAGAGGTGCCGCCGAACGGGAACGACTGGTTGTTGCCGGCTGCTGCGCCGGGAAGGAAGTGAAGAGCAAGGATGGGGAGTACGGCGATCGCCGTCAGGTAGAGCGCGCCAGGCAGCGTGATCCGCGACAGGACGTACTCGAGGTACTCGGCGGTCGGCCGGCCGGGACGGATGCCCGGGATGAACCCGCCGTACTTCCGCATGTTGTCGCTGACCTCGACCGGGTTGAACGTGATCGCGACATAGAAGTACGTGAAAAACATCGTCAACAGCGCGTAGGACCCGATATAGGTCCAGCTGTCCGTGGCGGTGAAGTACTTCGCGACGAAGTTCGTGAACGTGTGGTTGGAGGTCCACACCTGCCCCAGCAGCTGCGGCAGATAGAGCAGCGACGAGGAGAAGATGACCGGGATGACACCGGCCTGGTTGACCTTCAACGGGATGTAGGTCGAGGTGCCGCCGTACATCCGACGGCCGATCATTCGTTTCGCGTATTGGACAGGGATCCGCCGTTGACCCTGTTCCATGAACACGATCCCGACGATGATCAGGAGGCCGGCGATCAGGACTGCGATGAAGGTCGCGGTCCCCCGGCTGCGCAGGATGTCCGTGCCCTGGCTGGGGAAGCGAGCCGCGATCGACGTGAAGATCAGCAGTGACATGCCGTTGCCGATGCCGCGGTCGGTGATCAGCTCACCGAGCCACATGATGACGGCGGTCCCGGCGGTCATCGTCACGACGAGCGTGATGATGCGGAAGACCGACGTGGAGTAGAGCAGGTCGATCTGAGCGCCCGTGCTGTCGGTGCAGGGCAGCAGCCGCCCGCTGCGCGCGAGCGCCACGATGCCCGTCGCCTGCAGGATCGCGAGCGCGACCGTGAGATAGCGGGTGTACTGCGTGAGCTTGGCCTGACCGGACTGGCCCTGCTCCTTCAGCCGCTCCAGGCGCGGGATCACGACCACGAGCAGCTGGATGATGATGCTGCTCGTGATGTACGGCATGATGCCGAGCGCGAACACGGTGAGCTGGAGCAGCGCGCCGCCGCTGAACAGGTTCACCAGCGCCAGGACCGAGCTGTCCTTGTTCTGGATCAGGCAGTCATGGACGTGCTGGTAGTTCACGCCGGGTGCGGGGACCGTCGAGCCGAACCGGAACAACGCGAGGATGCCGAGCGTGAACAGCATCTTGTTCCGCAGGTCCGGCGTACGGAAAGCCCTGCCGAAAGCGGTAAGCACGGCTCCTCCTGGTAGGGCTATTCCGGTGCGGCGCCAGCCGATCGGGTGGGGTACGGCGAGACCATCCGATGCTCGCCGAGCGTACCCCGACGTCCGCTCCCGAGCGGAGCGGACGTCGGCGTACTAGAGGTCTGTGGCCGTCCCACCAGCCGCGGTGATCTTCTCGCGGGCGGTGCCGGAGAACGCGTGTGCGGTGACAGTCAGCTTGCTGGACACCTCGCCGGACCCGAGCACCTTCACGAGCTGGCCCTTGCGGACCGCGCCGCGCTCGGCGAGGACCTCGGGCGTCACGTCACCGCCGTCGGGGAACAGCTCGGCGAGCTTGTCGAGGTTCACGACCTGGTACTCGGTCTTGAACGGGTTCTTGAAGCCCTTGAGCTTCGGCACCCGCATGAACAGCGGCATCTGGCCGCCCTCGAAGGCCGCCGGGACCTGGTACCGGGCCTTGGTGCCCTTGGTGCCCCGACCTGCGGTTTTACCCTTCGAGCCCTCGCCGCGACCCACGCGGGTCTTCGGCTTGTGCGCACCCTTGGCGGGACGCAGGTGATGGACTTTCAGCGTCATTGTTAGTCGACCTCCTCGACCGCGACCAGGTGCTGCACGGTACGGACCATGCCCCGGATCTCCGGCCGGTCTTCCTGCACCACGACGTCACGCATGCGCTTGAGACCAAGCGTGCGCAGCGTCTGGCGCTGACTGTGCGTGCCGCCGATCGGCGACCTCGTCTGCGTGATCTTCAGGCGTGGCATCAGGCCGTCACTCCGGCTCGGGCCCGCAGCATCGCCGCCGGGGCGACATCTTCGATCGGGAGGCCACGGCGGGCCGCGATCTCCTCGGGCCGGTGGAGGTCCTGCAGCGCCGCGACGGTCGCGTGGACGATGTTGATCGGGTTGGAGGATCCGAGCGACTTCGAGAGCACGTCGTGGATCCCCGCGCACTCCAGCACGGCCCGCACCGGACCGCCGGCGATCACACCGGTACCCGGCGATGCCGGCTTGAGCAGCACGACGCCGGCCGCGGCCTCGCCCTGCACCGGGTGCGGGATGGTGCCCTGGATGCGAGGTACGGCGAAGAAGTGCTTCTTGGCCTCCTCGACGCCCTTGGCGATCGCCGCGGGCACCTCCTTGGCCTTGCCGTACCCGACGCCCACCTGGCCATCGCCGTCGCCGACGACCACCAGCGCGGTGAAGCTGAAGCGCCGGCCACCCTTGACGACCTTGGCGACACGGTTGATCGCGACGACCCGCTCGAGGTACGCCGAAGCCGGAGCCCCGCCGCGACCCCCACCGTCACGCCGGTCGCGCCGATCGCCACCGCCGGCGCCACCAGCGCCAGCACCGGCGCCGGTGCCCCGTCGTTGTGGTCCTGGCATTAGAACTCCAATCCGGCTTCGCGCGCCGCGTCAGCGAGAGCGGCGATGCGGCCGTGGTAACGGTTGCCGCCACGGTCGAACACGACCTTGGCGATGCCGGCGCCCGAGGCGCGCTCGGCGACGAGCTTGCCGACCTGGGCGGCCTTCGCCTTCTTGTCCCCGCTCGCCCCTCGGACGCTGTCGTCCATGGTCGAGGCGGACACGATGGTGTGACCCGCGGTGTCGTCGACGACCTGCACGTAGAGGTGCCGCGCGGAGCGCGTCACCACCATGCGCGGGCGGGCCGTCGTACCGGACACCTTCTTGCGAACCCGCAGGTGCCGGCGGGAGCGCGCATTGCGGCGCTGACCAGCAGTTTTGGGGGCGCTCATCTACTTGCCTGCCTTTCCGGCCTTGCGGCGGACGACCTCGCCCGCGTACCGCACGCCCTTGCCCTTGTAGGGCTCCGGCTTGCGGATCTTTCGGATGTTGGCCGCGACCTCGCCGACCTGCTGCTTGTCGATGCCCGACACGACGAACCGAGTCGGGGCCTCGACCGCGAAGCTGATGCCGTCCGGCGCCTTGACGAGGACTGGGTGGCTGAAGCCGAGCGCGAACTCCAGGTCGCTGCCCTTCGCCTGCACGCGGTAACCGGTGCCGACGATCTCGAGCGTCTTGGAATAGCCCTCGGTCACGCCGACGACCATGTTGTTGACCAGCGTTCGGGTCAGACCGTGGCGGGACTTGCTGTCACGGTCGTCGTCAGGACGGACCACGACCAGCTCGTTCTCACCCTGGGTGACCGTGATCGGCTCGACGACGGTGTGGGAGAGGGTCCCCTTCGGACCCTTCACCGTCACGTCACGACCGCTGATCGTCACCTCGACACCGGAGGGAACGGGAATGGGCATCTTGCCGATTCGGCTCATCTCAATCCTCCCGTCACCACACGTAGGCGAGGACTTCCCCGCCTACCCGCTGCTTCGAGCACTGCCGGTCGGTGCGCAGGCCGGTCGACGTCGAGATGATCGCCACGCCGAGACCGCCGAGCACCTTGGGCAGGTTGTTGGCCTTCGCGTACACGCGCAGACCGGGCTTGCTCACGCGCCGCACACCGGCGATGGAGCGTTCCCGGTTCGGGCCGTACTTCAGCGTGATCTGCAGCTGCTTGCCCGGGCTGCCGTGCTTGGCCTCCTCGGCCGGCTCGAGCACCTGCCAGCCGGAGATGTAACCCTCCTGCTGGAGGATCTCCGCGATGTGGACCTTCAACGTCGAATGCGGCATCACGACGGTGTCGTGATAGGCCGAGTTCGCGTTGCGCAGACGCGTCAGCATGTCTGCGATCGGGTCGGTCATTGTCATGTGTACGAATCCATTTCCCGCCGCGGTTCCCCTGGTCTGTCTGAGCAGAGCCGAGGCCTACGACGAAGAGTCGACTACCAGGAAGACTTCGTGATGCCGGGCAGCTCGCCGGCGTGCGCCATCTGACGGAAGCAGATGCGGCACAGGCCGAACGCGCGGTAGACCGCCCGTGACCGGCCACACCGCGAGCACCGGGTGTAGCTGCGTACGGCGAACTTCGGCTTGCGGCCCGCCTTGGCGATCCAGGCCTTTGTGGCCATCCTCAGGCCTCCTTGAACGGGAAACCGAGGGCGCGCAGCAAGGCGCGTCCCTCGTCGTCGGTCTTGGCCGTGGTGACCAGGGTGATGTCCATGCCACGGACCCGGTCGATCGAGTCGGGGTCGATCTCATGGAACATCGACTGCTCGGTCAGGCCGAAGGTGTAGTTGCCGTTGCCGTCGAGCTTGCGCCCGTCGAGGCCACGGAAGTCGCGGATCCGGGGAAGCGCGATCGACAGCAGGCGGTCGACGAACTCCCACATGCGGTCACCGCGGAGGGTGACGTGCGCACCGATCGGCATGCCCTCGCGCAGCTTGAACTGCGCGATCGACAGCCGGGCGCGGGCCACTGCCGGCTTCTGGCCGGTGATTGCCGTCAGGTCGCGAATTGCGCCCTCGATCAGCTTGCCGTCCTTGGCCGCGTCGCCGACACCCATGTTGACCTTGACCTTCACCAAGGTCGGCACCTGCATGACGTTGTCGTAGTTGAACTGCTCGCGCAGGGAGGCGACGATCTCGTCGCGGTATCGCTGCTTGAGCCGCGGCACTGCCGCTGCCTCAGTGGTGACCGTCATCGTCTACTCCCTGTCCAGGTCCTGGTCGCACTTGCGGCAGGTCCGGACGTTCTTGCCGTCCTCGTTGCGCCGGTGACCGACCCGCGTCGCCTCACCGCAGTGCGGGCAGACGACCTGGACGTTGCTCACGTGGATCGCGGCCTCCTGGTGGACGATGCCGCCCTCCTGCGCGCCACGGGTCGTGGTCTGGATCCGGGTGTGCTTCTTGACTCGGTTCACGCCCTCGACCAGCACCCGGTCGGTCGACGGCGAGGTGAGCAGCACCTTGCCCCGGGCACCGCGGTCCTTGCCCGCGCGCACCTGGACGGTGTCGCCCTTCTTCACAAACAGTCCAGCCATGGCTTACAAAACCTCCGGCGCCAGCGAGATGATTCGCATGAAGCGCTTCTCACGCAGCTCGCGGCCGACCGGGCCGAAGATGCGAGTTCCCCGAGGGTCACCACCGTCCCGGATGAGGACGGCGGCGTTCTCGTCGAACTTGATGTAGGAGCCGTCGGGTCGGCGACGGCTCTTCGCGGTACGGACGACGACCGCCTTGACGACGTCACCCTTCTTCACACCGGCACCGGGCAGCGCGTCCTTCACGGTGCCGACGATGATGTCGCCGATTCCCGCGTAGCGACGGCCGGAGCCACCGAGCACGCGGATGCAAAGGATTTCCTTCGCACCGGTGTTGTCGGCGACCCGAAGCCGGGACTCCTGCTGGATCATCTGTCTACTTCGCCTTCTCGAGAACCTGTACGACGCGCCAACGCTTGGTCGCCGACATCGGACGTGTCTCCATCAGCAGGACGCGGTCACCCACGCCTGCAGTGCTCTGCTCGTCGTGCGCCTTCACCTTCTTGGTGCGGCGGATGGTCTTGCCGTAGCGGGCGTGGAGGATGCGGTCCTCCACCTCGACCGTCACGGTCTTCTCCATCTTGTCGCTCACGACGTAGCCCTCGCGGGTCTTGCGGAACCCGCGGTCGCGGGCGGTGGTCGCGCTCTGCGCGGTGGTCGACTCAGTCATCGTTTCCTCACTCCTCGCCAACTGCGGCCGGCGCGGAGGTCAAGCCGAGCTCACGCTCACGCATCACGGTGTAGATGCGTGCGATGTCGTGACGCACGGTCTGTAGACGCTTGTTGTTGTCCAGCTGGCCGGTGGCCGACTGGAATCGAAGGTTGAACAGCTCTTCCTTGGACTCGCGGAGCCTGGTGATCAGCTCGTCGTCCTCGAGGCCGCGCAGCTCGATCGCGGGAGTTCCGGCCGCCATCACGCCTCACCCACTTCGCGCGTCACGATGCGGCACTTCATCGGAAGCTTGTGAATCGCTCGCGTCAGCGCCGCCCGGGCAGTCGCCTCGTTCGGGTAGGACAGCTCGAACATCACCCGACCAGGCTTGACGTTGGCAATCCACCACTCCGGGGAGCCCTTGCCGGAACCCATCCGGGTCTCGGCCGGCTTCTTGGTGAGCGGGCGGTCCGGGTAGATGTTGATCCAGACCTTACCGCCACGCCGGATGTGGCGGGTGATGGCGATACGGGCCGACTCGATCTGCCGGTTCGTCACGTAGGCAGGCTCGAGAGCCTGGATCCCGTACTCGCCGAACGTCACGCGGGTGCCGCCCTTGGCGGCGCCGGAGCGACCGGGGTGATGCTGCTTGCGGTGCTTGACCCGCCGCGGAATCAACACGGTGTCACTCCCCTTCCGTGGTCGGCGCAGCCGGCGCCTCAGTCGCATCAGCGGCCGGAGCCTCGGCGGCGACGGTCTCGATCGCCTCGTTGATGACCTCTGCCGGCGTCTCGGCGCCTGCTTCGGCAACCGGCGCCTCGGTCGCGGTCGCGGCCGGACCGCCGTTCACGGCCGCACTCGCCGCAGTCGACGGACGGTCGCGGCGGGGCCGGCGGTTGCGCTGATCACGAGCCCGCAGCGCCGCCTGGGCCGCCTGCTCCTCGCGGGTCAGCACCTCGTCGCCGGTGTAGATCCACACCTTCACGCCGATCCGGCCGAACGTCGTACGGGCCTCGTAGAAGCCGAAGTCGATGTTGGCCCGCAGCGTGTGCAGCGGCACCCGGCCTTCGCGGTAGAACTCCGACCGGCTCATCTCGGCACCGCCGAGGCGGCCACCACACTGCACCCGGATGCCCTTGGCGCCGCCCTTCATGGCGGACTGCATCGCCTTGCGCATCGCGCGGCGGAAGCTGACCCGGCTCGAGAGCTGCTCAGCCACGCCCTGCGCGACCAGCTGAGCGTCGACCTCAGGGTTCTTCACCTCGAGGATGTTGAGGTTCACGTGCTTGTTGGTCAGCTTCTCCAGGTCGCCCCGGATGCGGTCTGCCTCAGCACCCCGACGCCCGATCACGATGCCGGGCCGTGCGGTGTGGATGTCGACGTTGACCCGGTCGCGGGTGCGCTCAATCTCGACCCGGCTGATGCCGGCGCGCTCCATGCCCTTCGTGAGCAGGCGACGGATCGCGACGTCTTCCTTCACGTAGTCGCGGTAGAGCTTGTCGGCGTACCACCGGCTCTTGTGCCGCGTGGTCACGCCGAGGCGGAACCCGTTCGGGTTGACTTTCTGACCCATTACCGGGCCTTCCTCTTGGAGCTGCCGGCCAGCGCTGCTTCGGAGTTGGCCGGGGAGACAGCAATCGTGATGTGCGAGGTCCGCTTGCGGATCCGATAGGCACGGCCCTGCGCGCGCGGCCGGAACCGCTTCAGGGTGGGCCCCTCGTCGGCGTAGGCCTCGATGACGATGAGGTCCTCGGTGTCCAGGCGCTGGCTGCGGACGTGAGCGAGGTGGCTCGCATTCGCGATGGCGGAGTCGAGCACCTTGCCGACCGGCTCGGCGGCGGCGTGGCCGTCGAAGCGCATGATCGCCTGCGCGTCGGTGGCCGGGAGACCGCGGATGATGTCGATGACCCGACGCACCTTCATCGGTGACATGCGGACGTACTTCGCGGTCGCTCGGCCGACGATCTCTTCGAGGTAGATCTCGGTGCCGGTGGCGGGGCGCTCAGCCACGACGCGACCTCCGCTCGTCCTTGATGTGTCCGCGGAAGGTCCGCGTCGGTGCGAACTCCCCGAGCTTGTGGCCGACCATCGCCTCGGTCACGAAGACGGGGACGTGCTTGCGCCCGTCGTGGACAGCGATGGTGTGGCCGAGCATGGACGGCACGATCATCGAACGGCGCGACCACGTCTTGATGACGTTCTTGGTGCCCTTCTCGTTCTGGGCGTCCACCTTCTTGGAAAGGTGGTCGTCCACGAAGGGACCCTTCTTCAGGCTGCGTGGCATGTCTCAACTACTCCTAGCGCCGCTTGGTCCGACGACGACGACGAACGATCAGGCGGTCGCTCTCCTTGTGTGCCTGGCGGGTGCGTCCCTCAGGCTGACCCCATGGGCTCACCGGGTGGCGGCCACCTGAGGTCTTTCCTTCACCACCGCCGTGCGGGTGGTCGATCGGGTTCATGGCGACACCGCGCACGGTTGGGCGCTTGCCCTTCCAACGCATCCGGCCGGCCTTGCCCCAGTTGATGTTCGACTGCTCCGCGTTGCCGACCTCACCGATGGTCGCGCGGCAACGTGCGTCGACGTTGCGGATCTCGCCGGACGGCATGCGGAGCTGGGCCAACCCAGCGTCCTTCGCGACGAGCTGGACGCTCGTGCCGGCGGAGCGGGCGATCTTCGCCCCGCCACCGGGCCGGAGCTCGATGGCGTGGATGACCGTGCCGACCGGGATGTTGCGAAGCGGCAGGTTGTTGCCCGGCTTGATGTCGGCGCCCGGACCAGCCTCGACCGTGTCGCCCTGGTTCAGCCGAGCCGGCGCGATGATGTAGCGCTTCTCGCCGTCGGCGTAGTGCAGCAGCGCGATCCGCGCCGTACGGTTCGGGTCGTACTCGATGTGCGCGACCCGAGCCGGCACGCCGTCCTTGTCATGACGCCGGAAGTCGATGACGCGGTAGGCGCGTTTGTGGCCGCCGCCTTGGTGGCGAACCGTCACGCGGCCGTGCACGTTGCGGCCGCCCTTGCTGTGCAGCGGGCGAACCAGCGACTTCTCCGGCTCCGAGCGGGTGATCTCGACGAAGTCCGAGACGCTGGAACCACGACGACCCGGGGTCGTCGGTTTGTATCGACGAACGCCCATCAGACTGGCCCTCCGAACAGATCGATGCGGTCACCCGAGGCCAGGCCGACGACAGCGCGCTTGGTGCGGTTGCGGGTGCCGTGACCGAACCGGGTGCGCTTGCGCTTGCCGGCCCGGTTCAGGGTGTTGACCGAGGTCACCCGAACGTTGAACACCTGCTCGACCGCGATCTTGATCTGGGTCTTGTTGGCGTCCGGGCGGACCAGGAACGTGTACTTGCCCTCGTCGAGCAGGCCATAGCTCTTCTCGGAGATGACCGGTCCGATGAGGACGTCACGAGGATCAGGGACGTTGGGCACTACTGCGCACCTCCCTCATCTGTCGAGACCGGCTTGGCAGCCTCGTCGGTCGATGCCGACGCCGACTTTGCCGGGCCCGCGATGAACGCAGCGAGCGCGCCCTCCGTGAACACGATGTCGTCAGCGACGAGCACGTCATAGGTGTTGAGCTGGTCCGGCGCGATGACATGGACGGTCTCGACGTTGCGCAGGCTCTTCCACGTCACGACGTCGGTGCGCTCGAGCACGACGAGCACGTGGCGGCTCGACGCGATGGTCGCGAGTGCCGTAGCGGCACCCTTCGTCGACGGGGTGTCACCGTCGATCAGACCGGACACGACGTGCAGCTTGCCGCCGCGTGCGCGGTCGGACAGCGCCGAGCGAAGCGCCGCGGCCTTCATCTTCTTCGGCGTGCGCTGCGCGTAGGAGCGCGGCGTCGGGCCGTGGACGGTGCCACCGCCGACGAACTGCGGCGCACGGGTCGAACCCTGGCGGGCCCGGCCGGTGCCCTTCTGGCGGTACGGCTTGCGGCCACCACCCCGGACTTCGCCACGGGTCTTGGTGTCGTGCGTCCCCTGGCGCGCGGCCGCGAGCTGGGCGACGACGACCTGGTGCACGAGCGGGATGTTGACCTCGACGTCGAACAGCGCGTCGGGCAGCTCGACCGTGCCGGTCTTGGTGCCGGTCGGGGACTTCACGTCGACGCTGGCCATCAGGCAGCACCTCCTCGCGACAGCGAGACCTTGGCGGCGCTGCGGATCAGGACGAGGACGCCGGTCGGGCCAGGGATCGCACCCTTCACCAGTACGACGCCCTTCTCCGCATCTACGGAGTGCACTTTGAGGTTCAGCGTGGTGGTCTTCACGTTGCCCATGCGACCCGCCATCCGCGTGCCCTTGAACACGCGTGCCGGGGTGGCGCAGGCACCGATCGAGCCAGGCGAGCGATGCTTGCGCTGGACGCCGTGACCGGCACCGAGTCCGCCGAAGCCGTGCCGCTTCATGACACCGGCGTATCCCTTGCCCTTCGACGTCGAGACGACGTCGACGACGGCTCCCGGCTCGAACACGTCGGCAGTGATCTCCTGGCCGAGGGTGTAGGTCGACGCGTCGGACGTGCGGATCTCGACGAGGTGGCGGCGAGGTGGGACGCCGGCCGCGTCGTAGTGTCCGGTCAGCGGCTTGTTGACCTTGCGCGGGTCGATCGCACCGAAACCGAGCTGGATCGCGTCGTAACCGTCCCGGTCCGGGGTCCGGACCTGGGTGACGACGCACGGCCCGGCCTTCACGACCGTCACTGGCACAAGGCGGCCTGTCTCGTCCCAGACCTGGGTCATCCCGAGCTTCTCGCCCAGGATTCCCTTGCGTTCTCTGGTAGCCATCGCAAATGTCCTAGAGCTTGATCTCGATGTCGACGCCGGCGGGAAGGTCGAGGCGCATCAGCGAGTCGACCGTCTTCGGCGTGGGGTCAAGGATGTCGATCAGGCGCTTGTGCGTGCGCATCTCGAAGTGCTCGCGCGAGTCCTTGTACTTGTGCGGCGAGCGGATGACGCAGTAGACGTTCTTCTCCGTGGGCAGCGGCACCGGGCCCGCGACCTGCGCACCAGTGCGAGTCACCGTCTCGACGATCTTGCGCGCCGAGGAGTCGATGATCTCGTGGTCGTAGGCCTTGAGCCGGATGCGGATCTTTTGTCCCGCCATGGCTACCTCTTCACGTCCTTCGTGCTCTGGTACTGCGTCGTCTGAAAGCTGTGCTGTCGAGAGTGGGCGGCGGCCACCTCGTCTGGCGGCCGCCGCCCTCTCGGCGTCTTACTTGTTGATCTTCGTGACTCGACCCGCGCCGACGGTCCGGCCGCCCTCACGGATCGCGAACCGCAGACCGTCTTCCATGGCGATCGGCTGGATCAGCTCGACCTTCATCTCGGTGTTGTCCCCCGGCATGACCATCTCGGTGCCCTCAGGCAGCGTGACGACGCCGGTGACGTCCGTGGTGCGGAAGTAGAACTGCGGGCGGTAATTGTTGAAGAACGGCGTGTGCCGGCCGCCCTCGTCCTTGCTCAGGATGTAGACCTGGGCCTCGAACTCGGTGTGCGGTGTCGTAGTACCGGGGTGGATGACGACCTGGCCGCGCTCGACGTCCTCGCGCTTGATGCCGCGGAGCAGCAGACCGACGTTCTCGCCCGCCTGGCCCTCGTCGAGGAGCTTGCGGAACATCTCGACGCCGGTGACGGTCGTCGTCTGCTTCTCCTCGTGGATGCCGACGATGTCCACCGTCTCGTTGACCTTGACGATGCCGCGCTCGATCCGGCCGGTGACGACGGTGCCACGACCGGTGATCGTGAACACGTCCTCGATCGGCATGAGGAACGGCTTGTCGGTCTCACGGACCGGCTGCGGGATCGACTCGTCGACAGCGTTCATCAGCTCCATGAGCTTGTCGCCCCACTCGGCGTCGCCCTCGAGCGCCTTCAGCGCCGAGACGCGCACGACCGGGAGGTCGTCGCCGGGGTACTCCTGGCTGGAGAGCAGCTCGCGGACCTCGAGCTCGACGAGCTCCAGGATCTCCTCGTCATCGACCATGTCGGCCTTGTTGAGGGCCACGACGATGTAGGGGACGCCGACCTGACGGGCGAGCAGCACGTGCTCGCGGGTCTGCGGCATCGGGCCGTCGGTGGCGGCCACGACCAGGATCGCGCCATCCATCTGCGCGGCACCTGTGATCATGTTCTTGATGTAGTCGGCGTGACCGGGGCAGTCGACGTGGGCGTAGTGACGCGACTCGGTCTGGTACTCGACGTGCGCGATGGAGATGGTGATACCGCGCTCGCGCTCCTCGGGAGCCTTGTCGATCTGGTCGAACGCCGAAGCCTCGTTCAGGTCGGGGTACTTGTCGTGAAGCACCTTCGTGATGGCGGCAGTCAGCGTCGTCTTGCCATGGTCGATGTGACCGATGGTGCCGATGTTGACGTGCGGCTTGGTCCGCTCGAACTTGGCCTTAGCCACTGCTGTCCCTCCTAAGGACTTTGTCTGGTCTGGTGTGAAGTTTGGGGTTGTTACTCGCCGTGCGCCTTGGCGATGATTTCCTTCGCCACGTTGCCGGGGACCTCGGCGTAGGAATCGAACTGCATGCTGTAGCTCGCCCGGCCCTGTGTCTTCGACCGAAGATCACCGACGTAGCCGAACATCTCCGACAGCGGCACCGTGGCCTTGACGATCCGGGCACCACCGCGCTCCTCCATGGCCTGGATCTGGCCACGGCGAGAGTTGAGGTCGCCGATCACGTCGCCCATGAAGTCCTCGGGCGTGGTGACCTCGACGGCCATGACCGGCTCCATCAGGACGGGGTCCGCCTTGCGAGCCGCTTCCTTGAAGACCATCGAGCCGGCGATCTTGAACGCCATCTCGGAGGAGTCGACCTCGTGGTAGGCACCGTCGGTCAGGGTGACCTTGACGTCGACCATCGGGTAGCCGGCGAGCACGCCGAACTCCATGGCGTCCTGGCATCCGGCGTCGACCGACGGGATGTACTCCCGCGGGATGCGACCACCGGTCACCTTGTTCTCGAACTCGTAACCGCCGCCACCGTCTTCGCCGTCCGGATGGGTCGGCTCGATGTCGATGATCACGCGCGCGAACTGGCCGGATCCACCCGTCTGCTTCTTGTGGGTGTACTCGACCTTCTCGACCCGCTTGCGGATCGTCTCGCGGTAGGCCACCTGCGGCTTCCCGACGTTGGCCTCGACGCTGAACTCGCGACGCATGCGGTCGACGAGCACCTCGAGGTGGAGCTCGCCCATCCCCGCGATGATCGTCTGGCCGGTCTCCTCGTCGGTCCGCACCTGGAAGGTCGGGTCCTCTTCGGAGAGTCGCTGGATCGCGGTGCCGAGCTTCTCCTGGTCAGCCTTGGTCTTCGGCTCGATCGCGACGTGGATGACCGGAGCCGGGAAGTCCATCGACTCGAGGATCACGGGCTTGTCGGTGTCACACAGCGTGTCGCCGGTCGTGGTGTCCTTCAAGCCGACGACGGCGACGATGTCACCGGCACTGACGCCCGCACGCTCTTCCTGCTTGTTCGCGTGCATCTGGTAGATCTTGCCGATCCGCTCCTTGCGGCCCTTGGTGCTGTTGAGCACCTGGGTGCCGGACTCGAGCTTGCCGGAGTACACGCGGATGTAGGTGAGCTTGCCGAAGTACTTGTCGCTCATGATCTTGAAGGCGAGCGCCGCGAACGGCTCCGAGTCGTCGGCGTGGCGCTCCACGACCGTCTCGGCGTCGTTGGCCGCGTGGCCCTTGATCGACTCGATGTCGAGCGGGCTCGGCAGGTAGTCGACGATCGCGTCGAGCATGGGCTGGACGCCCTTGTTCTTGAACGCGGTGCCACACAGGACGGGGTTGAGCTTGCCGGCGATGGTGGCGCGGCGGATGCCCGCCTTCAGCACCTCGATCGACGGCTCCTGGCCTTCGAGGTAGAGCTCCATGACCTCGTCGTCGTTCTCGGCGAGGGTCTCGATCAGCTTCTCGCGCCACTCGCGGGCCGCCTCGGCGTGGTCGCTGGGAATGGAGACGACGTCGTACGTCGAGCCCTTGTCGTCGGACTGCCAGAGCAGGCCCTTGTTCGCGACGAGATCGATGCAGCCCTTGAAGTCCGACTCGACGCCCCACGGCAGCTGGCAGACCAACGGCGTGGCGTTCAGGCGGTCGACGATCATGTCTACGCAGCGGTGGAACTCGGCGCCGACGCGGTCCATCTTGTTGACGAAGCAGATGCGCGGCACGCCGTACCGGTCGGCCTGGCGCCACACCGTCTCGCTCTGGGGCTCGACGCCGGCGACCGCGTCGAACACGGCAACAGCACCGTCGAGAACGCGCAGCGACCGCTCGACCTCGACGGTGAAGTCCACGTGACCCGGCGTGTCGATGATGTTGATGGTGTGGCCGTCCCACGAGCACGTGGTCGCGGCCGACGTGATGGTGATGCCGCGCTCCTGCTCCTGCTCCATCCAGTCCATGACGGCGGCGCCGTCGTGAACCTCACCGATCTTGTAGCTGATGCCGGTGTAGTACAGGATCCGCTCGGTCGTCGTGGTCTTGCCCGCGTCGATGTGCGCCATGATCCCGATGTTCCGGGTCTTGGCGAGAGCGGCTGCCACGTCGGTGGTCACTGGTTCTCTTCTTCCTTTGCGAGCGGTTGTCTGGTGGTCTTAGTCCGCTTACCAGCGGTAGTGGGCGAAGGCCTTGTTGGACTCCGCCATCTTGTGGGTGTCCTCGCGGCGCTTCACGGCGGCGCCGAGGCCATTGCTGGCATCGAGCAGCTCGTTGGTGAGGCGTTCGGTCATCGTCTTCTCACGGCGCTGCCGGGAGTACATGACCAGCCAGCGCAGCGCGAGCGTGGTGCTGCGGCCGGGCTTGACCTCGACCGGGACCTGGTAGGTCGCACCGCCGACTCGGCGGCTCTTCACCTCGAGCGCTGGCTTGACGTTGTCCAAGGCGCGCTTGAGCGTGACGACCGGGTCGGTGCCGGTCTTCTCGCGGCATCCCTCGAGGGCGTCGTACACGATCTTCTGGGCGAGCGAGCGCTTGCCGCCGGTCAGGATCTTGTTGACCAGCGAAGTGACGATCGGCGAGCCGTAGACCGGGTCGATGATGACCGGGTGCTTGGCCGCTGGGCCTTTACGCGGCATTCCTTACTTCCCCACTCTGTTCATGGAAGCGCTCACTTCTCGCGCTTTGCGCCGTAGCGGCTGCGCGCCTGCTTGCGGCCGCGGACACCCTGGGTGTCCAGCGAGCCGCGAATGATCTTGTAGCGGACGCCCGGCAGGTCCTTCACACGACCGCCACGCACCAGCACGATCGAGTGCTCCTGAAGGTTGTGACCGACGCCCGGGATGTACGCCGTGACCTCGATGCCCGTCGTCAGCCGGACACGGGCCACCTTGCGCAGCGCGGAGTTCGGCTTCTTCGGCGTCGTCGTGTAGACGCGCGTGCAGACACCGCGACGCTGGGGGCTGCCCTTAAGCGCCGGCGTCTTGGTCTTGCCGATCTTGTCCTGCCGGCCCTTCCGGACCAGCTGAGAGATCGTAGGCACTCGCCGTACTCCTCAGTTCTCGTGTGCTGCGCTGTTGTGTTGTGGCCGACCTCGCGGATCTTGCGACCCACGCGGTCGGGTGTGTCGTCCACTCCGTGCTCCGCCCACGCTCAGGAAGCGGTGGTTGGTCTGCCCGGATTACCGACACCCGGCCCCGCACAACCCGCCGGGACTGGGCCGCAGCGTCGATGCTGGTCACAAGCGTGTCGATGTACGCACGACACTGTGCCGAGATTGCTCCAGGCACAATCGAACACCTTAGCCCGAGCGTGCGCACACGGTCAAAACGAGCCTGCGACCGGTAGTGGCGGGATGGGTTTGTGCTGCGTCGCCGACCTTCAAGGGTAGGTCACGCAGCACAGATCAGACCCCTCCAGCGAGGCCGCGGCCGGCGTACTGGAGCAGGAGGTACTCGGCGACCGCGGCGTGCGGAACGACGGCAGGATCGACGAGCGGAGCGGTCTGGGGCGCGAGATAACCCGGAAGCACCCGCGCGAGCAGCTGATCATCGGGATGCTCGAAACCCATCGACCAATCGGGAAACTGTCGGTCGGCGATCGGCTCGACGACCAGGAGCCGCAGATCACGGTGCCGCGGATCGCGCTCGATTCGTGCGTAGGTCTCCTGGACAGCGGCGTCGGATCCCTCGAGGACCTGCATGAAGCTGTCGGCCACGCTCAGCAACAGGCCTGTTATCTGCGCGCGCTGGTTCAGCTCCCGCGATTGGCGGAGCAGGTCAGCCAGCGCGCCGTCCGACATCGGCGTCACCGCCCGGCTCGCGTAGATCAGGTGGATCACGTCGCAGATCATTGCCGCGCAACCGCGTCTGCAAGCGTGGAATCTTCCTCACGCGACACTGGATTCGTGGAACCCGGCAGGCGGCCCAGTCGGGCCGAGTTACAAGCGGCGTACGGCGCGGTGATCCCGGACCTCGGCGGACCGGACACCCAGGTGCTGCTGGTCGGCATCAACCCGTCGCTGTACTCCGGCTGGTCCGGCCGCCACTTCGCGCGGCCGGGGAATCGCCTCTGGCGGACGCTGCACGACGCCGGGTTCACCGAGCGCCGGCTGCTGCCGAGCGAGACAGCGGAGATCCAGGCCGCTGGGCTCGGGATCACGAACCTCGTCGCCCGCGCGACTGCCCGAGCCGACGAGCTCGACGACTCCGAGCTGCGGGCCGGCCTCGGCCCGCTCGGCGAGCTCATCGACGCTTGGCGGCCGGGCTACGTCGCGTTCCTCGGGATCTCGACCTACCGGATCGCCTTCGACCGGCGCAAGGCCGGCGTCGGTCCGCAGCCTGAGGCCTTCCACGGCGCCAGCACCTGGGTCCTGCCGAATCCGAGCGGCCTCAACGCCCACTACCAGCAGCCTGACCTCAACGCGGCCTACCGCGCGTTGCGTGATGCTGCGTTCGGTGCCGGCTGAGCTCACCGAAGCTGCAGATGCACCGCCGTACCGAATGTCGTGTCGCTGTTTGACGAGGAATCGTCGACGGCCACCGAGATGAACGCGGCGACCCAGATCGCAAGGCCGATCCCGCCGATCACGATCCCCGCAATCGCCATGCCGCGACCGCGCTCGTTGTGCTCGCGGCACTGCTTGAGACCCAAAATCCCGAAGACGACACCGAGCAGACTGCCGATCCCGAACAACCACGACAGCACGATCGAGCAGACCAGCGACGCGATCGCGAATCCGCTCGTGGTGGTCGGCGGGTTGTAGCCGTAGGGCGGCATACCGGGGGCGTACTGACCCTGGCCCGGTCCCCAGCCCTGCGGCACGTGCGGGGCATACGTCGGCGGCGGCGCGCCGTACCCGGTCGGCGGGGCGCCGTACCCCGGTGGCGGGGCGGTCGGCGGCGGCCCGTAGGCCGGCGCGCCGGGGGCGGACGGCGGCGGGCTGGGCGGTGGTGCGCCGTACGGCGGTGGCGCCGATCCGGGCGGCATCGGCGGCGGCGCCTGATAGGACGGCGGCGGCGATGGTGGTGCGCCAGGCGTCATCGGCGCCAACGGCTCCATCGGTGCCCGTGGCTCCTGCGGCTTCGGGGTCGCGTACGGGTCGTCGTCAGTCACGGGACCAAGTCTCCCCTACGAACGCCGATGGGGGACTGACCACGCTCCACGTGGTCAATCCCCCATCAGATGGAGTCGATGGCGACCTAGCGGTAGTTGCCGCCGCTGTATCCGCCGTCCTGGTACCCGCCGCGCTGGCCGAAGGAGTAGTCCTCCAGCGGCACGGCTTCGCCCGACCCGGTGCCGAACTCGTAGCCGGAGTCGTCGTACGGCGTCATCGTGTAGACCGCCGCTTTCGCCTCCTCGGTCGGCTCCACCCGGATGTTGCGGTAGCGGCTGATGCCGGTACCCGCCGGGATGAGCTTGCCGATGATGACGTTCTCCTTCAGACCGAGCAGGCTGTCCGAACGGGCGTGGATCGCCGCGTCGGTGAGCACCCGGGTGGTCTCCTGGAACGACGCCGCCGACAGCCACGACTCGGTCGCGAGCGAGGCCTTCGTGATGCCCATGAGCACCGGACGACCCGCCGCCGGCTGGCCACCCTCGGCGACCACCTTGCGGTTCTGCTCCTCGAACTTCGGCCGCTCGGCCAGCTCGCCCGGAAGCAGCTCGGTGTCGCCCGACTCGAGGATGTTCACCCGCTTGAGCATCTGGCGGATGATGATCTCGATGTGCTTGTCGTGGATCGTCACACCCTGCGAGCGGTAGACCTCCTGCACCTCCTTGACCAGGTGCAGCTGGACCGCGCGCGGGCCGAGGATGCGCAGCACCTCGTGCGGGTCGGCGGCACCGGCGTGGAGCTGGTCACCGACCTCGACGTGCTGGCCCTCCTCGACGCGCCACTGACCGCGGGCACGCTCTGACTCGAGCTCGTACCAGCGCCAGGACAGCATGCGCTTGGACAGCGGGTACTCGACCGGCTCGGCACCGTCATCAGGCGTGATGACGAACTTCGCGGTCTTCTCCGTCTCCTCGATGCTGACCCGGCCGGCCACCTCGCTGATCGGCGCCCGACCCTTCGGCTGCCGAGCCTCGAACAGCTCGACGACACGCGGCAGGCCGTGCGTGATGTCCTCACCCGCGACGCCGCCGGTGTGGAAGGTACGCATCGTCAGCTGCGTGCCCGGCTCACCGATCGACTGGGCGGCAATGATGCCGACCGCCTCGCCGAGGTCCACCGTCTTGCCGGTCGCAAGCGATCGGCCGTAACACAGCCCGCAGATGCCGGCCTTCGAGTCACAGGTGAGCACGGAGCGCACCCGGACCTCGGCAACACCGGCGTCGACCAGCGTCTGGATCAGTACGTCGCCCAGGTCGTCGCCCGCGGTCGCGAGCTTCTTCTTGTCGACGACCACGTCCTCGGCGAGCGCGCGCGCGTAGACGCGGTTCTCGACGTTGTCGCGGTCGAGGGTGATCGAGCTGTCCGGGTTGGTGATCGCGATCGGCACGGAGATGCCGCGGTCGGTGCCGCAGTCGTGCTCGCGGACGATCACGTCCTGGCTGACGTCGACCAGGCGACGCGTGAGGTAACCCGAGTCCGCCGTACGAAGCGCGGTGTCGGCCAGACCCTTGCGGGCGCCGTGGGTGGAGATGAAGTACTCCAGCACGGTCAGACCCTCGCGGAAGTTGGTCTTGATCGGCCGCGGGATGATCTCACCCTTCGGGTTGGCGACCAGACCACGCATACCGGCGATCTGCTGCACCTGAAGCATGTTTCCTCGAGCACCCGAGCCCACCATCATCTGGATCGGGTTGGTCTTCGGGAAGTTGTCGCGCATCTTCCCGGCGACCTCGCTGGTTGCGCGGGTCCAGATCTCGATGAGCTCCTGCCGACGCTCGTCGTCGGTGATCACACCGCGCTCGTACTGCTTCTGGACCTTCTCCGCGAGCTCCTCGTAGCGAGCCAGGATGTCTTGCTTCTCGGGCGGCGTGACGACGTCGGAGATCGCGATCGTGACGCCTGCACGGGTGGCCCAGTGGAAACCGGCCTCCTTCAGTGCGTCGAGGGTCGCGGCCACCTGGACCTTCGGGTACCGCTCCGCGAGGTCGTTGACGATCTCACCGAGCTGCGCCTTGCGGACCTCGTAGTCCACGAACGGGTAGTCCTCGGGCAGCGCCTCGTTGAACCGCGCACGGCCGAGCGTGGTCTCGACCAGCGTCAGGTCGCCCGGCTCCCAGCCCTCGGGGGCCTCGAACGGACGCGACGCCGAATCGGAACCGCGGTGTACGGCGGGGCCGGCGACGTCGCCCCCGGCCGCGGGCAGGCCGTCGATGCGGATCTTGACTCGAGCCTGCAGGTCCAGCTCGCCCATGTCGTAGGCC
This sequence comes from Frankiaceae bacterium, assembly GCA_019239875.1. Classification (GTDB taxonomy): domain Bacteria; phylum Actinomycetota; class Actinomycetes; order JAFAQI01; family JAFAQI01; genus JAFAZI01. The sequence continues at coordinate 58,021 of JAFAZI010000135.1, forward strand.
ATGATCGCTTCGGCCACGGAGCTGAACACGCGGTCCTGGCCCTTGGCGCCCTCGGCCATGGTGGTCAGGTAGTACAACCCCAGCACCATGTCCTGGGTCGGCGAGGTGATCGGGCGACCCGACGCCGGGCTCAGGATGTTGTTGCTCGACAGCATCAGGATCCGGGCCTCGGCCTGCGCCTCGGCGGACAGCGGCAGGTGGACTGCCATCTGGTCCCCGTCGAAGTCCGCGTTGAACGCGGTGCAGACCAGCGGGTGGATCTGGATCGCCTTGCCCTCGACGAGCTGCGGCTCGAACGCCTGGATGCCGAGCCGGTGCAGCGTCGGGGCACGGTTGAGCAGGACGGGGTGCTCGGTGATGACCTCTTCGAGCACGTCCCAGACCATCGCGTAACGCGCCGTACCGCCGGTTGCCCGCTCGACCATGCGCTTCGCGGACTTGATGTTCTGCGCGTGGTTGAGGTCGACCAGCCGCTTCATGACGAACGGCTTGAACAGCTCGAGCGCCATCTGCTTCGGCAGGCCGCACTGGTGCAGGCGCAGCTGCGGGCCGACGACGATGACGGAACGGCCGGAGTAGTCGACGCGCTTGCCGAGCAGGTTCTGGCGGAACCGACCCTGCTTGCCCTTGAGCATGTCCGACAGCGACTTGAGCGGCCGGTTGCCCGGGCCGGTCACCGGACGGCCACGGCGACCGTTGTCGAACAGTGCGTCGACGGCCTCCTGGAGCATCCGCTTCTCGTTGTTGACGATGATCTCCGGCGCGCCGAGGTCGAGGAGTCGCTTCAACCGGTTGTTGCGGTTGATGACCCGGCGGTAGAGGTCGTTGAGGTCGGAGGTCGCGAACCGGCCACCGTCGAGCTGCACCATCGGGCGCAGGTCCGGCGGGATGACCGGAACGCAGTCGAGCACCATGCCCATCGGCGAGTTGCGGGTGTTGAGGAACGCGCTGACGACCTTGAGCCGCTTGAGGGCACGGGCCTTCTTCTGGCCCTTGCCGTTGCGGATCGTGTCGCGAAGGCTCTCCGCCTCAGCCTCGAGGTCAAAGGACTCGAGCAGCTTCTTGAGCGACTCGGCGCCCATGCCGGCCTCGAAGTACTCGCCGATCGTGCCGGGCACGACGCGCCAGGTTCCGTCCTCGTTCTTCTGGCCCTTGGCGAAGCGGTCCCGGAGCTCACGGAAGGTGCGCTCGTCGGTGATGAGCTGCTTAACGGCGAGACCCTTGAAGGCATCGAGTACGGCGTCGAGCTCGTCGAGCTGCCGCTCCGCGCGGGTCCGGATCTGCTTGACCTCGCGGTCGGCGGAGTCCCGGACCTTGCGGCGCGCGTCGCCCTTGGCGCCTTCGGCCTCGAGCTGCGCCATGTCGGCTTCTTGCTTCTTCATGCGCGTGTCGATGTCGGCGTTCATCTTGTCGGTGATCCGCGACTTCTCGACCGAGAACTGCGCCTCGACGCTCGCCAGGTCACGGTGGCGGGCGTCGGCGTCGACGTCGGTCACCAG
>JAFAZI010000149.1 GCA_019239875.1 Frankiaceae bacterium
GGCGAACGGTGCGAGGGGGCGTGCCGGTTGCGTGCGAAATAGTCCGCGACGGCGGCCATCACCTCGGGTGAACGCGTGAAGATCACGTAGCGCCGCCGCGCACCCGACTTGCTCGACGGTGGCGGCAGGCGGAAGTCCACCTTCACGTTGTGCACCGAGGCCACCCGGCGTAAGGACTGCGGCGTGAAGTACGAGCCGCGGCCGCGGCCGAACACATGACGACGCCTCGCCAACGCACCACCGTCGTGGATCGTCGACGAGCAGATCAGCACCCCACGATCAGCGAGCAGTTTGAACATCCGCGCGAAGTCGACGAGCGGATCGCCGAAGCGATCGATGACGTCTGCGGCGACCACGACGTCGTACCGGTCCTCGACGGCCTCGGAGTCAAGCGCCTCGGGGTGCTCGCTGACAGCCAGGATGGCTGCGTCGGGAATTCCGAGAACGTCGACGCCGAGCTTTGACATCGCGCGCTCGCGGCGGAGGCTGGCAGCGACCGGCGCGATCGGTGCGGCGGCGTCGTCGTCGATCCGGTCCGGTATCTCGACGTACCCGCACCGGTCACAGGTGCGCACCGCCAGCGTGCGATCAGAGTGATGTTCCCGAAGGACGTGCAGCTTCGTCGCGGGCCCGAAGCAGACCTGGCAGTACGGCTGCGGGGCAGCGCGCAGCCCTCGGATGCCTCGCAGCCGACGAGCCGGGTGAACCAGCGCCATGTCTGACCAACGCGTGACTCATCCGCAGCGTTGACAGTGCCACCGAAGTCATCCCGGCTTTACACGATTGACATGTAGATCTTCCGGGCATCGATGTGCGTATCCGGCTGACCTTAAGGAAACATGATGGCCACTACATACGCCGAGAAGTCCGTGACATCGTCGGAGAGTCGCAAGAGCCTGGTTCCTGCGAGGCTCGACCGGCTGAACTGGTCGAAGTTCCATACCCGCCTGGTCATCGCCCTTGGCGTCGCGTGGATCCTCGACGGACTCGAGATCACGATCGCGAGCAATGTCTCGAACGTCATCAGCCAGCCTGACGCGTTGGGCATGGGGTCCGGCTCGGTCGCCTTCTCGGTCGGCACCGTCTACCTGCTCGGCGAGGTCGCCGGCGCCCTGTTCTTCGGACGCATGTCCGACAAGTGGGGCCGCCGCAACCTGTTCATGATCACGCTGGGGGTGTATCTCCTCGGCGGCGCGCTCACGGCCGCGACGGCCGGCAAGAGCCAGGGTTGGGTGATCTGGCTCGACATCACCCGGTTCATCGCGGGCATGGGTATCGGTGGCGAGTACGCCGCGATCAACTCGGCCATCGACGAGCTGATACCGGCCAAGCACCGCGGCCGCGTCGACATCGCAGTCAACGGCACCTACTGGGGCGGCGCGTTGCTCGCTGCCGTGCTCACCGTGGCCGTCGTCAACAACCTCTCCGCGTCGTTGTCGTGGCGCGTCGCCTTCCTTATCGGTCCGGTTCTCGGCTTCGTCATCCTGTTCGTCCGCAAGAACCTGCCCGAGAGCCCTCGCTGGCTGCTGATGCATGGCCGCGTGGACGAGGCCGAAGCCGAGATCAAGCGGATCGAGGAGATGGCCGCGGACGGCGGTGAGCTGCCGCCGGTCGACGAGTCCAAGGCGATCGACGTCGTTCCCGCGCAGAACATCGGCTTCGTGACCCTCGCACGCACACTGTTCCGCGAGTACCCGTCGCGCGCGATCCTTGGCGCGACGCTGATGATCACGCAGTCCTTCCTCTACAACGCGATCTTCTTCACCTACGCGCTCGTGCTGTCGAAGGTGTACGGCGTCAGCACCGGCAGCACCGAGTACTACTTCATGTTCTTCGCGGCCGGAAACTTCCTCGGACCGCTGGCCCTCGGCCACTTCTTCGACACGATCGGCCGGCGCGTGATGATCTCCACGACGTACATCTCGTCGGCCGTGCTGCTCGCGCTTTCCGCCGTGTTGTTCAAGACCGGTCACCTCACGGCTACGACGCAGACCGCCGCGTGGTGCGTGATCTTCTTCATCGCCTCGGCAGGCGCGAGCGCGGCGTATCTGACGGTGTCCGAGATCTTCCCGGTCGAGGTTCGAGCCAAGGCGATTGCGGTGTTCTTCGCGATCGCGCAGAGCTTCGGCGCCTTCGGTCCGTGGCTCTACGGGCGGATGATCGGCGACGGCAGTGACCACACGAGCCTGTTCTACGGCTACCTGCTGGGTGCCGGCGTGATGGCCGTGGGCGGGATCGTCGCGGCGTTCATCGGAGTTGACGCCGAACGGACCTCCCTCGAGGACATCGCAACGCCACTGTCGCTACAGAAGTCTGGCGCGGCTTCCATGAAGTCGCGCGGGCCGCAGCACTCGACCTGACGCAAGGACATGGCACGCTGGGCACCGTGAGGACTAAGCGCCCCGCTGCCCTCGGCGTCGCCGTCTTGGTGGCTGCCATCGGCTGCGCGTCAGGCTCGACATCCGTCCGACCGGCGGTCGCGGGGCCTCGCTCGCAGGCTCCGCCGGCAGCCGTGCAGACGGACGTGCCGGGCGCCACCAGCCGTCGCAAGCCGCTCGCGGGGAAGACGGTCGGCATCGACCCCGGCCACAACGGAAAGAACTACACCGACCCCGCGTATCTGCATCGCCAGATCTGGAACGGCCGCGAGCGCGAGGACTGCAACACGACTGGCACCTCGACCAACGGCGGCTACACCGAGCCGAAGTTCACCTGGCGCGTGGCGAAACGGCTCCGCGCGCTCCTCAAAGCCGAAGGCGCACATGTCGTCATGACGCGCCACAACAACCATGGCGTGGGGCCGTGCGTGAACCGTCGGGCTCGCATCATCAACCAGGCGCACGCCGACGTCGGCATCGACATCCACGGCGACGGCGGGCCCTCGAGCGGGCGCGGCTTCGCGATCCTCCTCCCCGTGCGCGACCGCTACAACAAGCACGTCATCCACTCCTCGGACCGTTGGGGACACGTGTTGCGCCGCAAGGTGCTGAACGGCACGGCGATGCCGACCAGCACCTACGACGGCTCGAACGGGTTCAACCACCGCAACGACCTCGCGGGTCTCAACCTCACGAAGGTGCCCATGGTCTTGATCGAGTGCGGCAACATGCGCAACGCGACCGACGCGAAACTGATGACGTCGAAGAGGTTCCAGCATCGGTTGGCCCGAGCGTTCGCCAAGGCCATCACCACGTTTGCTCTTCGTCACCGCCACCACCACCACTGATGCACAACCGCTAGATTTCTGCCGGTAAGGACGGTCGTCAGCGGGCGGGGGCATGTCGACACGAGGGCACCGACGCGGCATCGCCGCCGCCGTCCTCGCGTGTGCTGTGGGTATCGGGGGACTGTTCGGACTGGCGGCGGCGGTTGCGGCGACGGACTCCGCAAAGCACTTCTTCGCCGCTGACGGGACGACGAAGGATGCCTTCGGCGGTCCCAAGCTGACGTGGTCGGACCGGCCTCACTACGCCGCCGGGCTGTCCGGGGTTGCTGGTGACCGATCGTTCTGGATCACGCCCTCGGACCACCTGACGTCGACCAGTGCGGATGTCGGCAACTTCGGGACCAGTGACTTCACGATCCGGCTGTGGCTCAGGCTGGATCCGAGCGACTCGCCGCCGCAGGTGCTGGTGAGCAAGCGGACGGGTTGCTACGCGGGGTCGTTCTGGGACCTGACCACATTGGCGTCCGGCGGCGTCGAGTTTGAGATCCAGGACTCGAACAACAACTTCGGCCGCCATGTCGACAACCCGACGCCGGTGTACGACGGCAAATGGCACGAGGTCCTGATCGGTCGGTCGGGCGACCAAGTGGGCGTTGCGGTCGACGGGCACACCACGACGGGTCAGACCAACGCCACCGTGGTGCTCGACAACCAGACACCGATGATGATCGGTACCGATGGATGCATCGGCATCAACGGTCAGACCGCGCCGAACGTGCTCATCGACAACCTCTCGTTCGGGCCGGGTGACGCGGCGGTCGACGCGCCCGCGACGGCGCCCACCGCCACTCCATCGGCGTCGACGAAACCCACGCCGACGCACCCGACCGGCTCGCGGCACCCTCATCCCGCCGGCCGTCGCTCACCGAGCGCCGGGGCTTCGACCCACGCCCGACACCGACCACATCAGCACCCCGCCGTCAGACACCGGCACCACAAGCACCCGCCGCCGAAGTTTTTGCGACCGACTGCCACACCGCCCCCGACACTGGCGCGCGGGGCACCGCCGCCATCGACTGGGGTGACGCACTCACCAGCGAAAGCCGCGGTCGCCTTCGCGCACTCGATCCCATCGCCGTCCGAAGCGTTCGCCAACGGCAAAGAGGTAGGCGAGGACCTGCTCGCAGGCGTCCTGCTCGTCGCGCTGCTCAGCCTGCCCATCACGATCATCAACCGGACGTCGCTGATCAACGCCGACCATCTCGGCTCCGCGGCGGGCGGGCTACGTCGCGCGCTCAGACTGGACCGGCTAGGCACGTGGATCGAACGCGTCCCAATCCTCGCCCGGCTGGCAATGGCTGCGCTTGTCGCCGGAGTGCTGTACGGCTTCCTGCAGCCGACCTTCGGTTTCAACCTCTCCTCGGTCGCGCTCGCCCTCGGGCTCGCGGCCGGGCTCGGGGCCTTGCTCGTGATCCGCGTCGTCGTCCAGCGAACCTTCCTCAGGCGGACCTACGACCTGGACGCGACGGTCAGGGTGTTCCCCGGGTTTGCGATGGTCGGGCTGGGCTGCGTTGTCTTGTCGCGGCTCATCGGTCTGCAGCCTGGTCTGCTGCTCGGCTCGCTCGTCGGTCTGGTGAGCGCGCAACAGGGGCGCGACGCCGAGGAGGGGCACGCGATCGCGGTGGCCGACGCGGTGGTCGCCGCCGCGATCATCGGCGCCTACTTCCTCCGCTCGGCGATCGTCGACAGCTCTGTCGCGCATGGTTTCGGCGGCAGCCTGCTCGCGGTCGCCCTCACCACCATGGTGGCGGCCGGCATCCAAGTCCTCACCTTCGAGCTCATCCCGATCGCGTTCCTGGAAGGCGCGCCGCTGTTCAGCTGGTCGCGCGCGGCATGGGTGGCGCTGATCACCTTCGGGTCGTTCGGCTTCGTGCACCTGTTGCTCCACCCGGTGTCGGGCGGCGGCAGCTACCTGCACCATGTCAGCTACCTGAGCTACCTGTTCGCGACCTACCTGATCCTCGCGATCGCCTTCTGGGGCGGCTATGCGCTACGCGTCGAGCGACGCGAAACCGAGGATCGCTAGCGGTGGTCCCAGACAGACTCGAACTGCCGACATCTGCCTTGTAAGGGCAGCGCTCTAGCCAACTGAGCTATGGGACCTGCGAGTCAGGATACGAGCGAAACCGGCGGTCGAGCGCGGCCGATACGTCTGAAGCGAGCGCCTCGTCGACGGGGGGTGCCCCGCCGACCTCAGCGACCGTCGAGCCGCACGCCCTGCAGCGAGTCTCCCCCAGCTGCCGCACCAACGACGATGAGCCGCATTCCGCGCACGCGTCGAGGTCGGCCTGCCAGTCGTGAAGGCGCTGGCAGTCCGGACAGACCAGCACCTGGACGCCGTCGCGTACGCCGCGCTTCCAGTCACTCGGACCCTTACCGGGATCCGTCTGGCGCGTCGCGCAGCGGTAGCAGGGCATCAGACGTCGGACAGTGCCTTGATGTAGTCGTCGATCTCCCGTGCGTCCGCGATGGCGGTGTGGACCGTCCACCGGATCGCGCCTTGCTTGTCGATCACGTACGTCGCGCGGCCCGCGGCGCCGAGTTTGTCGTCAAAAGCGCCGTACGTCGCCGACACCGTTCCGTGCGGCCAGAAGTCCGAGCACAGCGGAAAGGCCAAAGCCTCCTGATCAGCAAAGGCGCGCAGCGACGGCACGCTGTCACAGGAGATCGCGAGAACGTCGGTGCCCGCGCGCTCCCACTCCCAGCTGTTGGCTTGGAGAGCCTTCATCTCACCGGTGCACACACCGGTGAATGCGAACGGGTAGAAGACGAGCAGGACGTTTCGATCGCCCCGGCGGGCCGACAACGACTGGTCCTGGCCGTGCTGATCGCGCAGGGTGAAGTTGGGAGCCTCGTCGCCGATCTCCAGCAACCTAGCGACCCTTCCCGCGAGCCGCCTTCGGCGACACCAAGCGGGCGCCGTTCCAATCGGCCGCCGCCGAGATGCTGGAGGTCTGCTGCAGCCCCGCCGTCGGAGCGGCCTCGCTGACATCACTCGGCTCGACGTGACCGTCGCGGGCAGCCTTCGGCGTCAGCAACCAGATCACGCCGTGGTCGGCGAGGGGAGTCAGCGCGTCAACGAGGGCGTCGACGAGGTCGCCGTCGCCTTCGCGCCACCAGAGCAGGACGACGTCGACGACGTCGTCGTAGTCCTCGTCGACGATCTCTGATCCTGAGCAGGTGGCTACGGTCTGGCGGAACTCGTCATCGCAGTCCTCGTCCCAGCCGAGTTCTTGGACAACCATGCCCGCGGCGATACCCAACTTGTCCGCGAGGCCGTGCGGGGTACCCGCGCCGCCGGCGGTGCCGCTCACGAGCGGTTGCCTCCTTCGTGTACCCGGTCGAACGTGCTTCGGATGCTGTCGATGGGCCACAGTCCACCGGTTGCACGCCGCAAACGCAAGTCGAATGTCGTTCGGACGCCGACCTGTCCACGTGGCAGCCGCCCAGAATCAAGGGCTGCCACGCTGACAGGTCCCCCGCTTTGCGGCGTACCGTCAGACCATGGCTTCCGGACGCAACCGCTACTCGGTGATCAGCGACGGCTTACCCAGTCAAATCCCCGATGTAGACCCCACCGAAACCCAAGAGTGGCTGGACTCGCTCGACGGCGTCATCGACGCCGCGGGGCCGAGGCGGGCGCGATTCCTGATGCTGAAGTTGCTCGAGCGAGCCCGGGAACGGCAGGTTGGCGTGCCGGCCCTGCGCTCGACGGACTACGTGAACACCATTCCGGCCGAGGCGGAGCCGTGGTTCCCCGGCGACGAGTTCATCGAGCGGCGGATCCGTGCCTACATCCGCTGGAACGCCGCGATCATGGTCTCGCGGGCGAACACCCTGACCAACGTCGGTGGCCACATCGCCACGTATGCCTCGTCGGCGAGCCTCTACGAGGTCGGCTTCAACCACTTCTTCCGCGGCAAGGAGGGCGGCGAGTCCGGCGACCAGGTCTACATCCAGGGCCATGGCTCCCCCGGCATCTACGCCCGCGCGTTCCTCGAAGGGCGGCTGTCCGAGTCACACCTCGACGGCTTCCGCCAGGAGATCAGTCGCGGCGGGTTGCCGTCGTACCCCCACCCCCGCCTGATGCCGGAGTTCTGGGAGTTCCCCACCGTCTCGATGGGCCTGTCACCGCTCCAGTCGATCTACCAGGCCCGTTTCAACAGGTATCTGCATGATCGCCAGATCAAAGACACGTCACGCGCACATGTGTGGGGCTTCTTCGGCGACGGTGAGATGGACGAGGTCGAGTCGCTCGGCGCCCTCGGTGTCGCCGCTCGCGAGGAGCTCGACAATCTCACCTTCGTCGTCAACTGCAACCTGCAGCGCCTCGACGGTCCGGTTCGCGGGAACGGCAAGATCATCCAGGAGCTCGAGTCCTACTTCCGCGGCGCGGGTTGGCACGTCGTCAAGGTGGTGTGGGGTCGGGAGTGGGACGAGCTGCTCGCCCGCGACGCGGACGGCGTGCTCGTCAACGCGATGAACACCACGCCCGACGGTCAGTTCCAGAAGTACTCAGTCAGCGACGGGGCCTTCATCCGGGACGACTTCTTCGGCCGCGACCCGCGCCTGCGCAAGATGGTCGAGCACCTGACCGACGAGGAGATCACTCGGCTCTCGCGTGGCGGCCACGACTACCGGAAGGTGTACGCCGCGTTCAAGGCGGCCCGCGAGCACGTCGGCCAACCGACGGTGATCCTCGCCCACACCATCAAGGGCTGGACCCTCGGCAAGGACTTCGAGGCGCGCAACGCCACGCACCAGATGAAGAAGCTCACCAAACCGGAGCTCAAGGAGTTCCGGGATCGGCTTTATCTCGAGATCCCCGACAAGGACCTCGAAGGCAATCTCCCGCCGTACTACCACCCTGGTGAGGAGAGCGACGAGATCCAGTACATGCTCGAGCGCCGGCGTGCGCTCGGCGGCTTCCTGCCGTCTCGCATGAACCGGTGCAAGCCGCTCGTCCTGCCCGGCGACAAGGTGTACGACATCTTCCGCAAGGGTTCGGGCAAGCAGTCGGTGGCAACGACGATGGCCTTCGTCCGCCTGCTGAAGGACCTCGTCAAGGACAAGACCATCGGACGACGCTTCGTGCCCGTCATCCCCGACGAGGCGCGGACGTTCGGTATGGACGCGATGTTCCCGAGCGCGAAGATCTACTCGACGCACGGCCAGCGGTACGACCCCGTCGACGCGGAGATGTTGCTGTCCTACCGCGAAGACACGCAAGGCCAGATCTTGCACGAGGGCATCAGCGAAGCCGGTTCGATGGCGAGCGTCATCGCGGCCGGATCGTCGTACTCCGTGCACGGCGAACCGATGATCCCGGTGTATGTCTTCTACTCGATGTTCGGGTTCCAGCGCACGGGCGACCTGATGTGGGCGATGGGCGACCAGCTCGCGAACGGCTTCCTGCTCGGCGCGACAGCAGGCCGCACGACGTTGAACGGCGAGGGACTGCAGCACGAGGACGGCCACTCGCTGCTGCTGGCCGCCACGAATCCGGCATGCATCTCCTACGACCCGGCGTTCGCGTTCGAGCTGGCGATCGTCGTCAAGGACGGCCTGCAACGCATGTACGGCGAGAAGGTCGACCCGGACCATCAGGTGTTCTACTACTTGACGGTCTACAACGAGCCGAAGCCGCAGCCGCCCGCGCCGGATCTTCCTGATCTCGACGAGCAGGTGCTGCGCGGGCTGTATCGCTTCGCGGCCGCGCCGGAGGTCACCGGTAACGGAGACGCGCCACGCGCGCAGCTGATCGCGAGCGGTACGGCGATTCACTGGGCGTTGGACGCGCAACGGATGCTTGCCGCCGAGTGGGGCGTCGCAGCAGACGTATGGAGTGCCACATCCTGGACCGAACTGCGACGTGAGGCACTGGAGTGCGACAAGCAGAACCGACTCGCCGCGGCTGCCGGAACCGGCGCACCGCATCGGACTCCCTTCATCACCCACCAGCTCGAGGCTGCCCCCGGGCCGGTGATCGCGGTCAGTGACTGGATGCGCGCCGTTCCCGATCAGATCGCGCAGTGGGTGCCACAGGACTGGTCGTCGTTGGGCACCGACGGGTACGGCCGATCGGACACCCGTGAGGCGCTGCGCCGGTTCTTCTCCGTCGACGCCGAGTCGATCGTCCTCGCGACGCTGACCGAGCTCGCTCGGCTCGGTCAGGTCAAAGCCGAGGAGCCACAGCGCGCCATCGAAAAGTACGGCCTCGGCTCGCCGCCGACGTCGCCTGAAACGAACGGGTGATCACGGCGTGTTCTGCGCGGTTTGCTGACACATCCGCCGCAAGATTGCCGTGTGGGACACCGCAGGACGACGCTGCCGATCGGCGGTCTGGACGCGCACCCGAACGCACCGGAGATCCGCGGCATCTTGTCGCGCCTTCCATGCGTCACCGATGGCGAGCTCGAGGCACTGGCCGACGCCTGGCACAACACGACGTTGCTCGCCGAGGCACGACGGCGCTCCCTCGAGCCGGACTCGCCGCTCGTGGTCGAGGTCCTCACCTGCTTCGAGACTGCGCAGTCACTGTTCGCACCGGAGATCCACGCGGCGGATCTTGCCGGCGATGACGGGTTCCTCACGGTCGACCCGGACGTCGTCTCCACTGCGCTGAAAGCGATGCGCGATGCGATCGCGGCGGCCTATGCCCAGCCGATCCTCACACCAGCGGAGCACGGCACGCTGATGAAGGCGTGGCGAAGCGTTTATGCAACGGACCACGTCGTTGATCCCGACCTCGGGGCGCGCGCTGCCGATGTCGCCTTGCTGCTCGACGCGATTCCGCGCCTCGCCGCCCGCTGCCACGATGCCACCGCCGCCGCCGAGTACGCATCGATCCTCGTCGCATCGCAAGACGTCGACGAGGACATGCGATGTGCCGCGCGGGACGAGGCGTGGAATGCCGCGGTCTTGACCTCTCGCCACCGGATCTGGCAGCTGGTGCAATGCAGCGGCGCGGAAGGCCTCCACCGTTACTGCACCGTGTGCCGGTCTCGCGAGCGTGACGAGCTGACCGCACGGGTGCTCGGACTGTGCGTCGACGCGGCCTGCGGGCTACTTGTCGCGGGTGCGCTCGACGACGACATCGTCGACGTGCTTGTCGAGCCGGTGCAATGCCTGATCCCCGCGCAGCGCCCGTCCGCCGAAACCTGACCTCGATGAACCCGTCGCCACGGTGTCGGGCACGATGTCGATCATGAGTGATCCGCTGAGCGACTTCGCCCGTGAGCCGTTCACCGCTGACGGCAAGACCAAGGACATCTATCGGCAAGGTGACGGCCCCGCGGTCATCGTCATCTCCGAGATCCCCGGCATCACCCCAGGAGTCGCCGGATTCGCCCGCAAGGTTGTCGCGCGCGGAATGACCGCGGTGATGCCACATCTGTTCGGCGAACCTGGCAAGGAGATGAGTCAGGCCTACGCGATGAAGACGCTCGCGAGCGTCTGCATCTCCCGCGAGTTCAACAAGCTGGCCACGAACTCCTCGGGCGAGATCACGACCTGGCTCCGCGCCCTCGCCGCCGCAGAGCACAAGCGGTGCGGTGGACCTGGCGTCGGGGTTGTCGGGATGTGTTTCACCGGCGGATTCGCACTCGGCATGATGGTCGACGACACCGTCGTCGCCCCGGTGCTCAGCCAGCCATCGGTGCCGTTCCCGCTTGGAAGCAGGCGCAAGGCTGCGCTCCCGCTCTCAGCGTCCGAACTCACCCGGGTGAAAGAACGAGCAGCCGCGGGCACCTGCGTACTCGGACTTCGATTCTCGGGTGACCCGATGGCCCCACGCGACCGGTTCGAGACGTTGCGGCGGGAGTTGGGAGATGCCTTCATCGGGGTCGAGCTCGACTCGTCAAAGGGAAACCCGCACGGTCACCCCAAGATCGCTCATTCAGTGCTGACCGAGCACCTTGACGACAGGGAAGGTACGCCGACCCGGGCGGCACTCGACCAAGTGCTCGAGTTCTTCGGCGATCGCCTGCTCGGCTGACCGTTCAGGGCAAACGAACGTCGACGCGCAATCCACCATGCGCGCCAGGATGCGCGACAACTGCGCCGTCATGCGCGTGGCAGATTGACCGCACGATCGTGAGTCCGAGGCCGGCTCCCCCGCCCTTGTGCGTCCGGTCCGCGGTCCCTCGCCGGAACGGCTCGAAGAGCGAGCCGACCTCTTCGGCCGGGATCGCGGCGCCGGTGTTCTCGACCGAGAGCGCAGGATCGGCGCCCACCGACACCGTCACCTGCCCGCCTTCGATGTTGTAGGTGATCGCGTTGCGCACCAGGTTCGTGACCAGTCGCTCGAGCAGTACTCGCTCGCCCGCCACAGTTCGCTCGTGCAGGTTGGTCGACAGCGAGACGTTGGCACGGGTCGCAAGGTCGGCATGAGCCGCAACCACCTCCTCGACGATCTCGTCCAGCCGTTGCGGTGTGCGCGACGCGAGCCCGCGGTCGCTCTCACTGAGGACGAGGAGGCCTTCGATGAGGCGCTCGTTTCGCTCATTGGTGGCGAGCAGCTGGTCGGTCAGCAGAGCAATCTGCTTCGGCGTCCGCGCCTCGGACATGCTGACTTCGATCAGCGTGCGCTGAATCGCAAGCGGCGTCCGGAGCTCGTGCGAGGCGTTCGCCGCGAAGCTGCGCTGCCCTTCGTAACCCGCGGCGAGCCGGTCCATCATGTTGTTGATCGCCGCGGTCAGTCGACCATGTTCGTCGGTCGCTTCGGCGCCCTCGCCCCGCTCCACGAGGTTTTGCGGCCCGAGACGCTCGACCATGGCGGTGAGGGCGTGGAACGGCCGCAGCGCCCAGCGAGCGATCAACGCAGCAGCAGCCACGATCAGCGCTAGCAGCATCAGGAAGATGCCGAACCGCGCCCAGGTGAGATGGCGGATCCCGAGGCCGCACGTGTGGGTCGCACGGACTGCGATCGACGAACAGGAGACGTGGCGCTCGATCAGGCCGTAGATGCGAATCGCGTAGTAGCCGATTGCAGCCATGGCGAGACATCCGATGACGATCCGGCGGCGAGCGGTCAGGAGCTTGTTCACTACGCGAGCCGGTAGCCGGCCTTGGGAACCGTTTCGATGATCGCCGGCTCGCCGAGCTTGCGACGTAACGTCATCATCGCGACCCGCACGGCATTGGTGAACGGGTCGGCGTGCTCGTCCCATGCCTGCTCGAGGAGGTCTTCGGCGCTCACGACGCTTCCCTCGGCGCGCAGGATCACCTCCAGCACGGCGAATTCCTTCGGCGTCAGATCGAGCACGCGGCCGTCACGTGACGCGAAGTGGTGCGCGGGGTCGAGTACGACGCCCGATCTCTCGAGGACCGGTTTGAGAGCGGGGCGGGAGCGTCGGCTCAGTGCCTGGACTCGCGCCACGAGCTCCGCGAACGCAAACGGCTTCGTGAGGTAGTCGTCGGCGCCGATACCGAGACCTTCGACGCGATCCCGGATGCCACTCGCTGCGGTGAGCATCAGGACCCGCACGGTGTCCTCGGACTCGAGGATGGTGCGACACACCTCGTCACCGCTGCGCATCGGCATGTCGCGATCGAGCACCGCCACGTCGTACCGATGGGTGCTCACGAGATCGATGGCGGCCTGACCGTCGTAGCAGACGTCGACGGCCATCGACAGGCGTCGGAGGCCATCGGCGATCGTGTCGGCGAGCAGCTGCTCGTCCTCGGCGATCAAGACACGCACGTGACCCGTCCTCTCAGTCCTCACGCCATTATCCGGTCGCACACATAAGGGAGGCATAAGCCGTCGACTGACGGCCCGCATAACCATCGGTCGCCACTGTCGTCTCCGTGAGCCTGACGTATCGACACCGCAGTCCAGGTCCGGCAGTCGCGTTCGCCCTCGTCGGCGGTCTCGCGATCCTCGCTCTCATCGTCGCGTGGTGGCCCGAGGCCACGACCGGACCGACCCGCCCGTCGAGATTCAGCCGGATGCACATCAACTGGCCGGCGGAGGGCCAGTCCGGGATCGCGATCCGAGGGGTTGGCACGCGACTGTCGGCGCCTCGTCGTACCCCGGTGCCGATCGCGAGCGTCGCGAAAGTGATGACGGCCTACGTCGTCCTCGAGCGCTATCCGCTGAGCGATGAGTCGTCGGGATTCACCATGACCATGACGGCGGCCGACGAACAGCTCAGCCGAGACGACGCGGCGTCCGGCCAGTCATATGTGCCGGTCGTCGCCGGCGAGCTGATCAGTGAGCGAGCGGCGCTCGAGGCGATCCTGCTGCCGTCCGCCAACAACATCGCGATGGCACTTGCCGAGCACGTCGCGGGCGATGTTCCGAGCTTCGTGGCGATGATGAACACCGAGGCACAGCGACTCCACATGACCGACACCACGTACACCGACCCCAGTGGGCTCGCCGACACGACTGTCTCGACGGCGCGGGACCAGATCCGGCTCGCGCGTGCCGCGTTCCGCGAGCCCACGCTCGCGTCGATCGTCGCGATGCCGAGGGCGACGATTCCGGTGGCCGGGCTCGTGGTCAACACCGACCGTCTGGTCGGCCACGGCGGGTTCGTCGGCGGTAAGACCGGTTCCGACGAGGCGGCCGGTGGTTGCTTCGTCTTCAACGTGGTGCGTCAGGTGCGCGGTCACACCGTCGTGATGTTCGGTGCGGTCCTCGGACAGCACTCGGAGCATCTCGTGACAGCTGGCCAGGATGCCGCGGCGCGACTCGTCGACGAGGTCACGGCTGGCTTGCGCCCGGACCGAGCTCGGACCAGGTGATCTGCGCGAACTCGCTGCGCAGCCGCTCGCCGTGATCGGGGTTGACGGCGCTGACCCATGCGATCTCGCCGAGCAGATGGGCGCGAAAGTCTTCATGCCCGGCACGGTTCTGAGACTCGGGGCCGTGCTGGCGGATGTTGTGGAGCGCGGCTCGCAGGGACTCCCGTCGACGTCGCTCGACTGCGGGCTTGTCGTTCACGACGACACCGCACAGCACCTGGCGTTGACTGCGGCGGGTGATCGACGTCTTGGCATCGTTGAGTCGCAGCCGCTCATCGGCGACGACGGATCGAGCGGATGCCACCAGTCGCTTCGCACGTCGCACCGCGTCCGTCCCGTCAAGGGAGAAGGCAAGGTCGTCGGCGTACCTCGAGTACGACGCGCCAGCCGCAGCCGCTAGCCCGCTCAACCGGGCGTCGAGGTGGAACAGCACGAGGTTGGCGAGTGCCGGCGACGTGGGTGAGCCTTGCGGTAGATGGGGCTCGGCGAGTCTCGTCAACAGCCAGCGGCGAGCGTCGAGGTCCTCGTTGCGCAGAGCCTGCGGCGCCGAACGCAGGACATCACGCGGCACCACTGTCGTCGAAAGGCCCGTCAGGGTGTGCGCCACCGCCTCGGGATAGCCGAGCATCCGGAACACACCGAACACTCGCGGAGCGGTGATGCTGGCGAAACACGCCGTGAGGTCCAGCCGCACCACGACATCGCGACCGACGTGAGGCGTCACGAAACTGACCACCGAACGGCCAGCGACAAAACCGTGGGCGGCGCCATGCGCCGGCACAACGTCCAGCATCTCGCGCAGGACTCGACGTTGCAGACCTTTGATGCGTGAGCGCGGGCGCTCGAGCAGTCGGACGCCGCCACGGCGGTTGTAACGCCACTCACGGTCGTAGTGGCGCAGCTTCGGTGCGGCCGATCGCTCGAGGGAGCGGACGTCGGCGTACCAGTCCAGAACGCTCAGATCCTCCTCCGCCCAGGACGCGAGCTCGAGTGACGTGGCGATCGTCGGCACCGGCCACCGCGCCCGCCCCATGTCGGCAAGCGGCAGGCGATGACGTTGGACGATTGGTGGCCGGCCCGGGCCCTCCCACAGCACGTGGAACGACGGCAGCTCGAGCAGGTACGACGACAGCTCGCGTCTGCGGTCGAGCGGAGGCTCCCGGTAGGCCGCCAGGACATCGCCGGCGACCGCACCCAGGCGGCGCTGGCTCACCCCCAGCGCCCGCGCGCCACGACCCGCAAGCGTCGTGACCGACTTCCACTCACCGTCGAGCAGGGCGGCAGCCAGCGCGTTCGCCACCGACGCGCGCGACGTGCTCATGCCGGCGGCAGCGGCACGCGTCCGACCAGTCCTGCCGTGCGCGTGCTTGCGTGCACGGAGTGCGCCGCCGCACGTGCGAAGGAATGCCTGACATGACGAATCAACCCCGGGGTAGCCCCGGGGCGGTCGAGTGCGACCTCGACGAGCTCGTACGCGTGCCGCTGCACGCGCGGACTGTAGCGTGACGTCGTGATTCGACGCGGGCTCTCCCCGACAGCAATGATCATCGGGCTGGTCGGGCTGGCATTGATCGGGTTCGAGACCGTGCAGGGGCTGCGGAGCGTTGCCATCAACACTGTCGGTACCGCGTTGATCTTCGTCGGCGTCGGCCTCTTCGTGGTGGCGGCGGTGCTGGTCGTCGTCGGATTCGTCACGTTCGAGGGATCCGGTGAGGACTGAGCCTGCCACCGCCTCATTGCCCAGGTTCGACTGTGGTGCGATGTTCGCCGCGCTCGATGCGCAGCGACGCGAGCGCGAGCTGGATTGGCCGGCACTGGCCGAAGCGCTGTGGGCGCAGTCCGAGGCGCTGAATGCCGCCGAGGCTGCCGGCCACTCGATCTGCCCAGGTGCAGTCGTCAGGGTGCAGCAACGCGGCACGATCTCCTGCCAATACGCGATGTTCATGCTGCGCTGGCTCGACCGAGCACCCGAGGACTTCCTGATCGGGGACGTCGCGGACGTCGGTCAGACGTCACTGCCTGCGGCTGGATCGGACCGCCGTCTTCGCTGGGACCTGAGTCAGCTGCATGCGGCCGTCAACGAGCAGCGCGCCGAGCGCGGGCTAACGTGGTCAGCACTTGCCAACGAGCTCGGGTGCTCGCCGAGCCGATTGACGAACTTGCGTACGGCACGCCTCGCTGACCTCGAGCTCACGATGCGAATCACCCAGTGGCTGCGCCGCCCGGCCGCCGAGTTCATCCATCCCGCTGCGTGGTGACGCGACCTAGGGACAGCCGCGCCCGGCACCTACACCGCGGCGGACAGCCAGCGCACCGGGGTTCCATCGCCACTGCACCGGAACGGTTCGAGCTCGGCATCCCACGGTGAGCCGAGCAGCCGGTCCAGCGCGTGACGCAGGGTCGGCGCATCGTCGGCCTCCGTCAATACAGCCCGGAGCCGGTCTTCCTGCACGAGGACATCGCCGTTGGCGCTCATCGCGGACCGGAAGATGCCCAGGTCGGGCGTCATCGAGTAGCGCTCGCCGTCGCAGCCCTCGCTCGGCTCCTCGGTGACCTCGGCGCGAACCAGCGGCCAGCCGCGGAGCGCCGCCGCGATCCGACCGGCGGTGCCGGCCGGGCCCCGCCACCCTGACTGTGAGCGAAGGCAGCCAGGGACCAGCGGCTGCTCGTGCCATTCGAGCTTCACGGGCACACCGAGGACACCTGCGATCGCCCACTCGACGTGGGGCCGCACCGCAGGCGGGCAGGAATGCACATACAGCACACCTCTAGCGCTCACCGTGACCTCCGTTGTGTCGTGAATCGCCTTCCCCAGCGGCACGACACACAGGCGCCGACGCGTGTGCTGCCACCAGTGTGCCTCATGCGTCACATCCGCACCAGCACCGGTCGCCTGAATTTCAGGTGGTGCCGATAGGTTGGGCAGGTGCGATACCTGGCCCTGCTCGTGATCGGCGTCGTCTTCCTCACCGGCGTCGTGTGGTGGGTCGTGTTCTTCGGCAACGCGATGCTCCGCCTGTTTCGCCGGAACTGAGCTCGTGCGAGCCGCCGTGATCGCCGCGCTGCTCGCGGCGACGACCGCAGCCTGCAGCGGGTCCTCGACACCATCGCCCGCACCGAGCCCCCGGCCGCGCCCAGACCTGGCCGCGTTCCTCGCCCTGCCGGTAGCGACGCCGAGCGCGTGCACCGCCGCCAACGGCCAGTCGGTCGGCCGCACCTCCCCCTGGAAGGGGACGGTCGACGTCTCCGTCTTCCTGCGGGACAACGTTTCGCCGGGACAAGCAGCGGCGCTGGGCCGAAAGCTGCGGGCCACCGCACTGATCCAGCGGGTGTACTTCGAGTCGCACCGCGAGGCCTTCCACGAGTTCCAGCGGCTCTACACGTGCTGGGCCTCGGTGCCCGAGTCCTCGGCACCGGCGTCCTACCGGTTGATCCTGATCCCCGGTATCTCGATCGCGGCGCGTGACCGCCTGGTCGGCCGGCTCGCCGGACTGCACGTGGTCGACGGAGTCAGCTGTGACGCCTCGATCCAGTGCCTCGCCGTTGTCGGGTCCGCCACGACACCGCCGTCGTCGTAACCACTCAGTGGTGAGTCGCGGCCTCGTGCTCAGCGTGCCCCGCCGGCTCGAGCTGGAAGGTCGAGTGCTCGACGTCGAAGTGTCCGGCCAGGCAGGCCTGCAGCTCATCGAGCAGCTGCGGCGCGCGCCCCGTCGTGAAGCACTCATCCGAGATGACGACGTGCACCGACAGCGCGGGCAGGCCGGACGTCACCGTCCAGATGTGCAGGTCATGGAGGTCGATCACGTAGTCGGCGTCCATGAGGTGCCGCCGTACCAGCGCGAGGTCGAGCTCGCTCGGCGCCGCCTCGAGCAGGACCCGACCCGACTCGAGGATCAGGCCGTGCGCGGCTCGCAGCAGCAGCGCGACGACCACGAGTGAGGCCACCGGGTCAGCCCGGTGCCAGCCGGTCGTCATCACGATGACGCCGGCAACGATCGTCGCCGCGAAGGCGTACGCGTCGGTCAGGACGTGCGCGACGACCCCCTTCATGTTGATCGAGTGGTGGTCGCCACGATGCAGGACCGCGTGGACGACGAGATTGACGGCGAGCCCGATCACCGCGACCACGACGAGCGCGCCCCCGGTGACGTCCGGCGGGTGAACCAGCCGGCGTACTGCTTCCACGCTCACGATGCACGCGACGACGAACAACGTCGCTCCGTTGAACAGGGCTGACAGCACCTCTGCGCGGGCCAGGCCGAACGTCCAGTGCCCGACCGCAGGACGGCGCGCGAGCCTGGCAGCCAGCAAGGCGGCGCCGAGTGCCAAGACGTCGGTCGCCATATGCCCGGCGTCGGCGAGCAGGGCCAAGGAGTCCGCGAGGACCGCGGCGATCAGTTCCCCGACGAGGAACGCGGACAACAGGCTCAGCCCGACGAGCATCAACCGCTCGTCACGCTTCACCCCTCGATCTTGACACCTCCGCCGAGGTCGAGCCGGTAGCCGACGAGTTTCGGGTACGGCGGGAAGGGTGAGGTCTCGACGCGCCCGTCGGGCGTCCAGCCCAGCCGCTCGTAGAACCGCCGGGCCCGAACGTTGTCGGCCATCACGTCCAACTCGGCCGCACAGCACCCGGCCGCGCGGATGTGGTCCAGCGCCGCGTCGTGCAGGGCAACGCTAATCCCGCTACCCCACTGCTCGGGTACGACGAACAAGGTTTCCAGGCGCGGCGGCTGGACGCTGATCGTTCCCACCGGCTCGCCGTCGACCACGGCCAGCGTGACCCGCACTCCGCGCGCGAGTCGATCAGCCCACTCGGCGCGCACGACGTCATCGGGAAATGGGTACTCCCGCTGCGGAAAGATGTGTGCGTATCCGACCACGGCGGATCGGCGTTGCACCGCCAGGCACGCCTCGACGTCGGCCGCCGAGGCCGCCCGAAGGTCCATCGCGTCACGGTACCGACGAGCTCACGCGAGCCGGCAGCGCCGCTGGATGTCGGACCACCCCGGCCCGGCCCGCTGCGATCAGCGCGAACGAGGACGGATCGCTACGAGCAGTCCGGGCGCCGTACCGATCGGCCCTTGCCCAGGGACACGACCTGGCGATGCCCGCCGGCCGATCGAAGGTGGGTGAGCACGAGCCGCACTCGATGGTCCGCGTTCGCCACCACGCGCGGGCACTCCAGCCCCGCCCGCCGCGCATTGACGGTCAGGGACTTCACGCGCGACAGCCGCAGGCGCAGGCGGTCGCGGCGGGCCGGCCGGGCACCGCGGTGCCACCGCACGCCGGTGCGAGTCGCGGGCAGCGGCGTCGTCACCGCGGTCGGGCCGACACTGAACGGCCGGATCGCCCGGTCGCGGCGGCCGAACGAGTGCACCCGCATCGACGCGATGGCGCCAGGGGCACGCGTCGCGGCGGCCATCCGCGTCACCCAGTACGCCGTACTCGCGCCGATACCGAGCCGGTGGCTTGTGAGGTCGGGATACCAGCTGTAGCGAATCCGCGCGGGGTTTCGTTTCACCTTCGGGACCCGCGTCCCCAAGTTGCCGACGATTCCTCCGAAGCGGTCCTGTGTCGCGTAGACCAGGTGGTCATCGGCGGGCAGAAAGTACAACGTGTATCGAAGGCCGAGCTGGCGCAGCTGATTGGCTTGCTGCGGGTTGCTCGGCGCAGGGACGAGCTCGTCGATGCCGCCCTGCGTCATCGTGTAGGGCAGCCAGCGGGCGTTGCCGAGCAGCGGAAGGGTCCGGCCATCGTCTCGGCAGTGCCCGGTTGCGCCGGCGCCGCTCTTGATGGCGATCTCCTCGCCGCTCAAGACGAGCAGCCGGATGCCGCAGTTGGGCGGCCCCTCGAGGGACATCGCCTGACTGAACAGGTCGGGATGCGCGAGCCCGAGCTTGTACGACGCCCAGCCGCCCATCGAGTAGCCCGAGATCACGGCCCGGCGCGGATCGAGCCGATAGGACGTCGCAAGCGCCCGCCACACCGACCAGAAATCCTGCTCCGACTTGTCGAAGTACCAGCCGTCAGGTCCGAGCCCCTCAGTGGTCGCGCAGATCGAATGACGGTGCTGGCACTCCTGCTGGATCAGCCGGGGATTGAGCGCACCGTACTGGTTGAGGTTCACCCCGAGCGAGTGCAGGATCCAGGTCAGCGGCAACCGGTGCCGGTGCAGCTTGAGGTGACGCGGTACGTACACGGCGTACGGCTGGACCCGGCTCAGATAGTTCGGCAGCAGATCGCCCGAAGCAGTCGAAGAGCTGTCCGGCACGACCCCTTGACCGAGATGCAGATGCGAGACGTACCAGCGATTGCTGTACCCGCGCGGCCGCGGCTGCGCAGTCTTCACATGGTGCCGCAGCGCTGACCACCGCACGACCCTCGAGAAGTGCGAGACGTCCCCGCCATTCTCGAGAACGTCGGCCTGGTGATCCTCCATCCAGAAGTTGCCCGTGATGAACCGTGCCAGGCCGGCACCGCCGAGCGCCTTGTTGATCGGGTTGCCCGTGGTCGAGCTTGCGAACTGCTGGATCTGCGCGTCGGTCTGACCATTGCGAAAGACTGGCGGCTCCTGCCGCAGCCGGCGGAACGTGACGTTGAAGACGTTCGGCAGGCCGTCGCGTTGCGCCTGGGTGAAATCGAGGCTCTGGCTGTAGTCCGGCTGAACGAAGGTCCTGCCGTCGGCCGAAGCGAGCCCAGACGCCAGGCGGATTCGCCAAGCGCCATCGACCGGCAACAGCCGATGCGGG
>JAFAZI010000031.1 GCA_019239875.1 Frankiaceae bacterium
CTCGATCACGTCGTACCAGTCGCCGCCGACCTGGGTGCCCTCTACGCCGGCCCGGTAGTACGTCGCGATCTCGAGGTGGTCAGGGCGGAAGGCAGACGGCGGCAGGAGGCTTCGCTGCAGCTGATCGGCGATCCGGTGCTCGCGCTCGGAGGCTTCGCGCGCCGCCGCCGCCTCCGCGATAGCCGCCTCGGCTTCGCGCCGCTCGGTGACGTCCTGGATGCTGCCCCGCACCCGGACCGGCGTGCCCTCCGGGTCGCGCTCGAGCTCGGCGATGGCATGCAGCACTCTCCACTCGCCATCGTTGAGTTGTACCCGGAACTCGCTGTCGAACGGCGTGCCGTGGGTTGTGCACGCGGCGAGGGCGGCAATCACCACCTCCCGGTCCGCGGGATGGACCTGGCGGTTGAAGACCTCCTCCATCGCCATCCCGGCATCGATACCGGAGGTGAGCTGGAGCTGCTCGTAGAAGTCCTCCGAGGCGGTGATCACGCCGCTCTCGACGTCGATCTCCCAGCTGCCGAGTCGCGCCAGCCGCTGCGCCTGCGCCAGCATCCGCCGGTTCCGTTCGGCGAGATTCCTCGCCCGGCGGACCCGTTCGAGCTCGAGGTTGGCCCGCACGCGCGCCCGGAGCTCGCGAGTGGTGAACGGTTTGACGAGGTAGTCGTCGGCCCCGGCCTCGAGCCCTTCCACCATGGCGTCGTCGCCGGCGCGTGCCGACAGCATCACCACCGGAATGTCAGAGGTGGCCGGATCGGCGCGGAGGGTGTCGAGCAGCTCGAACCCGTCCATCCGCGGCATCATCACGTCGGTGAGAATCAGGTCCGGCGCGGCGGCTCGGATTCGATCGAGCGCGTCCATCCCGTCGGTTGCCCAGGTCACGGCGTACTCGGTGGACAGCAGGCGTACGACGTACTCCCGCATGTCGGCGTTGTCGTCGACGACAAGCACGCTGGGCCGGTTCGGGTCCTCCGACGGCGTGACCGGTCCCGCCGGCTCGCCCCACCGGCTGGCTTCGGCGAGGTAGCCGCTCGCGACGCGCGCAGCGTCGATGTCGTTGACGGCGTCCATCGAGACCTGCTCCGCCGGCAGATGCTCCGAGCCGGTTGGCAGCACGACACGGAACGTGCTGCCCACGTCGACCTGGCTCGTGGCAGCGACGATGCCGCCGTGCAGCTCGACCAGCTCCGCGACCAGCGCCAAGCCGATGCCCGACCCCTCGTGGGAACGCGAGCGCGCTCCCGCAACTCGCTGGAAGCGCTCGAACAACGACCCGATCGCCTCCGGCGCAATGCCAGTGCCGGTGTCCGTGACGGCCAACTCGACCTGGTTCGCGATCTGACGGACCGTCACGGTGATGCTGCCCTCGAATGTGAACTTCAGTGCGTTGGACAGCAGGTTGAGGACGACCTTCGCCCACATCTCCCGGTCGATGAACACGGGTGCCTCGACCGGCTGACAGTCGATGTTGAGGGTGAGACCGGCCCGTTCCACGGCGCTGCGAAACGCACCGGCAAGCTCGGTCGTCACCGCGGAGATGTCGACCGGCTCGAAGTGCGCCGTCATGCGGTCTGACTCGAGCCGGGAGAAGTCGAGCAGGGTGTTCACGAGCTTGAGGAGTCGCTGGCCGTTCCGGTTGATGATCTCGATGCGTTCACGTTGCTGCACATTCAGTGCGTTGTCGGCGTCGGCGAGTGCGTCCTCCGCCGGTCCGAGCAGCAACGTCAGCGGCGTGCGGAACTCGTGGCTGATGTTCGTGAAGAAGGTCGTCTTGGCATGGTCGAGTGCGGCGAGCGCGTCGGCCCGCGCACGCTCGGCTTCATACGCCCGAGCACTCGAGAGCCCGGTGCCGATCTGGCCGACGAGCAGGTCGATGAACGCCCGGTACGACGCGTCGAGCGGCCGATAGCGGTTGACCGCGGTGACGACGAAGCCGATCGGCCGGTCCTGACCGGAGACCCGCAGCGGGACGAGCAGCGCGTCGATCGGCGGGTCCGGCCAGTCACCCCGCGGGACGTCAGCAAAGCGGGCCGAGAGCTCGCCGATGACCAGGGCCTCTCCTTCGAGCAGGTCGGCGGCCGGCCACGCGCTCGGCGCATTGAGGTCGATCAGGTCCGGGGCGAGGTCGGAGCCGTCGGGGACCCCGGTTGCGCATCGCAGCTCGGCGTAAGTCTCGTCGGCGTCGTACAGGTAGATGAAGGTGAATGGAAGTGTCTGCTTGTCGGACTCGAGCTGCTGGCAGATCGCGGTGAGGAAGTCGGTCTCGTCGCGGATCATCGCCGTCTCGGCCCCGACGTTGCGGAGCAGTTCCATCCGCCGCTGTGCGATGACGCGTTCGGTGTCCTCGGTGACGACGCAGAGCATCCCGACGATGTCGCCGCCATCATCGGCGAGCGGGCTGTAGGAGAACGTGTGGTAGGTCTCCTCGACGTAGCCGCTGCGCTCGAGGAACAGCAGCAGCGCCTCGTCCCACGTCGCCTGCCCGGTGTCGAGGACGCTGTCGATCCGCGGTCCGATGTCGTCCCAGATCTCCGCCCAGACCTCGCGAGCCGGCCGGCCGAGCGCCCATGGGTACTTCTTGCCGAGTGTGTCGGCGCGGTAGGCGTCGTTGCAGAAGAACGTCAGCTCAGGACCCCACGCCATCCACATCGAGAAGCGCGATGCGAGGACCGTGCGGACCACCGTCGTCAGGCTCTGCGGCCAATCGGTCGGATCGCCGAGCGGGGTTCGTGCCCAATCGACGGAGCGAAGGTCGAGCGCGACCTCACTGTCGACGTCGAAGGGGTCGTTCACCATGGGCTTTCGATGTGGAGAATCAGGCGGATCGACGTGCACGGGTGTCGGCTTTCATCCGCGGTGCGCGCCTCGTCATCGGCTCACGATACGTAGCCGAACCTCACCGTGTGGCCGTTTTGCAGCAAGCTTGGGGTCTGGGCCGCGGCCGAACCTTCAGCGCTTGGGGACCTTCGGTCCGTTCACTCCCCAGTAGATGAGCCTGATCATCGACTCACGGACCTGGTCGAACGGGATGTCCCATGCCTCGAAACCGCCTTGGTGGCCGGCCATCTGCGGCAACATGCCGATCAGCGCGCCGGCCATCGCCATCGGGTCGACGTCGCAGTCGCTGCCCTGCACCGCCTCGATCTCGCTGGCGAGCGCCTTGGTCATGCCGTTCAGCATCACGACACGGATCTGGCGGAATCGGCGGTCACCTTCGGTGGACAGCAGGTCCAGGACGCGCAGCGTCGGCCGGTGCGTGCGCCAGAAATCGATGAAGCCGTCGACCAGCCGTTCGGCGCTACCGATCCCGGCGTTGCCCTTCCACTGCTGCCCCTTGATCAGCTCGACCAGCTGCTGACCGTCGGTTGCCGTCTGCTCCGCCACCGCGAGCAACACGGTCTCGAGGTCCACGAAGTACTGATAGAAGGTCGCCGGCGAGGTGCCGGCGGCTCGGGTGATGTCCGTGACCTTCAGATCCCGGTACGGCGAGGACGCCAACAGCTCGATGGTGCATTCGACGAGACGTTGCCGCGTCGCCAGCCCGCGCCGTCCCGGCACGCGACCGTCGACGGCGCGCAACGGCGGCGCGGCACGTCCGGCCCGCGAAGGTGACGGGGCGTCAGATTTCGGCATGATGCGAATCGTAGTCGTGCTTCACCGCCGTGAGGAACGGCGGAACTTCGCCCCCGCCGTGTACGGCGAGGTTGGCCCCCGTGATGTACGACGCTGCCGGGGACGCGAGGAACAGGCAGGCCTGCGCAACGTCGTGCGGCTGCACCAGGCGCTTCATCGGCATGAGTGCGGCGACGGCGGCGATGCCTTCGTCGTTGCCGAAGAACAGGCCCGCCTGTTCGGTCTCCAGGTAGCCGACGGTCACGCAGTTCACGCGGACGGCGGGCGCCCACTCCATCGCGAGCGTCTGGGTGAGGTTCGCGAGCCCGGCCTTCGCGGCGCCGTACGCTGCCGAGCCTGGCGACGGCCGGGTGCCGGACAGGCTGCCGATGTTGATGATCGCGCCGCCTTCAGCCTGCTGGCTCATGACGCCGTGGGCAGCCTGCGCGACGTAGAACGGTGCCAGGAGGTTGAGCGTCACGATCTTTTCGATGAAGCGAGGCGAGACGGTCGCAGCGTCGCCGGGCGGCGATCCGCCGGCGTTGTTGATCACGACGTCCAGTCGACCGAATCGCTCGACCGTCGCGGCGACGGCCGCTGCCGCAGCCTCGGCGTCGCGGAGATCCGCGGTGACGAACGGGTGAGCGGCGGCGTCGCCGGTCGGGGCGTTGCGGGCGCATGTCATGACGTCGGCTCCAGCACCTCGAAACGCCTCGGCGAGAGCGTGCCCGAGGCCCTTCGTGCCACCGGTGACGAGCACCACACGGCCGCTGAGGTCGACGCTCATACCGCTATGGTGTCATCAAATCTGACGCCGCATCAGAAAGTCTCCCGTGAGCATCAGCACGACAATCACCGATCACGTCGCCGAGGTCGTGGTCGATGCGCCGCCCGTGAACGCGCTGACCGTTGCCGGCTGGTTCGAGCTTGCCGACGCACTGATATCGGCGGGGGAGAACCCCGACGTCCACGTCGTGATCCTTGCGGCGGAGGGCAAGGGGTTCAACGCCGGTGTCGACATCAAGGAGATGCAGTCAACCGAAGGCTTCGCCGCACTCGTCGGGGCCAATCAAGGGTGCTACGCAGCCTTTGCCGCGGTCTACGAGTGCAAGGTCCCCGTGATCGCGACGGTGCATGGATTCTGCCTGGGTGGCGGCATCGGCCTGGTCGGCAACGCCGACATCATCATCGCGTCGGAGGACGCCACCTTCGGCTTGCCGGAGGTCAAACAAGGTGCCCTCGGCGCTGCGACCCATCTGGCTCGACTGGTCCCGCAGCACCGCATGCGGCACATGGTCTACACCGCGGAGCGCGCCAGCGCGCAGGAGCTCGCGTCGTACGGCTCGGTGCTCAAGGTCGTGCCACGGGACGAGCTGCGGGACGCTGCCCGCGAGGTCGCGCGGCAGATCGCCGAGATCAACCCGACGGTGATGCGAGCGGCGAAGGCGTCGCTGAACGGAATCGATCCGGTCGACGTGAAGCGTTCCTACCGCTTCGAGCAGGGCTTCACGTTCGAGCTCAACCTCACTGGGGTGTCAGACGAAGCCCGCGACTCGTTCGTCGAGCGGCGCGACGGCTGGTCAAAGGACGCTGCGTCGAAGGAACCGCGCTGATGCCGGACAAGCGAACGACGATCGAGGAGATCGTCGGAGAGATCCATGACGGCATGACCATCGGCATCGGCGGCTGGGGCTCCCGCCGAAAACCAATGGCGGTGGTTCGAGCGATCCTGCGGTCAGATGTGAAGGACCTCACGGTCGTGTCCTACGGCGGGCCCGATGTCGGGCTGCTGTGCGCAGCGGGCAAGGTCAGGAAGGTCGTCTTCGCATTCGTGTCGCTGGACTCGATCGCGCTCGAGCCGCATTTCCGCAATGCGAAGCAGGCGGGCACCGTCGACACCCTCGAGCTCGACGAAGGCATGTTCCTCCTCGGCCTGCAGGCGGCCGCCTGGCGCGTACCGTTCCTGCCGACTCGAGTCGGTCTGGGATCGGACGTCGTGGAGCGACAGGACGAGATTCGAACCGTCGCGTCGCCGTACGACGACGGGGAGACTTTTGTCGCGATGCCAGCGCTCCCGCTTGATGTCGCAATCGTCCATCAGAACCGTGCCGACGTCGGTGGCAACGCGCAGTTCCTCGGCCCGGACCTCTACTTCGACGACCTCATCTGCCAGGCGGCGGCCAAGGCCTTCGTGACCTGCGAGCGGATCGTGGCGACCGCCGACTTCGCAGCCGAAGGTAGTCACCACACGCAACGGATCAGCCGGCTCTGGACCGACGGGGTCGTCGCGACGCCGAACGGTGCGCACTTCACCTCGTGCACACCGGACTACGAGCGGGATGAGGCCTTCCAGAAGGAGTACGCCGCCTCCGCCGCCTCCGCGGAAGCCTGGCACCAGTGGCGCACCGACTGGATCGACATCGATGAGGCGGACTACCAGCGAAAGGTGGCCGCGCGGTGAGTGCGACCCGGGCCGATATCTGCTGCGTCGCAGTGGCGGAGTGCTTTCGTGGTGACGGCGAAATCGTCGCGAACCCGATCGGCACCATCCCGCGGATCGGGGGACTGCTGGCTCGCCGGTCCTTCGAGCCCGACCTCGTGATGACGGACGGCGAGGCGATGTTCACCGACGCCGACGGCACCGTCGAGGCGTGGAACCCCTACCGCTCGATGTTCGACGTCGTGTGGTCCGGCCGGCGTCACGTGATGATGGGCGGCTCGCAGCTCGACGCGCACGGCAACCACAACTTCGCCGCGATCGGCGACATGAAGCATCCGAAGGCGCAGCTGCTGGGGTTCCGTGGCGCACCGGGTAACACCGTGAACAACGTCACGTCGTACTGGGTCCCGAACCACGGGCCGCGGGTCTTCGTGCCGGCGGTCGACGTCGTGACCGGTGTCGGTTACGACCGGGCGGCGGCGGCGGGGCCCGCCGCGACCAGGTTCCACGAGCTGCGTCACGTCGTGACCAATCTGTGTGTCCTGGACTTCCAGACCGCCGACAACCGGATGCGCCTGCGGTCGATCCACCCGGGCGTCAGCGTCGACGATGTCGTTGCCGCGACCGGGTTCGACCTCGAGATTCCGAGCGATGTCCCCACGTCGCGGGAGCCGACGGATGACGAGCTTGCGATCATCGCCTCCCTCGACCCAAAGGACACCCGGCTCAAGGAAGTCCCGGAACCGGCGTGAGCCACGCCGCCCTGTCGACGCGGTTCACCGAGCTGGTCGGCATCCGCCATCCGATCGTGCAGACCGGCATGGGATGGGTCGCAACACCGCAGCTTGCCGCTGCGACGTCCGCGGCAGGCGGGCTCGGCATCCTCGCGGCCGCGACGATGTCCTACGCCGAGCTGGCCGCGGCAATCGCCGCTGTACGCGAGCGCACTGACGCGCCCTTCGGCGTCAACATGCGCGCAGATCAGGCAGACGTCGGGGACCGCGTCGACCTGTTGATCCGGGAGGGCGTACGGGTCGCGTCGTTCGCGATGGCACCGAAGCAGGACCTGATCAAGCGGCTGCACGACGGGGGAGTGCTCGTCATGCCGTCGATCGGCGCGAAGCGGCACGCCGAGAAGGTCGCGGCCTGGGGCGTCGATGCCGTCCTGGTGCAGGGTGGCGAAGGCGGTGGGCACACCGGCTCGGTGCCGACGTCGCTGCTGCTGCCGCAGGTCGTCGACGCAGTCGGCGGCGAGCTCCCGGTGGTCGCGGCTGGTGGGTACTTCGACGGCCGCGGTCTCGTGGCCGCGCTGGCGTACGGCGCGAGCGGCATCGCGATGGGGACGCGCTTCCTGCTGACCAGTGACTCCCCGGTGCCGCAGGCCGTGAAGGACCTCTACCTCTCGAAGTCCGTCACCGACACCGTCGTCACGAAGCAGGTCGATGGCGTGCCGCATCGAGTCCTGCTGAGCGATCTGGTGCAGCAGCTCGAAGGCGCATCGACACCGCGCCGGTTCACGGGCGCGGCACGCAATGCGATGCGGTTCAAGAAGGACAGCGGTACGTCGTGGGGCGAGATGGTCCGAGAAGGCCGCGCGATGCGCAAGACCATGGAGCTGTCATGGAGCCAGGTGCTGATGGCAGGAAACACGCCGATGCTATTGCGCGCAGCGATGGTCGACGGCCGGGTCGACCTCGGGGTGATGGCGAGCGGTCAGGTGGTCGGCGTGATCGACGACCTGCCGAGCTGCGCCGAGCTGATCGAGCGAATCATCGCGGAAGCCGACACCGTGCTGGAGCGGTTGACCGGCTGACGGGTCGGTCGCTCAGCCGGTGACGACCGGCTCGGCAGTGGACACCTTCGCCGCGGTCGCGACGTGCTCGATGCCCTCGACCAGTGCGGAGGGGAACGGGGTGTCCGCCTCGACGATCGTCGCGTGGTCGGCGTGGCACGTGATCTCGACGGCACCGGGGATCGCGCGGGCGAGGGCGCGCTGCCTGGCGGGGGCGAGCAGCTGGTCCTGGTCGGTCACGACCACCGCGGTCGGGACGTTCACCTCGCCGATCCACGGCCGACTGTCGAAGCCGAGGATGGCTGCGATCGCCTGGAATCCGACGATCAGGTCCTGCCGCCGCGTCTGGTCGATCAGCCACTTGTTGGTGCCGCCCCGCTCGGCGCGCTGCAGCACGCGTTGCATCGCCTGGTGTCGGACCTGCCGAGGGACCAGGGAGCCGAGCGCCGTGCCCCGCGCGAGTGCCCACTGTCCGGCGAGCTCGGCGCGCCGGCCACCGTTGAAGCGGCCAACGGTCGCGCAGAGCACGAGTCCGCGCACAAGCTCGGGATGCCGGCGCCACGTGAGCATCGCAACCGGACCGCCCATCGAGTAGCCGCACACGATCGGGTCCGTGATGTCGAGCGCCTGACAGACCGCGGCGACGTCATCGGCACATCGCTCGAGCCGGAACGGCTTGAACGTGCGGTGCCCCTGGCCATGACCCTCCTGGTCGATGGCCACGACGGTGTACCGGCCGATCAGCGCGGCGTACGACGTCGCCCAGTTGATGTCCGCCGTCGCGAACAGCCCGTGCAGAAGCACCACCGTCGGCGCGCCCGCTGGTCCCTCGATGCGACGGATCCAGATGTGGCGCCCGCCGGGCAGCTTGAGGCGCTGCCCTGGGGGCAACGTCGCAAGATCGATGTCGGCGGTCCGGCCGCCGATGCCGCGAAGGCCGAAGCTGCGGTTGTTGATGCTGCGCTGAACCGGGATCTTCACGTCGGGCACATATCGAACCTAACCCCAGATCTGCCAGATCACGCGCTAATGCGCGGTTTGTGTGATGCCGATCTTGAAAGGGTGAAGCGCGCACAGACGATGGGGCTGTCGGTAGTGACGGCGTTCGCACTCGCTGCGTGTGGTCACAGTGCGCCGCCTGCGGGCCAGGACCTGGCGGCGCGGGCCTGTAAGTCCAGCGGCTCCGAGGCTGCCCAGATCGCGAGTCAAGCCGCGGCCGCCAACCCGCGATTCGCAACCCTGGCGACCGACGAGGCGGCGCTCGCCGCGACCGAAGCGCAGACCCAGGCAGAGCTCTCCGATGGGTCGGACACCAGCGGGGTGGTCGGGGCCGAAGGGCTTGGTACGCCGGGCAGCATCACCGTCATCACCGACTGCACGCGCCTCGGGCTGCCGGTTCACTAGGTCCTTTCAGGTTCGCTCAGCATC
The DNA here is from genome assembly GCA_019239875.1 of Frankiaceae bacterium. Classification (GTDB taxonomy): domain Bacteria; phylum Actinomycetota; class Actinomycetes; order JAFAQI01; family JAFAQI01; genus JAFAZI01. Next base: position 9,270 of record JAFAZI010000031.1, read on the forward strand.
ACTCGATACGTTTGCGCGTCGTGACCCGCCGAGACGAGCCGACCGTGCGAGCGCGAGTGATCGGCGGCGTTGCCGCCAGCGCATTGCTGGCGGTTGCCGGGTGCAGCAACGGGTCGAGTTCCGCCGCCCCGCGCCCGAGCACGTCGTCGTCACCCAGTACGTCGTCGGTGCCAAGCGTTACTTCGAGCCCTTCACCGTCGTCCTCGACTGGTTCGCCGTCACCGTCGTCCCCGCCCCCGGCCGCCGATCCGCAACTCGCGCACATGTTGCTGACCCAGGCCGAGGTGACGTCCGCCAGCAAGCAGCAGGTGATCATCCATCTCTTCACGGGCGGGACGAGCGTGACGGACCAGCCGACGCTGGACGAGTGCGGGGCGACCTACCCGAGCGAGTCCAAGCGCGACGCTCGGATCCAGGTCGGCTACGTCACGGTCGACGCAACGGGACAACAGACGCAGTCGGCAAGCAACGAGGTCGTGCGCTACGAGCTCGGCGGCACCGATCAGGCATACCGCGAGCTCGCCACGGCGATCCGGACCTGCCCGCCCCGAGTCCCGCTCGGCAAGGGCACTGTCGTGTCACACCTTCGTGTCCTGCCCGTCGATCCGCAGCTCGTGACCCGGCAGCGCACCGTCGTCGCACAGATCACGTCCAAGGGGCAGCCGATCTGGTTTGCCGCGACGTTCCTCTTTGACGGCGATCTGTTCGACGGCGTGTACACCTACGACGCCAGCAAGTCCGTGGCCATCCGCGTCGACCGTGCGCTCGCGCGCACGGCGAACCAACGCCTCCGCGCCGCCCTCGCCTCGGAGGGCACTGCTACGTGACGGTCTGCGCGGCGTAATAGCGGTTGCCGTCGAGGTCGCGGAACAGGAACGACCGGTAGTGCGGCGACGTGACGATCTCGCTACAGGTGACGCCGTGGCTCAGCAGGTCGGCACGGATCTCATCGGCGTCGCGATCCACGACCAGGTTGATCGTCGTGCTCTCGGCGCCGGGAGGTGCCGGTTCGAGGGCCGCTTCGATGGGTTCGAGGACGACGAGGGCGCCGGCGATCTGGTAGGTCGCGAAGCGATGCCCATCGGTGCCCGTGAAGATCGGCTCGAGGCCGAGCACGTCGCCGTACCAGGCGATGGCGGCGTCGAGGTCCGCCGCGTACAACGTCGTGGCGGCGACGCTGACCGTGCCGAGCGGACCAGGTAGTGCGCTTGCCACCCCGTGACCATAGCGCCCGCCACCCGCAGACCTGTCAGCGTTTGCGGTCGCTATGGCGACCTCTGGTGCTGACAGGTCGAGCTGGTTGCTGACGCTCGTCGCCTACCGGGCGGGACGGGTGGTGACCGAACGGCGCGGCGCGGTCTTGTGCGACGCAGGCGCGGCGGGGACGGTGCTCGCGGGAACGAAATATCCACTGACGACTGCGCTGCCGTTATCCGTGACGGTAGCCAGCGTCAGGCCCTGACCACCCCTGACGACCAGGCCAGATGGGAACGACTGCGTGGACGACTGATCCGTGGGTGAGACCGCAGCCGTGAGGAATTGGGCGCAGTCGCCCGAGTAAAGGTCGAGCTCGCCGGGGCTCGTCGCGGGATGGTTGAAGAACGTCACAGCGGTGATGACCAGTGCCTTGCCAGCCGGCGGCATATAAGAAGGCGTGCAGCTGCCGCCGCCGTAGAGAAAGACGTTGAACAGGTTGGTGGGGACGGCAGGGACCGCGAGGAGCTGACCGGAGTTGGTCACCTTCGCCAGGTTCGTGCCGCCGCCGCCCTGAATTGCCACAACGGTCGCTGTCGCGGCATACGCCGTACCACTCAGCGCCACCACGAGGGCGCCAATGCCGATGATCACACCTGCCGACGGACGCCTGAACGATGTGCGCATGATTTCCCCCGATGTCATGACTGACGAGTGTTGCGATCTCCGGCATGCTAACCCGTCGCGCCGCTTCCCCCGTCAGCCCGTGAGCAGGTCCGGGCGCAGCGCCTCGACCATGCGACGGAAGCCGTCCTTCCAGTGCACGGTCGAGTGGCCGACCAGCTCGTGCATCTTGTCGAGATTCAGCTCGACACTCTGCAGGGAGTTCTCGGACACGACCAGGTTCGCTGGGAGGCCGGTCAGCTCGGAGAGGTACGCGGTCCACTCCTCGACGCTGACCTTCTCGTCACCGCCCCAGTTCACGATGGTGGCGGGGACACTCGCGATCTCGATGAGGCGCGGGATAGTCGCCACGATGTCGTCCGTGTGCAACGGCTGGAAGACGCTTGGCGCATCCGCGTGGATGGCGATGTCCTGGCCGGCTTCCATCATCGCGAGATGGATGAAGGGCCAGCCGCCGCCGTCGCCGTAGGGGACGTTGAGGCGGGCGATCGTGGTCGGCAGGTCGTAGCGGCGAGCCGCGTACCGGACCGCCGACTCCGCTGCGATCTTCGAGATCGAGTACGTCGGGAGGAAGTACGCGCGATGGTTGTCGCCGAGCGGCGAGTCCTCGTGAAACTCGGTGTGGCCGTCGGGCTGGTAGACCGCCGTCGTGGAGCAGTGGAAGAACGCCTTCGCCTGGTGGTAGCGCTCCATCAGCGTGAGCACTCCGCCGACGTTGCCGTCGAGGTCGACGCCCCACTTCTGGCTCTTCACGACGGCGAAGTGCAGGACGTAGTCGACCGACTGCGGCAGGTCGCTGACGTCGGCGTTGACAAGGTCAGCACGGACCGTCGTGATGCCGTGGGACTCGAAGAGTTCCCGCGCGGCGGCGTCGCGCCACCGCGCCGCGCCGTACACCGTGTTCTCCTTCGCCAGCGAGATCGCGACCGGCTTGGCGACCTCGCTGGTGATCCCCGTCACGAGGACGGTGGCACCGGAGACGCTCACGGCCCGACCGAACCGAGATCGGTGAACCCGCTCGGCGTGTGCTTGCCGATCGTGCCGTGCTCGAACAGGCCCCAGCCGACGTCGTCACCGATCTGAGCCCGGCCGACGTGGTCGATGACACCCCACGGTGACCTGGCGTCGACGGCAGGATCGGTGAAGTCATAGGTCGCGCCCTCGACCCAGTCCCGGCCTCGCCACTGGCCGTGGGTCCAGTCCGGGTCCCCGCCGTACCCGCATCCCACGTGCAGCGGTACGGCGAGTAGCGCGTCGACCTCCATCACGAGCGGCCGGCCATCCGGCTCGGTCAGCTCGACCCGGGCGTGCTCGGGGATCCGGGTGCCGGAGCGGTAGGTGATCGTCACGCGCGGCCACCCGAGTTGCTCGGTCCGGCCATCGGGCAGGATGCGCACGGCGTCGTTCAAGGTTCGATGCCCGTTGCCGTCCTCCTGGACGATGATCATGATCGAGTAGTCATCGAAGCGGACCGGGATGTAGAGCCAGTAGAAGCCGAAGTCATCGGCGTTGTCGGCCGGGCGGCCCGCCGGCTCGGCGTCGCCGACCGGGCGGATCCCCCACGACCGGTCGCGAGAGCCCACCCAGACCGCCGGGTCGACCGTGATGGTCTCGCCGTCCATCCGGATCTCGCCCTCCCACGAGCCGAGCTGGGCGAACCGCGATGCCTCCACGATCGGGCGAATGCCCTGGCGCAGGATGTGGTGCTCCTCGTCGACGGTCGGAAACGAGCCCCGCCACGTCAGGTCGAAGCCCAGCCCGTGGTCGTCGCCGTCGCAGACGAGCCGGATCTCGTGCAAGGGCTCGACGACCTCGACGCGATACGGGCCGACCGTGACGTTGAGCCGCTCGTCGTCGAGTGCGTCGGAGCACCGGATCACGCGCTGGGTGGTGCCGCGCCGCACGACGGCGTAGGCGTCCTTGACCCCGAGCTGCGGATAGATGCCGGCACCTGTGATCAGGAAGATGTCACCCGTGCGGTCGTGGGCGTTGAAGTAGCAGCGGTCGTAGAAGTTGCGGTCGCTGGTGCCGACGTACCTCATCGACAGCGGGGTCTGGTGGACCGGGTATTCGTCCATGGGGACAGGCATTGGCGGGCCTCTTCTTAGATACCGGCGAACTCGGGAAGCAGCGACTCGAGATGCATGCTGTTGCGGATCAGCTCCTCGGGCGCGGCCGGCATCTCGATCTCGCCGAAATGCGCCTGGCGGGTGCCCGTGCGGAGGAACACGATGCCCCACTGAATGGCGGAGTAGACCATGAACCAGTGGAGGTCCCGCGGGGTGTGGCCGGAGATCTTCTCGTAGTGCCCGGCGACGTCGGTGGGCGTCATGAAGTGCGTCATGCCGGGCAGCTCGAAGAAGCCCGCCAAGGTTTGGAAGACGTGGTGGGCGTAGATGATCCAGGCGATGTCGAGCTCGGCCGGGCCGAGGCCGGCCATCTCCCAGTCGAGCAGCGCGACCGGGGCGAAGTCGTCGTACAGCACATTGCCGATCCTCGAGTCGCCCCATGACAGGACGGGCTTGCTCTCCTGGGCAGGCCAGTTCGCCTCGAGCCACGCGAAGCCGCGTTCGACGAGCGGAGAGAAGGCGCCGTCGGCCTTAACCATCTCGTACCAGGCTGCGGTGTTCGCGACGTGCCGCCGCAGGTGGGTGTCGCCTGGTGCGCTGCGCTCGAGGAAGTGGAACCGCTCGGTGGGGTTGTCGATCGCGTGCAGCGCCGCGACCGCCTCGACGGTCGAGTCCTGCAGCTTGCGCTGCTGATCGTCGGGTGCGTCGAAGAGCCAGTTGTCGCCGAAGGTGTAGGGCATCACGTCGGGTGGGACGACGCCGTCGACTCGGCTCATCACGAAGAACGGTGCGCCCATCGGGTCCCGCGAGGTCTCGCACCACCACGTCTTCGGGACCGGCGCGTCCGTGATCTCGCCGACGCTGCGGATCACGTCGAACTGGCCTTGCATGTCATAGGTCGGGAAGACCGGTACGTCGTGCTCGTCCGGGGCGACCCGTGCCACCATCCGCTCGTCGTGCGGGCCGTCATCGCCGGACCAGGTGGCGCGGAACAACATGGTGTCGCTGGACATGCCGTTGGCCTCGGTGCCAGCAAGGTCGGAGACCGACGGCTCGGCATCGGGGCCAAGAGTCTTCGCGAGCCATTGCTCGAGGCGCTGGCGGGTCTCGTCCGGGTCGCGACTGCTGCGCTGCATCCGCATCGGCTCTGTCATGACGGGCCTACCTTGCTCTCGTCGAGCGTCGTCGTGATCACCTTCGCGACCGCGTGCGCAAACGCCTCGGCTCCCTCGGCGCCTTCGTTCAGGGCGCGCGTGAACAGCGCGCCGAGCATGACGTCGAAGAGCTGGTCGGCGTCGACCACCGGATCGCGCCCGGTCTTGGCGATGTAGTCACGGAACGACGCGCGCATCGGCGTGACGCTTCGCTCCATGCCGCGCTGCCACATCGCGTGGTCGTTCTGGTATTCGACGAGCAGGCCGGGAATCGCCGCTCGAATCGCCGGGTCAGAGAGGTACTCGAGAATCTGCAGGCAGTACGGCTTGAGGTCGGTGATGACGTCTCCGGTGATCGCTTCGGGCGCCAACAACCCGCTCGGGAAGACGGCCTCCTCGATCAGCTCCGCCTTGCTCGACCAGCGGCGGTAGACGCTCGGTGCGCTGACTCCCGCCCGGCGCGCGATCGCCTGGATGGTGGTGGCCTGGTAGCCGTCCTCGACCAGGAGCTCGAGTGTCGCCTTCGCAATCGCGGTGTCGACCCGTGGGTCGCGCGGGCGTCCGACGCGGGCGGGCTCGTCCGGGGAGATGTCGTCGGTCCGGACCGCCTCGGGCATGGGCTGACCCTAAAACGTTTCGTGATGTAACGCAACGGAGTGTTTTTGCTCAGAACAGGGCTGGCTGCCCTTCGAACGCCGCGCCCTCGATGTGCAGCATCCGGATCTTGGTGTGCACGCCGCCGGGCGCCGAGAATCCGACCAGCTTGCCGCCCGCACCCAGCACCCGATGGCACGGAACGATGATCGGCACCGGGTTGCGGCCGAGTGCCTGCCCGACCTCGCGGGCGGCGTGCGGCTGGCCGAGCTGCCTGGCGATCTCGCCGTACGTCGTCGTCTCACCCGGTCCGACGGTGCGGGTGATCTCCCACACCTGTCGAGAAAAATCCGAGGCCTCACCGAAGTCGATCGCCACATCGCGCAGGTCATCAGCCGACTCGCCTGCCAGAAGGCGCACCATGCGGTCGATGGCTTGTTGGATCGGTGATGGCGGCGGCAGCGGCTCGCCGTCGCCATGTCGCTTGCGAAGCTCGCCGGCGATGCCCAGCTCCGAGTGCGAGGGCAACATCACCGAGCGAATCCCGTCGTCGCCCCACGCGACGCCGCACTCGCCGATCGCTGTGTGGAATCCCGTCATGCCCAACGTCATGGCGTCACCGTAGTGAGCGGCACTGACATCTTCGGGTGACTCGCGCACTGGCAGAAATGAGGGATGGCGCTCGGGCCCGATCCGGTCCACGATGAGCCGATGGAGCAGCGCATCGACATCGTCACGCTGGGTGTCCACGACGTGAAGGCGGCGCGTGAGTTCTACGTCGAAGGACTCGGGTGGGAGATCGCGCTCGAAGTTCCCGGTGACATCGTCTTCGTCCAGGTGAACCACGGACTGCTGCTCGCGTTCTTCGGGGCCGAGGATCTGGCCGCCGACGTGTCCGCGGGACAGCGAAGCGATCCGGCCGCCCATCCGCCGCCGATGAGCCTTGCGCAGGTCGTCACCGACGAGGACGAGGTCGTGGCGGTCTGCGAGCGGGCCCGTGCCGCCGGCGCCACGATCCTCAAGGAGCCGCAGGCCGCGGACTTCGGCGGCTTCCACTGCTACTTCGCCGACCCGTCCGGCTTCCACTGGGAGGTCTCGACCAATCCCGGCTGGCAGGTCGACGAGCATGGCCGCGTGACGATCGGCACGGTCGACACCGCCTGAGAGCTGTCCGAAGCAGGCGTGGCTATGACCCCGCCACCGCCGGACAACACTCGTCAGCCGGTGGGCAGGGAGCGGAGCCGCGATTCGAGGAAGTCGCGCTCGACGGCGTTGTCGGTGAGCGCGATCGCGTCGAGGTACGCCGCCCTGGCATCGTCGGCTCGCCCGACGCGGCGCAGGAAATCCGCCCGCGCCGCCGGCAGGTAGCGGTATCCGGCGAGCTCCGGCTCAGCTGCCAGCGCGTCGACGGCGGCAAGCCCAGCCGCCGGACCACGCGCCATCCCGACCGCGACCGCGCGGTTGAGAGCGACCACCGGCGACGGCCACACGGCACAGAGCTGGTCGTAGAGCTCGACCACCTCCTCCCAGTCGGTGTCCGCCCACGTCGGCGCCGCGGCATGGACGGCGGCGATCGCCGCCTGTAAGGCGTACCGCCCGGGTGGGCGGTGGTCGGACGCTTCGCGCACCAGCAGCAAACCCTCGCGGATCTCGCTCTGGTTCCACTGCGACCGGTCCTGTTCCTCCAGCAGGAGCAGCCGCCCGGTGCGGTCGACCCGAGTGTTCCGCCGAGCATCGGTCAGCAGGATCAGCGCGAGCAGGCCGGCGACGTCCGGATGGCTCGGCAACAATGCCCGCAGCATTCGCGCGAGCTCCAGTGCCCGCTCGACGAGGTCACGGCGGACGAGGTCTGCGCCCACTGGCGCCGTGTGTCCGGTCGTGAAGACCAGGTGGACGACGCCGAGGACGGCGGCAAGCCGCTCGGGCAGCTCGTCGGCCGGCGGCACGCGGTACGGGATCTTGGCCGCGGCGATCTTCTGCTTCGCCCGGGTCAACCGCGCTGCCATCGTCGGCTCGGAGACGAGGAAGGCACGGGCTACCTCCGCCGTGCTCAACCCGCAGAGCAGGCGCAGCGTCAACGCCAGCTGGGCTTCGACGGCCAACGCCGGATGACAGCACGTGCAGATCAGTCGGAGCCGCTCGTCGGGGATCTCGTCGCCACCGACGGCCTCGGCAACGTCCGCGACAAGCTCGTCGGGCACGAGCTTGGGCAGCGCGCGTTGCGCGGTGGCATCTCGGCGATGCAGGTCGAGGGCACGGCGCCGAGCGACGGTGGTCAGCCACGCGCCCGGCTTGGCAGGGATGCCGCGGGCCTCCCACTGCTGCAGGGCCTGGGCGTACGCGTCTTGCACGCACTCCTCGGCGCGGTCGATGTTGCCGGCGACGCGCACCGTCGCGGCGAGGACGAATCCCCACTCGCGACGGTGAGCCTCGGCGACAGCGGCCGCGACCTCGGTCTGGGTGCGTGGCACGTTTGGCTCAGGAGTCGAAGACCATGATCGGGCGGAGCTCGACGGCGCCGTACTTCGCGGGGACCTGCTTCGCGATCGAGATCGCCTCGTCGAGATCCGCGGCCTCGATGAGGTAGTAGCCACCGAGGGCTTCCTTGGTCTCCCCGAACGGTCCGTCCGTCACGACACCGTCGCGGATCGTGGTCGCCGTCGCCGTCGGCTGCAGGGCGTTGCCCCCCACCAGCTTCGGCCCGTTGTTCTCGCCGAACTTCATGTGTGCGGCATAGACCTCGGCGTGCACCTCGGCGGCGCCCGGACCTTCGAACGGCGCCTCGTCCTCGTAGATCAGGATCAGGTACTGCGACATCTGCTTTCCTCTCGATCGGGGCCCGTAGGTCGAGCCTCTCAATCATTCCGACGTGCTGGTCGGACCCAGATCGACAGCGACTGTCGAGAAAGCTTGTTACGACGGCACGAAACGGCTGAGCAGTCGCTGCAGGACCGGGTCCTCGGCCGGGATCCGGCCGTAGAAGGTCAGGACCATCTCGAGCGTCGGCATCGCCACGACACCGACGTCCCCCGCGACGAGTGCTGCTGCATCGCCGACCACAAGCGTGCCGTCGTGGATCGCGAACCCGATCGGTTCGTGCTCACCGAGGCGCAGTTCGTACCGCTCGTCGGGGGCGTCGGCGCGCAACCACGCCCCCATCAGCTCACCTGGCACCATCAGGTGGGCGTCGGCCTCGCTGATCTCCCAGGGTTGGTCGAGGGCGCGCGCCACGTCGTACCCGTGGATCAGGAACTCCCCGAGGACGACGTGCAGGGCCGGCGTCATCGTCGTCTCGACACCGCCGTGGAAGGGGAACACTCGGTCGTCGGCGATCTTCGGGTAGACGAGATCGAGCGCCGTGTGGACATCGGCGCGCAGCAGCTCGGCGAGGGCCGCGGGGTCGCGCTCCTCGAGCTCGTCGAGACAGATCTGGTTGAGGCCGGCGGTCTCCTCCGGGGTCGCGCTGCGGCGCGGATCGCGATATCCCCGCCGAATCACCGTCAGCACGTGGCCGATCGTCTCGCCGACGGTCCATTCGAGCGGTGGAACGGGGCGTGCCGCGTCAGACGGGGTCACGGCCGCCGCCAGCTCGATGAATCGAGCCGACGCGTCGTGCAGTGCGGCCATCACTTCTGCGCGCGTCCCCACGCCGCTGACCGTACTGCCCACGATTCGTTTCCTCGCAGCGCACGTTGCCGCAAGAAACTCCGATGCACCTACAGACGAATCGGCTCGAGGCGGGCTAGCGTGCCGCCACGGTCAGAACACGAAATCAGAGGTACGACGTGACGGTCAGCTCTGCGTCTCCCACCATCCGAATTGTCTCGATAAGCGCCGCCGCGCTGGTTGTCGGCGGCCTGCTTGCCGGCCCTGTGGCGGCGGCATCGAGCCAGGGAAGGACGCCCTACGCCCGCATCGGCAAGGCGCCACGGGTTCCGTCGAGCGCGCACTACGCCGGGCGGACGGCATCAAGCCAGCGGGTTTCCGGGTCGGTCGCGCTCAAGGCGCGGAACCCTGAGGCGCTGCGCCGTGAGGCGACCGCCGTGTCGAACCCGCGCTCGGCCAGCTTTCATCGGTTCTTGGCGAAGGGCGCCTTCGCGGCCAAGTACGGTCCGACCGCCGCTACCATCGCGGCGGTCGAGGACTCGCTGCGTTCTGCCGACCTGAAGGTCACATCGGTGTCGGCCAACCACCTTTTCGTGCACTTCAGCGGCACCGTGAAGCAGGCCGAGACTGCATTCCGCACCCACCTTGCGAACTACCGGATGCGGGACGGGCGGACGGCGATGGCGCCGTCGACGCCGGTCTCAATGCCAGCATCGGTGTCGAGCCAGGTGCTCAGCGTCGTCGGCCTCGACACCGTGCTGCAACCGACCAGCAGTGTCGAGCGAGGTAGCAAGCAGGGGACGAGCGCGCCCCGGCGGCCGAACATTGCCCACTACGCAGGCGCACCCAAACCGTGCCGGGCCGCGACGCAGGCCGCCAATCTCTTCGGCGGGCTGACCGACGACCAGATCGCGCACGCGTACGGCGTCGACGGTCTCTACAAGAACCACAACACGGGCTCGGGTCAGACCGTCGCGATCTACGAGCTCGAGCCGTTCTCCCAGACCGACCTCCACAAGTTCAACAAGTGCTACTACGGCAAGACCGCAGCCGATGAGATGGCCAACCGGCTCGAGGTCGTCAAGGTCGACGGTGGTGCCGGTACCGGCGCCGGCAGCGGCGAGTCGATCCTCGACATCGACGACGTCTCCGGCCTCGCGCCGGGCGCGAACATCAAGGTCTACGAAGCGCCGAACTCCACGGTCGGCGCGATGGACGAGACCAACCAGATCGTGCAGGACGACACCGCGCAGCAGGTGACGACCAGCTGGGGTTTCTGTGAGCTCGACGAGGTGAACCTCGAGCCCGGCTACATCAACGTGGGCAACCAGCTCTACGAGCAGGCGGCGCTGCAAGGCCAGACCTGGTTCGCTTCCTCGGGTGATGCAGGCTCCGACTCGTGCGCCTACCAGTCGGCCACGCCATCGGATCCGCAGCTGTCGACCGGCGATCCCGGGACCCAGCCCTTCGTCGTCGGCGTGGGCGGTACGACGATCACCAACGCCGCGAACTCGCCGACCGAACAGGTCTGGAACGACGGCAACGCGGGCGGTGGCGCGGGCGGTGGCGTGTCCGCCGTGTGGAGTGCCCCCAGCTGGCAGGTGAAGTTCAACAACAAGGCCGTGGCGGCCGACGCCGTCGCGGAGGGCGGGCTGGACCCGTGCCCGCAGTCGCCGACGACCGCGGCGCTGTGCCGGGAGACGCCCGACGTGTCACTGCAGGCTGACGAGTACACGGGTGCGATCACCGTTTACATCGGGCAGTACGGCGGGTGGAACACCTTCGGCGGCACGTCGAGCTCGGCGCCGCTGTGGGCGGCGATCCTCGCCGACATCAATGCCTCCACCAGCTGCCAGGCCTCCGGCGGCCTGGGGTTCGTCGCACCGGAGCTCTACGCGGTGGCATCGGTGCCGCATGACCGCAAGGCGTCGTTCAACGACGTGACGGTCGGCAACAACGACGTGTACGACCTGTTCAACGGCAAGTTCTTCGCCGCCCACCCGGGCTATGACATGGCCTCGGGTCTGGGCACGCCGAAGGTCACCGGCGCGAAGGGAAAGGCCGGGCTGGCGTCGTACCTTTGCGCACTGTCCTCGCCGAACGCGCCGCAGCGACCGACGATCTCGGGCTTGAGCCCGGACACCGTCCCGACTGTGCCGGTCGGCTCGTTGACGATCACCGGCGCCGATCTCCTCGATGCCACTGCGGTGTCGATCGGCGGCTACCCGGTGCCGGCCGCTAACTGGTCGGCGACGAACGACACGCACATCATCGTGTCCACGGTCCCGACCGCGGCGCAGGCGGGTAACGGCGGCGGCGGTCCGCAGGACGGCACCGGGCGCGCCATCGTCAGCGTCACGACGGCCGACGGCCAGACAACGCTGGTCACACCGAACGCCACGTTGATGTACGTCGACGGCACGGCCGCCTCACCGGTGCCGGCCGTGACCGGTGTCAGCGCCTTCGGTGGTTCGAAGGCGGGTGGCAACATCGTGACCGTCTTCGGGTCGGGCTTCACCGACATCGGACCGAACCAGATCACCGGCATCACCGTCGGCAACGTCGCGGTCGCCAGCTTCGACGTCGTCAGCCCCACCGAGCTCACGATGACGATCCCCGCGTACGACGGCGGCGCCACGGTCTGCAAGCCGGGGACGAATCCCGCGACCGACGTCTGCCAGACGCAGGTGGTCGTGTCCAACGCAAACGGCGACAGCGACAAGGCGGTGATCGCTCATCCGTATGAGGGTGAGCCCTTCCTGGGCGCGAGCGGCGGGACCCCGTTGCCGGATTGCGTCGTCGATCACACCTGCGAGATCGTGCCGGCATCGACCGAGTACGACTATTTCGCCGACCCGACGATCACCTCGGTCACGACGACCTCCGACGGCGCGTCGCCGGTCTGGGTCAGCGAGCAGGGTGACACGCTCGCGACCGTCGACGGCAAGGGCTTCGACTCGCTCGGACTGGAGTACGCCGTCATCGGCGATCCGAACAACGCCAACAACCTGGACTACGACATCGTCGACATCACGCCGACAGAGATCCAGCTGATCATCAACGGTCACGCACCCACGCGGCAGCCGGTGGTCAAGGCGTTGACCGTGCAGACTCTCGCTGGCCTGTCGAACCCCTCGCCGATCTCCTACGCCGGTATCCCGAAGGTGACGAGCGTCGCGCCGCCGTACGTGCGCGACAGCGGCGGCGATCACATCACGATCACCGGCAAGGCGTTCCAGGGCATCGCGGCCAAGGATGGTGGCGAGCTCATGTACCAGTACGTCCAGGCGGACGCTGCGACAGAGCAGCTGTCGGGCTACACCGCGACGAGTGACACCTCGATCTCGGCGACGACGCCGGCAAGCAACCCGGGGACCTTTGTCGTCGCGGTCTGCACGATCACGTTCTGTTCCGAGCCACAGAGCTTCAAGTCCTTCGAGAACTCGCTGCTCGACTTCTACGAGCCGGGCGACCCCGTGGTCACCTCCATCAGCAAGCAGGTCGGCCCGGCATCGGGCGGTACGAAGGTCGTGATTCGCGGGACCGGCCTGTCGGACGCAGTCGAGGTCGACTTCGGCAAGACGCCGGCGGTACGGCCGCACAACGGCTATCAGATCCTGACCAACGGCAGCAGCACGAAGGTGATCGCGCACTCGCCACCGGGCACCGCAGGCAAGACGGTGCACGTCACCGTGACGACCGCCGAGAGCATTGCCGAAGGCGCACCGAGTGCGAAGACAAAGGCGACGAAGTTCCACTACGTCGCAAGTCCGCCGTCGCCGCCACAGGCCATCCAGGCGAAGCCGCATCACACGTCGCTGCACGTGACCTGGAAGGCGCCGGCCTCAGACGGTGGTCACCCGATCACCGGCTACCGGGTCTCCGCGGTCGCGGTACCGAACAGCTTCAAGCGGCACGCGAAGAAGCCGAAGCCCGTCGTCGTCGACACGAAGAACGGCAACGCGCGCTCGGCGACCGCCAAGGGGCTGCGTGGCGGCTGGACGTACTTCGTCAAGGTCCAGGCGATCAACAGTCTCGGCCGCGGGCTCGTCGGCGAGTCATCGCGCTTCTACGCGATTCATCAGGCGCCCTAACCGCGAGAGATCGCTCGTAGGGTCGAGGGGTGCGAGTCGACGTCCTCGGCCCAGTCGCGCTCAGCGACGCCGACGGACGAGTCCTGCCGGTCGGCGGTCCGCGGCAGCAGGCGGTGCTCGGCGTGCTCGGCCTGCTCGCGGGTACGCCGGTGCCCCTCGATGCGCTGATCGACGCCGTCTGGGCCGGCGCACCACCTCGAACTGCAGAGCACACGCTCCACAACTATGTGCTGCGACTGCGGCGAGCAGGTGTCGCCATCACGCGCGTCGGGGACGCATACCGACTGGACACGCCGACTGATGCGCAAGTGATGGACGATGCACGTTCGAGCGGAGTTTCGGTCGGCGACGCGCTTGCGTTGGTGCGTGGCGAACCGGGGCGGGGACTCCCGGACCATGATCTGATCCGGTCGCGTTGCGCCGGGCTGATGGAGACCATCGACTCGCTTCGTGAAGACGCTGCCGCGGCAGCGTTGGAGGCCGCTGACTCGTCGGCCGCGGCAGGCCGACTGGTCAGTGAGCTACGGAGCCTTGCCACGGCCGCGCCGTATCGGGAACGTCGGTGGGAGCTGCTGATGCTCGCGCTGTATCGGGCTGGTCGGCAAAGCGATGCCTTGGATGCGTTCGCCCAGGCACGCGCCCTGCTCGCGGACGAGCTCGGGATCGAACCGTCGCCCAGCCTCCGCCGGGTGCAACAGGCGGTGCTGTCACAGGATCCCGCGCTCGGTGGCGAAGCCGCCCTAGGCAGGGCTGCAGCGCCGGCCGGTGCCGGTGGTTGGTCGCTGCCGGGGGTCGCGACCCGTCTGGTGGGGCGGGAGCAAGAACTGCGCACCCTGCATGGCGCGCTGGCGGCGTCACGGCTGGTCACCCTCGTCGGACCCATGGGGTCGGGCAAGACCAGGCTCGCGCTCGAGGTCGCGCACGATCAGGCGAGCGAAGTCTGGTTCGTCTCCGTCGAGGGCCTTGCGGCGCCGACCACGGTCACTGACGCGGTGCTCGCCGTCGTGGCCCCGACCTCGCGGGCCGGCGACGTCACCGCCGGCCTGCTCGCGGCGCTGGCCGCGAGCGACGGCCTGCTCGTCCTCGACGGTGCAGAGCAACGGGTGGGTGAGCTGCTCGAGCTCGTCGCCCGGCTGCTTGCCGGATGCCCGAAGCTTCGGCTGCTGGTCACGTCGCGCCATGCGCTAGGTGCCCGCGACGAGGCAGCGGTGCCGATCGGCTCGCTGTCTGCCCTCGACCGGCGATCTCTCCTGGTTGATCGCGCGCGCCTGGCCGAGCCGTCGTTCGACCTCACCGTCGCAGATCTTCCCGCTGCGGATCGGCTCTGCGAGCTGCTCGACGGTCTGCCGCTAGGGATTGAGCTGGTCGCGCGGCACTTGCGGTTCCTCTCAGTGGCGGAGCTCGCGGATCGGGTGGACGCCGACCTCGACCGATGGACCGCTGTGGCCGGTGGAAGCGGCGGCCTGATCGGCGCCGTCGCGGCGGAGGTGGCGGCCTTGGCGGCCGACGAGCAGACCCTGCTCACCTGCCTGTCGGTCCTGTCGGCCGGGGCCGATCTCGCGCTGATCCAGCAAGTAGCCGCGCCGAGCGCGGCAGACGACTGGGTGTTCGACGCGCTGGCCTCCCTGGCTGACCGCAGTCTGGTGCAGCTGCGTGGCGGTCCAGCGGGCGTGCGCTACGCCGTACTCCTCTCGGTTCGCCGTTTCCTGCTCGGCTTGATCGACGAAGCGGAGCGCCAGCGCATCGAGCGGCGATATGTGACCGCCGTCCTTAGTCGCTGCGAGCGACTGGCGGCGGAACTGAAGTCGGCCAACCGCTCGGCGGTGTTGACGGCGCTCGACGCCGACGCACCACATCTACGGGCGGCGCTCGCCGCGGGACTCGACGCCGATCCGGCGGCTGCCCTTCGCGCCGCGACCGGTCTCGCGGACTACTGGCTGGCGCGGCGGCCGGCGGAGGGTCTGGCCTGGCTGCAGCGGCTGCTGGCCGTCGCGCCGGTCTCCGGCGCGGCGCGCGCCGAGGTCTTGCTTCAGATGGGGCACTTCGCCTACTGGCTGACGGAGTTCGACCTGGGCACCAAGTTGTTGGCCGAGGCTCGCGAGCTGCTGTCCGCGGCCACAGAGCCGGTCCTCCTCGGACGTGTCCTTCGGCGGATGGGTGCGATCGCGGCCGCCAGCGACGATGTCGCTCGTGCGAACCTCCTCCTCTCCGAGTCCGCAGCTGTCCTTGCAGCATCGGGTGCCGAGGTCGAGGAGGCGGTGTCGTTGCTCCACCTCGGGTCGCTGCTCGCGGACGAGAACCGTCCGGCGGAGGCGCTGCCGCTCCTGGCTCGTGCCCGGGACGCTTTGCGAACGGCCGGCGATCCGCTGCAGGAGGCTCATGCGCTCGGCGCTCTCACGTTGGCGTGGTGGAAGGCTGGAGACCTTCTGGCGGCCAAGGGTGCGGGCGATCGTGCACTCGAGCGATTCAGATCCCTCGGCCACCGCCCGAGTGAAGGAGTGGTCGCCTACCGCCTCGCCTCGGTCACCCGTGCGCTCGGTGACTTGCCCGGTTCGCGAGAGTACGTCGACATCGCGCTGGAGTCGGGTCGTGAGACCGGCACTCGCACCACGCTGGCTCTGGCGCAGCTCGCCGCGGCTCGACTTGATCTCGATGCCGGCGAACTCGGGCAGGCGGCGACAGCCGTCAAGGCCGCTCTCGCGAGCCTCGACGTGACGACCGACCGGTGGGTGCTCGTCGAAGGTCTCGAGGTCGCCGGCCGGCTCGAGGCGATGCGGGGGCGATCGGCGGCTCGTCTGCTGGACCGGGCCGCCGAGCTGCGCGAGGAGATCGGACAGCCCGCCCCGCCGCCGGACGCCGACGAGATCGCGAAGCTCCGATCGGGGTTGGCGCCGGGCGAAGCTGCGACAACGAGTGCGCCGGATGTGAGCGACACGGCGGCACTGAGGGCTTGGGCACTCGACGTCTGCTCGGCAGCCGGGCCTGGTGACGCCCGGTCCCCGGCTCCGGTCGGGTGAGGCGCGACTGCGTTGCGACCAGGTTGCGACTGATGTCGACGAGCATCGGCGTCGATACGACACCGGCTCGGAGGTCTTCGCATGCGTACATCACGTTCTCTGCTCAGCGCGGGTGTTGTTGCCTCGGCACTGACCCTTGTCGGCTCGGGGGCGCACGCTGCCGGAAAGGGTCCCAGACCGGGTCTCGACGGGCCACGGATCACCCTCGCCCGCCACATCGACATGACGGCAGGTGACTCCGATCTGGTCATGTCGGCCAACGGCACGGCATATGCAGGATGGCTCGGGTCCCCACCGGGAAGCACCACTCGGGTGGTGTATGCGTGCGTCCTGCCGCCCGGCGCGAAGGGCTGCAAGGGCGGGGTCCAGTCCACCAGTGCGGTCGCCGGCGCGACGGCGAGCGATCTGCACATGGTCATGCGCAACGGCACGCCGACGTTGCTCTGGCGGCACGACACCGAGTCCAGCGGGGCGATCGCGGCCGCCATCATTAACCCGGCAGGCGTCCTCTCCGACAGTGCAGACGTCGCCGCCGGTCCGCGAAACGGCCGGTTGCTGGACGCGGTCGTCGGTCCCGGCAATGCCATCTGGACGATCACGTATCAGTCGGGTCTGCCACAGCACATCGAGCTGCACGCCGGCCTGACAGCAGTCGGCACGTCGATCGACACGCCGTGGCCGGTCGGCTACGCGCAGCTGGCATTCGCGGCCGGCAAGCCGGTCGTTGTCGCCACTGACTACGGCGCGATCGGCACGCCGCCGGCATACTCCACCAGTAAGGGCAACGGCTACACCGCGTTCAAGCCCGTGAAGCACACGTGGGCGGCGGGCGTGAACGTCGGATTGACAACTACGTCGTCAGGCCTGCGGTTGACGGCCGCGATCGACAACGCGAACTACTGGCCGGTGGTCGCGAAGTGGAACGGTCACGGCTTCAGCCACCCGACGCCGACAGGTGACCGAAGCTCATGTCCGCGTGGCGGACACGACACCTCGACGGAGGCGAGCGGACGGCTCATCGACGTCGCCAACCTCTGCGGCAAGATCACGGTCTCGAGCGCCGCGAACACCACGCGTGCCGCCCTGATCCGATTCAGCGCCGGTGGCACCGTCGCTGGAAACCGGCCGCAGATCGTCAGCTCGCCGCGCGGGCATGCCTGGGTCATGTGGGGGATCGAGGACTCGGCAGCCGGGGGCAACGGTGATCAGCTCTTCGTCGCACCAGTGCTGCTGCCGGACACCCATTCCGGCAAGAAGGCGCACGGCAAGCACGGGACCGTCTCGGTACAGGGGCCGACATCCTGTCTGCCGGCGGACCGGATCTCGGTGCGCATCAAGGCGAACCCCGATCGCGGCTGGAAGGTGGCCTCGAAGGAGCTCGAGCTCGCGGGCAAGAAGGTTCACCGATCGATCAACGGAGCGTCTCTCAAGCCCGGGAAGAAGTACGCGCTGATCGGCACCGCGGTGTTCCGCCACCACGGTCACGAGAAGGTGCATGCGAAGCTGAAGTTCCGGAGCTGCCCGAACCCGTAGTCTCGCTGCGTGATCTCGGAGCTCTTCGACCCCGGCGCCTGGACTCAGGTGCCGGGGTTCGACTTCGCGGACATCACGTATCACCGGGCCAACGACTCCGGGACGGTGCGGGTCGCATTCAACCGGCCAGAGGTCCGCAACGCGTTCCGCCCGGGCACCGTCGACGAGCTGTTCACCGCGCTCGACCATGCCCGGGGACTCTCGGATGTCGGCTGCGTCCTGATCACCGGGAACGGGCCGTCAGCGAAGGACGGCGGCTGGGCGTTCTGCTCCGGTGGTGACCAACGGATTCGCGGCCGCGACGGCTATCGGTACGCCGAAGGCGACACCGCGGAGTCGATCGATCCGGCGCGGGCCGGGCGCCTGCACATCCTCGAGGTGCAGCGGCTGATCCGCTTCATGCCGAAGGTGGTCATCGCTGTGGTTCCTGGGTGGGCGGCCGGTGGCGGGCACAGCCTGCACGTCGTCTGCGACCTCACGATCGCGAGCCGCGAGCACGCCCGGTTCAAGCAGACCGATGCCAAGGTCGCCAGCTTCGACGGCGGCTTCGGCTCGGCATACCTCGCCCGCCAGGTGGGGCAGAAGTTCGCGCGAGAGATCTTCTTCCTCGGCGACGAGTACGACGCCGACGCGGCGTACCGGATGGGCATGGTCAACACGGTGGTCGATCACGCCGACCTCGAGAGCACCGCACTCGAGTGGGCCGGGAAGGTGAACGCCATGAGCCCGATGGCGATCCGGATGCTGAAGTACTCGTTCAACCTGATCGATGACGGTCTGGTCGGCCAGCAGCTGTTCGCCGGCGAGGCGACTCGGCTCGGGTACATGACAGACGAGGCCGCCGAAGGGCGCGACGCGTTCCTCGAACGCCGTGACCCGGACTGGAGCGGTTACCCCTACTACTTCTGAGCGGTGACGAGCTCTTCGATCCGCTCGAGCGTCTTCGTCATGTTCTCGATCGTCTTCTCCCGGGCCGGCCGGACGATCGCCTTGATGACTTCCTCCGAGATGTCCCAGGTCTCGCGCACCCGCGTGCCGCCGTCGACCGGCTCGAGCTCGTAGCGCCAGATCCGGCCGCCGGCCAGACGCTTGCCGATCGCGGGCCGACTCTGCCAGGCGATCCGCCGGTTCGGCTCGAACTCGATCACGGTGCTGACCATCGAGTACGGGATGCCGAGGCGCATGTTCATGCCGAACGTCGAGCCGAGCTCGAGCTGTGACGGCACCGCTTTGGCGGCGCGAACCGTGCCGCTGCCATCGATGTCGCGGTGCCGGTTCGGGTCCGCGATGAGAGCGAAGATCGCTTCGGGAGGCGCGGGGATGACGCGCTCGACCGATGCCGAGTCGGAGGTGTCTGCCATGGCGCCGAACGCTACTGCACGACCCAGCGCGGCGGATTCTTGACGTCGGCGTCACCGAGTTGTTGTGCCAGCAGCTCGTTCCACGGTTTGTACAGGGCGCTCACCATGCGTCGCGACGCCTCAGGGATCGGTCGGACCTCCGACTCGCGTTGATTCACCGCTTCGTAAAGTCGCCTGCTGCGGGCGTACAGCGACGGGTACCGCCGGAACAGCGCGCGTGACCGCTTCGCCGCGCTGGCAGCGATCCGCTGCGCGGTCGGGCTGCGGTAGCTGCCAGAGGTGTTCTCCGCATCGGCATTCACCGTGGCCCCGCGCGGGTCGATGCCCAGGCGACGACTGACCTGGGCCAGGACGCCGTACGGGTTGGTGGTGAGGTCGTCGAAGAAGTAGATGTCACAGCGGCCCGGAAAGGTTTCGAGCCAGGCCGGCAGGTGGCGGGCGTACTGCCCGCCCACGAGCCCCGTGTAGACATTGTTCGCGCGATCGTTGATCTCGCTGTCCGGGACAGCTTGGCACCGCTCGACGTACTCCTGGAGTGTCATGTCCGCGGGCAGCTGCAGCCGGACCTGCATGAACCGGTAGAACGAGATGAGCCGGCTGATCGGCTCGCGGAGGACGATCGCGACCCGTGGATCGCAGACCTCCTTGATGGCCTCGGCTGTCGGCGCGCCGCCGTAGAAGTAGTCCGGCGTGCACTCCATCGTGACTGGCTGGCCGCTGCAGCGTTTGAAATAGGACTGGTACTCCGAGAGTGGTGCCAGCGGCTCGCCATACCGGATTGCCTGGAAGTACCGCGTCTCTTTCGTCGACGAGGCGCAGACCTGCGGGTGCGTGGCAAGCGCGTTGAACAGTGTCGTCGTGCCCGCGCGGCTGACGCCAACCACCACGAAGTTTGGCAGCGCCGCGCTGGTCACGCCCTACCCCCGCGTCCTCGATCACCGGTCATCGTGCTGTGGCAGGGTGAATCTATGTCAGCCGCCGATGCCTCACCGACGGTGGCAGGCGTCGTCGTCATCATCCCGGCCCTCAACGAGGAAGTTCGCATCTCGGCGACGGTCGGATCGGCACAGCGCCTGGCGAATGTCTGCCATGTCATCGTCGCCGACGACGGCTCCACCGACAGCACAGCGGAGCTGGCGTCTGCGGCTGGCGCTCAGGTCGTCCGTCACGACCGGCGGCGTGGCAAGGCAGCGGCAATGACGACCGGCGCTGCTGCCGCAAGGGAGGCGGGGTACGGCGAGTACCCCCTGCTGTTCCTCGACGCTGATCTGGAGGCGTCTGCGGCGAACGCCGGCCCGCTCATCGCACCGGTCATCAAGGGGGCGGCGGACATGACGATCGCTGTCCTTCCGCCGGCGGTCGGCGGTGGCGGCAGGGGGTTCGTCATGCGATTAGCCGCGTCAGGTATCGAGCAGGCGACCGGCTGGCGTCCGACCGCGCCGTTGTCCGGGCAGCGGTGCATCACGCGAGGACTGTTCGACTCGGTCCTGCCGCTGGCGCCGGGCTTCGGTGTCGAGACCGGTCTGACCATCGACGCCCTGCGGCACGGTGCCAAGGTCAAGGAATGCCCCGCCGACCTCGGGCATCGCGTCACGGGCACCAGCTTCCGGGACCAACGACATCGGGCGCGCCAGTACCGCGACGTGTGGCGGGCGCTGGCGGCCCGGCGGGTCATCCGGTTCCGCTGATTACTCTGGCCGTGTGCCGATAGCGACGCTGGACCAGCTGAGTCGGCCGGTCCGCGACCTGCGCCTGTCGGTCACCGACCGCTGCAACTTTCGCTGCCCGTATTGCATGCCCCGGTCGAAGTTCGGCGCCGACCATGCCTTCTCCCCGCGGGCGGAGCTCCTGACCTACGAGGAGCTTGCCCGGCTGGTGGGCATCTTCGCGGGGCTCGGCGTGACCAAGGTCCGGCTCACCGGCGGCGAGCCACTGCTTCGCCGTGACCTCGAGACGTTGATCGCCATGATCGCGGCCACGCCGGGGATCGACGACGTTGCACTGACCACGAACGGGTCGCTGCTCGCCGATCGAGCCGCGACCCTGCGCGCGGCCGGCTTGCGCCGGATCACCGTCAGTCTCGACAGCGTCGACCCGCAGATGTTTGCCGCCATGACCGACTCCCCGATCGCGCTCGACACCGTGCTGGGTGGAATCGCAGCAGCGCAGGCAGCCGGCCTGACACCGGTGAAGGTGAACGCCGTCGTGCAGCGCGGCGTGAACGAGGCCGGTCTGCTCGACCTCGCGGAGTTCGCCCGGCAACAGGGCCTCGTGCTTCGCTTCATCGAGTACATGGACGTCGGCACGACGAACGAGTGGCAGAGCGGTGCCGTCGTACCGGCGGCGGAGATCATCGAACGGATCGCCGCCGTGCACCCGCTCGAGCCGATCGCGGCGACGATTCGCGGCGAGGTCGCGAGACGCTGGCGGTACACCGATGGCGGTGGGGAGATCGGGGTGATCGCTTCCGTCACCCAGCCGTTCTGCACCGACTGCACCCGCGCCCGGGTGACGGCGACCGGCGAGTTGTTCACGTGTTTGTTCGCCGCGCGCGGTCGTGATCTCCGCGGGTTGCTTCGGGCAGGTGCATCCGACGCCGAGCTGGTGGATTTGATCGTAGGCGTGTGGCATGCGCGGACGGATCGGTACTCGGAGCAACGCAGTGCGGATCACCAGAGCGGTCGCCGCGCCGAGATGAGCTACCTCGGAGGCTGACCGGTCGCACCGCCGTTAGCCTTCTTGCCCATGGGGCTGCGGATCGTCATCGCCGAGGACTCGTTGCTGGTCCGCGAGGGTGTGCGGGGCGTGCTCGACAGCCAGGACGACTTCGAGGTTGTCGGGCTGTGCGAGGACTTCGACGGGTTGCTGGCCGCAGCCGACGAGCACCAACCTGATGTCGTGGTCACCGACGTCCGGATGCCACCGACCCAGAGCGACGAGGGGATCCGTGCGGCGCTGCAGCTGCGCGAGACACATCCGCGCGTGGGGGTCGTCGTGCTGTCGCAGTACGCCGAGCCGGCGTACGCACTGCCGCTGCTCGAGACCGGCAGCGACGGCCGCGCGTACCTGCTCAAGGAGCGGGTCAGCGAGCCCGCTCAGCTCGCCGAGGCGGTCCGCGCTGTTGCAACCGGCGGATCGGTGATCGACCCGAAGGTCGTCGAGGTGCTCGTGTCCGCACGGTCCGCCCAGAGCAGATCCCCGCTCGAACAGCTCACACCTCGGGAGCTGGAGGTCCTCGCCGAGATCGCGCAGGGCAAGAACAACGCGGCAGTCGCGGCGGCGCTGTTCCTCACCGAGCGCGCTGTCGAGAAGCACATCAACGCGCTGTTCGCGAAGCTGCAGCTGACCGACGAACCCGACGTCAACCGCAGGGTGAAGGCGGTCCTTCTCTACCTGTCCGAGACTGCGTAGTAGCACCCCCTCGGCTGGCATGTGGACACCCTTGGCCGTGACACCCGGGCACCGCACGATAGGAGGTCACCATGGTGGAGGAGGCGAGCGAGATGGACGTGCTGGTCGTTGACGACCAGCCGACCTTCCGCGCCGTCGCTCGCACCCTGGTCGGTCTGACTCCAGGTTTGCGGGTCGCCGCCGAAGCTGAGTCCGGGGAGCAGGCGGTCGAGCTCGCCGGCCGGATCCATCCTCCTGTCGTGCTGATGGACATCAACCTGCCCGGCATCTCGGGCATCGAGGCGACCCGGCTGCTGCGCGAGCACGACCCGTCGGTGACGGTGATCTTGATGTCCACGTACGCCGCTGCCGACCTCCCGGCGGACGCGATGGACAGCGGCGCCGTGGGCTACGTGCGCAAAGAAGACCTGACGCCGGCTGCGTTGACTGCCCTGCTACCCGACTGACGCCGCGAGCGGCTCGCACGGTACGTCGCCGCGGATCGTCGTGCCGGTTCCGGCCGCAGAGATCACGGACAGGGTGCCGCCGATCGCGCCGAGCCGGTCGGCCATGTTGGTGAATCCGTGTCCGAACTCAGTTGCGGCCGGATCGAACCCGGGGCCGTTGTCGTGCACTTCGAACGCGAGGCCGGTGTCGGTCACGTTGATCGTCACGCTGACTTCGGCACCCTCGCCGGCGTACTTGCCGGCGTTCTGTAGCGCCTCGAGACAGCAGAAGTACGCCGCTGCCTCCGCCTCCGCCGGGTATCGGCCGGGGAGGTCGGCCGTGACCGAGACCGGAAGAACCGAGCGATTCGCGGCGGTGGCGAGCGCCTCCCGAAGCCCTCGGTCACGCAACAACGGCGGGTAGATTCCGTGCGCCAGCTCGCGCAGCTCGCCGATCGTGGTCTGGACGTCGGCCCGGAGCTCGTCCAGCAGCTCGGAGACCGTGGGGGAGCCCTCGCCCACCACCTGTTTGGCGAGTCCGAGCTTCACGGCCAGGGCGACGAGGTGCTGTTGTGCTCCGTCGTGCAGGTTGCGCTCGATGGCACGCCGGGATTCATCTGACGCGGCCACGATGCGGGCGCGGGAGGCCTGGAGCTCGACGTTGCGCTCTTGCAGCTCCTGCAGCGACGCCTGGAGAGCGGAGTCGAGCCGAACGTTGTGGAGCGCGAGGCCGACCTGGCGCGCGAGATCGGCAAGCACGCTGTCCTCGTCGTCGCCGTACGGCGGCGCCTGGCCGTCACGCCCGACGACGATCAGACCCAGCAGTTCGCCGAGATGGGCGATCGGTGCAACTCGGAACTGATGCCGCTCACGACCCTCGAGCATCGACGGCAACCAGACCTGCAACCACGTGTTGCCGCTGACCCGCGCGTGGGCGGCAACGCGTCGCTCCTCATCGCCGAGCTTGAGCGCGGGACGCCCCCGGTCGGGTACCGCAACGGCGATCTCGAGGTGGCCGTCGATGCCGGTCCAGATCTCTGCGCCTGCCGGTCCGATCGTCGCGTGCAAGGTCTCGGCGAGTTGGAGCAACAGCTCGTCCATCGGAACGGCGCGAGTCATCCGGGCGCCGAACGTCTCCAACGCAGTCGACACCGGTCGCGGGTCCTCACCGGACCAGCGGCGGGCCAGGTCGAGCAGCCGCTGCCGCGCGGGCTCGGCGAGGATCACCGCAACGACGGCTGCCACCATCGACAGTCCAAGCACGTGTCGCTCGTTGCCTTCGGGTGAGGATCCGAGTCCGATCACGATCACGACGTACGCGCCGAGCACCAGACCGATCAGGCCACCGGTGACAACGCCGTACCGCAGCGCACGGTCGGCGTGGACTCGCAAGGCGGGGATCCGGCCCAGGATCAGCCCGAGTGGCAGACCAGCAAGCGCAACGAGACAGATCGCGCCGATCGCGCCGGGCCGCCCGACCAGCAGGTGGAAGCCGGTCGCCGTCCCGGCGACGACGACCGTCGCAAGGACTCCGGTGACGGTCCACAGGAAGCCGGAGGTGCGGGTCGTGGTTGTCGTCATCACTCTGCCCTCAGGATCTCGCTGACCCGCAGCCGCGCAGCGCGGCGCGCCGGGACAGTGGCGAGCGCGTTCGCTGCGGCGACCGTCGCCGGCACTGCGCCAAGTACGACGGCCAGGGCCAGCGGCGCGACGTACAGCACCGGCGTCGCATGGGCCAGCACCCGCCATCCAGTGCGGCCGATCGCGACACCCAGGGGAATTCCGATCACGAGCCCGACGAGCGCGAGCACCGTGGCCTGCACGATCACGATCAACCGGGTCTGCCACCGCGTCATGCCCAGGGCGCGGAGCACCGCCACATCACGGCGCCGACGCCGGACTGCGGTCGCGAGTCCGTGGCCGACCGCGCCGGTCGCCAGCAATAGGAGGAACCCGCCGAGCAGCATCGGCTCGATCCGCACGCTCCGCAGCTCGATCTGCTGCTGCGGCGTTATGAACTCCGTCGTCAAACCCACGCCGCCCGGCGCGAGGCCTTTCGGAAGTCGTGAGAAGGCCGCCTGCGGATCGACCCCGGGCGCCAGGTCGAACCGGACCTCATGGAACTTGTCATGCGCCTGGCTGGGCTGAACGACCGCGAAGCCGGCCGTGGTCAGCCACGCGCCGTCCGTGTAGTCGTTGTGAGGGTTCTCGGGGACGAAAGTGACGCCGCTGACGGTCAGTTGATGACCGTCCACCGAGACGGTGTCGCCAGCATGCATGCCGAGATCTTTCGCCGTGGTCGGTCCGAGCGAGATCTCGTCAGGGCCGACCGGCGCTCGACCGGACAGGGCGACGATGTCTACCGACCCGACGATCGGCGTGATCGACGTCGTACTCGTCGGGCGACCGTTGACGGTGACCACCGCCACGCGCATGTCGTCGAGCGCCGCGATGTCAGGGTCGTGCTTGACCTCGGACAGTGCCTTGGCGAACGACGGCGGTGGCGCACCCTCACTGACGAAGCCGAACGCGTCGAAGGTCTGGCCGTAGCGGTTGAGGTCGTCCACGGTGCCCGACAGCCCGGCCCGGAAGGTGAGGGCGCCAACGACCCCGATGACGCCGGCGGCAGCGCCCGCGAGTGCGGGGCGCACCGGGACTCTGGCCTTTCCCCGACCTGGCTCGAGGGCGAACCGGGTGCCGAGGACCGCGCTGACGTGCAGCCGTGACCGACTCGCCGTGCTGGCCACCCACGAGCGGTGGTCCGGCTCGTCAGCCGACTCACGGGCGACCGTTCGCGACGACACGTAGGCGCCCAGGATTCCCAACCCCAGCACGCCGATTCCCCCGAGGCTGAGCACTAGGGGATCCAGGTTGGTACCGGGCGTCGGCTCGTACTTGCCCGCGATGCCGGAGGGAAAGAGCGAAGACATGGCGATGGCGCTCCCGACCGCCCCGATCGTGCCCGCGACCGATGCGATGACCGGGCCGCTCGCGGCCGCGAGCCGGATCTGGGTTCGATCCATGCCGACGGCGCTGAGGGCTCGCAGCTCATCCGTCGCTCCGCTTCCGAACCTCGCGAACGCCTGACCCAGCAGGATCAACGAGGCAACGAGCGCGATCAGCGCGAAGAGCAGCCAGCTGATCGTGGTGAACGTTGCGGTGCGTTGCAGGATCCGGTCGACCGTGTGCTGGTCGGCAACCTGCACGTCGGCGTCGCCCGGGATGCTCGCGAGCTCCTTGGAGAACTCCGGGATGGCCGCAGCGCCACCGTTGAGAATGACTCGGGCGTTCTTGAAGTACGGGAAGACCGGTTTGATGAACTTCACAAAGAACGCGTGGGTCGGCATGTAGACGGGCCCGCCGCCGGGCCCGAGGTCGAAGGTGTTGACGCCGATCCCGACGACGTGAAGCTGAACCGTCGGTCCGGCGTACGTCGTGCCCGGGGGGAACGCACTTCCCGGTCGCAACGAGTCGACCTGTGCCTTGGATGGCAGCTGAACCGAGATGGTGCGCCCGTACTTGCCGACGAAGCCCGGACTCGCCACGATCTCGTACGGGTTGCTCGGATCGGCGGTCCTACCGCTGATGATCTTGGGCCGATCGATTGCGATGTTCTGGGTGAGATCCCCACCCGGGAATCCGGCGACGGTGCCGAAGTCGAAGCCGACGCCCTTTGGCGCGACACCTTCAGCGAGCACGAACGTACCGAGCGTCTTCACCGCCGGCAGCCGGCGCACCGGACCCCATCGAAACCCGGGCTGGTTCGGCAGCACCATGACGTCGGCCGGCGCGATCGCGCTGTTGAGCCGGGTCAGCACGGTGTCGGTGCGCCGGGCTCCGGCTGTCGTGGCGATGATGACGCCGCCGGCCATCGTGATCAGCAGCGCGAGGACCACGAGGGAGCGCCATCGGCGCCGGAGGTCGAGGCGCGCGAACGCTAGTACGGCGGCCATCACTCGGCTCGCAACACGTCAGCCGGCCGCCTCGTCCACACGAGGATGGCGGTCACGGCGTGGCGACCGCCTCGGACGCCAGGTCATCGCTGACCACCTTGCCGTCGTGCATTCGAACGATGCGTGACGCGCCCGCCGCCACCTCGGCGGAGTGCGTGACCATCAGGATCGTCTGCCCGTCGTCGTGCAATCGGCGGAACAGCTCGAGGACCTCGTTGCCGCCGTCACTGTCGAGGGCTCCGGTTGGCTCATCGGCGAGCAGCAGAGTTGGCGAGTTGACGA
Source organism: Frankiaceae bacterium (assembly GCA_019239875.1). GTDB lineage: Bacteria > Actinomycetota > Actinomycetes > JAFAQI01 > JAFAQI01 > JAFAZI01. Next base: position 36,647 of record JAFAZI010000031.1, read on the forward strand.
GAGCGCGAGCGATCGCCAGGCGTTGGCGTTGGCCGCCAGACAGCACGGCGGGCAGCTGTGCCGTGCGATCACCGAGGCCCAGCAGGTCTAGCAGATCACGAGCCCGCGACTCCGCCGGCTTGCGCTTCGATCCTCCGATCACTGCAGGGAGGACGAGGTTCTCGAGGCAGCTGACCCCGTCGAGCAGGTTGAAGAACTGGAAGACGATGCCGACGTTGTGCCGCCGGAACCGGGCTAGCCAGTCCTCGTCGCGCCCGGTGATGATCTGGCCGTCGACGACGATCTCGCCCTCGTCGGCGACGTCGAGTCCGGCGACGAGGTTCAACAAGGTCGACTTGCCGCAACCGGATGGGCCCATGAGGGCGACGAACTCGCCCGCGGCGATGTCTAGATCGGCACCTCGAAGCGCCCTGACCGGAGCCAGCTCGGCCGTGAACGTCTTCCGGACGCCTCGTACCGACAGCGCGCTGGCGGCAGGCGCGGCGGAGCTCGCTCCGGTGGCGTTGGTCGTGGTGGTCATGCGCGTGCCCCCCCAGGGCTGGTCGGTTCGATGGTGGTTGATTCTGTCGCGTGCGCCGGCCCGAGGACGCGCGCCGCGGTGACCGGCATGACGCGTCCTTTGACCTTCTGTGCCGGCAGCGATTCGAACTGCCAGCCGTTGCCGAGCTCGGCCGTCGGTCCGCTGACCACCGTGGTGCCGGCCGGTCGGGCGAGGTCCTGGAGACGCTGGGCCAGGTTCACGATGTCGCCGACGACGGTGTACTCCAAGCGCTCCTCGCTGCCCAGAAGCGCCGCCGCGACCTCACCAGTCGACAGGCCGATCCCCAAGCCGAACGGAGAGAGTCCGGCGGCACCCCATGTGGCGTCGAGCGCCGCCTGCCGCTCGTGCATCGCCGCAGCCGCGGCAAGCGCCTGCGTCGCATGATCAGCCTGCGGGAACGGCGCCCCGAACACCGCCATCACCGCGTCCCCGACGTACTGCATCACCGTGCCGCCGTGAGAGAGGACTGCCGCGTTCATCTCCCGGCGGTGCTCGTTCAACTGACCGGCGAGCGCCGCCGGGTCGGTGCGCTCCGCGATGCCGGAGTAGCCGCGAACGTCGGACATGAGCACCGTGACGGTCAGGCGCTCGGTCTGGCCCGGCTGGCCGCCCTGCTCCCGGAGCTTGCGAACGAGCCCACCGGGAAGAAGTCGCGACAATGTCTCGCCCTGTTCTTCCCGATCGACGATTGCCTGCTGCAGCATCCGTAGTCGACGCAGCGCGCCCTCCCGACCGGCTGTGGCATCCTGCGCCAGATGCAGGAACAGTGCTTCGATCTCGCCATTGATCGTCTCGAGCGGGCAGGCCCGGGCGGCGGCGATCGCCTTGACCGTGCGTCCCTCGGCGATCATCCGCAGCAGGTCCTCCTCGGCTGGGGCGAGCTCGTCCGGGCCTCGCACCGGGGTCACGAGGGCAGCGACGATCTCCGGGTCGAGCATCGACCCGCCGGTCGCGACCTCGCGAATCGCACGGGCCAGCCGGTCGCCATCCGCGACGCGGTCCTTCAGCAGATAGGCGAAGCCGGCGGCGCCGTCGGAGAGCAGTGACACCGCATACTCCGGCTCGTCGTACTGGGAAAGCACGACAACTCCCGTTCCTGGCAGCCGTCGCCGGATCTCCTTGGCGGCCTCGATGCCTTCGTTCTGGAACGACGGGGGCATCCGGATGTCGGTGACGAGAACCTGCGGCGCGAGCGACGACGCGGTGTCGACGAGCTCGTCGTAGTCACCGGCCACGCCGACGACGTCGACCTCAGGGTCACGATCGAGGAGGGCGCGCACGCCCTCGCGGACGATCAGGTTGTCGTCCGCCAGCACCACGGTGATCGCTTGCACGGGGCCATTAACCCGCGCCGGGGCCGATCAGCGAAAGGGGGGCAATGCCCGTGTTCTCGGATGCTGGCACCCCTACCGGTTCACGGGGCTGCGCCCTCGTACCCACCGAGCGCGATTCCTACGGTGACGGAAGGCCGCTGGACTCGGCGCGACCTTAGGGAGTGGTGGGGATGAAGGTAACTGGCAGCGCGACGTCGATCTCATGGATTCCCTCGGAGGCCGTCACTGGCCCGACGAAGGCAACGTTCGGGCTCGGAATCAGCCACTACGACAGCCCGCCGCCTGACGTCATCACGGATCTTGAAGGCCTGTGTGCCGCGGACGGCTTCCGCTTCGCGAACCGCCTCACGGTGACCGCCGAGTTCGACGGTGACCGCCTCGTTTCCCATGACGTCGAAGGCGGGATCGTCATGGGGGCCACGACGGTGAACGTCGCCAAGCTCGGCGCGACCTTCGAGGCGGTGTCGCTGCCGGACCTGCGGGCGCCGGTGGAGAAGGGGCCCGGATGGGTCCGCGTCACGCAGACCTGTGGCGGTCGTACGGCGCTGCCGCTGCCTCGCCCGGTCCGTCACCCACCGTTCGTCAAGCTGCAGGCTCCGATCGTGTGGACGACGATCGCGCTGACCCTGCACTCCGACGGCCGTACCGAGGTCGCGCTGCCGAGCGCGAGCCGGTTCCCGCGGCACTGGGTCTATGACACCGACGGCAAACTCGTGCTCAAGACGGCGCTCGCGGAATATCACGAGTGGATGGCTCATTCGTTCGGCAAGCGGACCCCGTGGGGCAACGACGACTCACAGGTCGTGACGACCGCCGCTGAGACCGCGCTGGAACGCGACCTGTCCACCCGGATCATGCGAGCCGACGCCACGCACGACGTGCACAAACTCGACGCCGGCACCGTCCTCGCGAAACAAGGCGACCCTGGCGACGAGCTCTACCTTCTGCTCGACGGTGTCCTCTCGGTGGACGTCGATGGCGAGTCTGTCGCCGAGCTCGGTCCCGGCGCGGTTGTCGGCGAGCGAGCCGTGCTCGAGGGAGGTCGTCGTACGTCGACCCTGACGGCCAGCACGAGGGCAAAGGTCGCAGCGGTGGCCGCCGCCGACATCGACCTGGATCGCCTTCGGGAGCTGGCAGAAGGACACAACCGGGAGTCCGCCGACTCCTGAGTGGCGATCGGTCGACACCGATGGGCCATGCGCCCCTCAGGCGACGCCGAGCCGTGCGAAATGGGCGGTAAGAGTGTCCCCGGCCGCCCTTTCCGCCCGGCTCGGCGATCGTGTCGACACCGATGGGCCATGCGCCGAGGTGACGCCGAGCCGTGCGAAATGGGCCGTAAACCCCGGCATTTTGGCCCGTTTCGCGTGGCTCGGCGATCGGTCGACACCGATGGGCCATGCGCACCCCGACCTGCGCACCGATGGGCCATGCGTGCGCGGCGCTCGGCGATCGGTCGTCAGGCGGCTGCTTCGTGTGCGAGCGCTGCGGGCTCGAGCGCTAGCTCGAGGACCTCCCGCACGTCGCTGACCGGGTGAATCGTCAGCACCTCTCGGACCTCAGCCGGCACGTCGTCGAGGTCGGGCTCGTTGCGGGCCGGGATCAACACGGTCCTGATGCCCGCGCGATGCGCAGCGAGGAGCTTCTGTTTCACGCCCCCGATGGGCAGCACGCGCCCCGTCAAGGACACCTCACCGGTCATCGCGACGTCCGATCTCACCGGCCGGCCGGAGAGCAGAGATGCGAGTGCGGTGGTCATCGTCACACCGGCGCTCGGTCCGTCCTTGGGTACGGCGCCAGCCGGCACGTGCAGGTGGACGCCACGCTCCTTGAGCTCGCCGACGGGCAGGCCGAGCTCCGGACCGGTGGCCCGCAGGAACGCCAGGGCGATGTGCGCGGACTCCTTCATCACCTCACCGAGCTGGCCGGTGATCGTCACGCCACTCGAGCCGGTCGTCGGATCCGCGAGGGATGCCTCGACGAACAGCACGTCACCGCCCGCCCCCGTGACAGCGAGGCCGGTGGCGACGCCCGGCAACGCGGTGCGCTCGGCCGACTCGGGTGTGTGGCGCGGCCGGCCGACGTAGGTGCTCAACGTCTCGGCGGTGACACGAATCGTCGCGCCGTCGTCGAGCGCATCGCTCGCCGCTACCTTGCGGAGGATTCGCGCAATCATGCGTTCGAGCTCGCGGACTCCCGCCTCGCGGGTGTACTCGCCGGCCAGGCGGTGGAAGGCGTCGTCTGTGACGGTTACCTCGGCGGCGGTCAACCCTGCTCGCTCCATCTGGCGCGGCAGCAGGTAGTCGCGTCCGATCGTCACCTTCTCGTCCTCGGTGTAGCCGTCGAGCCGGATCAGCTCCATCCGGTCGAGCAGCGGCGCTGGAATCGAGTCAAGGACGTTCGCGGTTGCAAGGAAGACGACATCGGAGAGGTCGAGCTCGATCTCCAGGTAATGGTCGCGGAACGTGTGGTTCTGTGCCGGATCGAGCACCTCGAGCAACGCGGCGGTCGGATCGCCTCGGTAGTCGGCACCCACCTTGTCCACCTCGTCGAGCAGCACGACGGGATTCATCGATCCCGCTTCCTTGATGGCGCGCACGATCCGTCCGGGCATTGCACCGACGTAGGTCTTGCGGTGTCCACGGATCTCGGCCTCGTCGCGCACGCCGCCGAGCGCCACGCGCACGAAGCTGCGGCCCATCGCTCGAGCGACTGATTCCCCGAGCGAGGTCTTGCCGACGCCTGGCGGGCCGACGAGAGCGAGAACCGCCCCGCTGCGCCGGCCACCGACGACACCGAGCCCACGCTCGGCACGTCGCTTGCGCACCGCGAGGTACTCGACGATCCGGTCCTTCACGTCGGACATGCCGGCGTGGTCGGCGTCGAGCACCGCACGCGCTCCCGCGATGTCGTACGCGTCCTCCGTGCGCTCCGTCCAGGGCAGCTCGAGCACGGTGTCGAGCCAGGTCCGGATCCAGCCGATCTCGGGCGACTGCTCGGACGTGCGCTCGAGCTTGTCGACCTCGGCAAGCGCGGCGGCTCGTACGTTCTCCGGCAGATCCGCCGCCTCGACCCGCGCGCGGTAGTCCTGCTCCTCTGTCGCGGGGACACCCGTGAGCTCGGCGAGCTCCTTGCGCACCGCGGCGAGCTGCTGCCGCAGCAGGAACTCGCGCTGCTGCTTGTCCATCCCCTCTTGGACGTCCTTGCGAATCGTGGCTGCGACATCCAGCTCGGCGAGGTGCTCCCGACTCCACTCCACGAGCTTCTCGAGGCGAGCCGCGATATCCGGCGTCTCGAGCAGCCACAGCTTCTGATCTGGGCTCAGGTACGGCGCGTAGCCCGCGACATCTGCCAGCGCCGACGGGTCTGAGATCGACTGGACGGAGTCGATGAACTGCCACGCGCCTCGCTGCTGCAAGATGCCGACCGCGAGCGTTGAGTACTCGCGGGCGAGCTCGTCGGCGCGCTCCGAGCGGCCGGTCTCGGGGGTTTCGGTGGCTTGCACCCAAAGTGCCGCGCCGGGGCCGGTCGCTCCGGTACCGATGCGGGCGCGAGCCAGACCGCGGACGACGGCGGCCGCGTCGCCACCTGGCAGCCGGCCGACCTGCTCGACGGACGCGATCGTGCCGACCGCTGCGTAGGTGCCGCCGAGTCGGGGCACCAGCAACACCTTGGCCTGGGCGTCCTCATCGCTCGCTGCGCGAGCTGCGTCGATCGCGGCGCGCACCTGGGCGTCATCGAGTCGGAGCGGCACCACCATGCCAGGCAGCACGACGGAGTCATCGAGGGGGAGGACCGCGAGGGTCTGAGTATCAGTCATCACTGCCTGTCTTCGAGCCGATCAGAGTTGAGTCCGGTTCGCTCAACGGCAGGATGCGCCAGATTGTTTCCGGTGTTCGCTCTGCGAGAACGCCGCTACTTCCGCGCGATCGGGGCGGTGATCAGCTCGTCAGGAATGCCGAAGGCCTCGACAAGGTCGGAGGCGAACGGCCGTAACGCATGACAGAGGTCGTTCACCGCAGTGGTGATGGCCTTGCTTCGAGTGGGCGTGAGCCGGTTGTGTTCGAGGAACCAGGCGCGTTCGGCCTCGATCGTCGCCAGCGCGTGAAGGTCCGCAAGCCGCGACATCAACACCTTGGTATCGCCATCCTCCATTCGCTCGACGGCGGCCGCGAACGCCTCCATGATGCGGGCGTCGGCGTGCGCGCGAGCGGCGAGCAGCAGGTGGTCCTGCGCGTGATTGAAGACGACGAACGGATCCTCGTCGGCCTCGAATCCCTTCTTGAGGCGCCGCGCGACACCCTCGAGCGTGTGCTTCTCCCGGAACGCGATCAAGGACAGCTGGTAGTCGCGATCCGTGAGGTTGGTGTCCTCGTCCGTGCCGGGGATCGCGTCGACGATGCGTTGGAACAGCGCCCGCGCTCCGGTGCGCTCGATCACGACTTCGGCGACGTGCTCGGCGACGAACCGCACCGTGCCGATGCTGTCGAGCTCACCGAACTCGGCCTGGAAGTTGGTGAGCAGGGTCTTCGCGACCAGCTGGAGCAGGACGGTGTTGTCGCCTTCAAAGGTTGTGAAGACGTCGGTGTCGGCCTTGAGTCCCGCCACCTGGTTCTCGGCGAGGTAGCCCGCGCCGCCGCAGGCCTCGCGGCAGTCCTGGATGGTCTTCGTCGCATGCCAGGTGGAAACGGCCTTCAGTGCGGCGGCGAAGGTCTCGAGCTTGCGCCGAGCCGCATCGTCGTCGGTGCATTCGGTTTGAACCTCGTGGAGCTCACCGACCAGTTCGGCCTGGGCGAAGCTGAGGGCGTACGTCTTCGCCAGAGCGGGAAGCAGCACTCGCTGATGGGCCAGATAGTCGAGGACCGCGATCTCGGTCTCGCTGTCCGGTGCCTTGAACTGCCGGCGGCGGTCGCCGTAGCGAACCGCGATCAGCAGTGCTTTCTTGGCAGCGCTCACGGCCGCACCGGAAATGCTGATCCGGCCCTGAACCAGCGCGCCCAGCATCGTGAAGAACCGCTTGTTCTCGCTCTCGATGGAACTGGAGTAGGTGCCGTCCGCTGCCACCGTGCCGAACCGGTCGAGCAGGTTGTCGCGGGGGATCCGGACGCCGTCGAACGAGATCCGACCGTTGTCCACGCCGTTCAGGCCGGCCTTGATGCCGTCGTCCTCGATGCGGACGCCGGGTTGGATCTCGCCGGTCTCATCGCGGATCGGAACCAGGAACGCGTGGACGCCGTGTGACTCGTCGTTAGTGATCAACTGGGCAAACACCGCCGCCATCCGGCCGTGGCGCGCCGCGTTGCCGATGTAGTCCTTGCGCGCCTCGTCGTCGGGCGTCGAGATGACGAACTCATCCGTCGCCGGGTCGTAGGTCGCCGTCGTACGCAGCGATTGGACATCGGAGCCATGACCGGTCTCGGTCATCGCGAAGCAACCGGGGAGGGCGAGCGACAAGATGTCTTCGAGGTAGCGGTCGTGGTGCCGCTTCGTGCCCAGGTTGCGCACGGTGCCTCCGAACAGCCCCCACTGCACGCCACCCTTCACCAGCAGGGAGAGGTCTCCGAACGCCTGCGTCTCGAAGCCACTGATCGCACCTCCCACCTCGTCGAGGCCGCCGTACTCCTTCGGGAACAGCAGTTTGGGCCCGTCGCTCTTGGAGATTGCGAGGGCCTGCTCGAAGATGTGGTCGCGCTGCTCGTCGAGGGTGAGGCCCTCACGCGGGACGAACACCGGATCGCGCAGCGTCTCGCGTGCTTGGTCGCGGACGTCCGCCCACCGGCCGTCGAGCAGTCGGCGGATCCTTGCCACATCGATGTCCAGGTCGAGGGCGTCGATCGTCATCAGGTCCTCCCCGCGCGTTGATCTTGACCCAGATTTACCCGGCGCCGGGCGGAATGAACACCCGTTCTCGCGGGCATAAATGCGACGTATAGGAAGCGAGAGTTCTCATGCCGTCACATCGATCCGGGACTTTCATGCGCGAGCGGGAACGCGAAACGCCGCAGAAAGTCGCGGAGATCAGATATCGCAAGCAGGGTATGCCGACCAGACGGACGATCACATTGCCCGACTCGAAGGTGCGCAGCCCGCAGCAGACCAAGGGCTGAACTGCCCCAACCGACCTGTCCTGGCGGGAATCAGGCGCTGACCGCCGCCACATCCTCGGCAGTCGCGCCGGCTTCGGCCAACGCCGCCACCAACTCATCCTTCGTCATCGAGGATCGACCTGCGATGTCGTGGTCCGCAGCGAGCTGGGTGAGTTTGGCCTTCGACAGCTTCTCCAACTGCGGCCGCGCTGCCCCCTTGCCCTTCGATGGGGCATCCGGCTTGGCGGACCCGCTCTTCGTGGACTTGCTGGCCGCCTTCCCGGTGCGAGCGACGGACGCCTCGAGGGCGGCCATGAGGTCCACGACGTTCGTCTTCGGCTTCTCAGCCTTGGCGACGACCGCCTTGCCCTCGCGCTTCGCTTCGATCAGCTCCTCGACCTTGTCGCGATAGGTGTTGTGGTACCGCTCCGGCTCCCATTCGACGGTCAAGGACTCCACAAGGGTCTTCGCGACGTCGAGTTCGCGCCCTTCGAACCGGCTCTTGTCCGGCAGCGAGTCCAACTCCTCGCTCGCCGAGCGGATCTCCTCCGGGAAGAACATGGTCTCGACGACGAGGACGTCGTCCTGCGGCCGGATCGCGACCAGGTGCTCCTTGTCGCGCAGGATCAGGGTCGCGACACCGATCTTTCCCGACTCCTCCATGGCCTGTCGCAGCAGGGAGTAGGCCCGGTCGGCACCCTTCCCACGCGGCGCCAAGTAGTAGGACTGCCGGAAGTAGATCGGATCGATCGATTCGAGGTCGACGAAGTCACTGATCTCGATGAGCTCGGATTTGCCCGGAGCAACCTCCTTGAGCTCTTCCTTGGTGACGATGACGTACTCGCCGTCGCCGAGATCGAACCCGTTCACGATGTCAGAGGCCGGGACCTCCTCGCCGGTCACCTCATCGACCTTCTTGTAGCGGATCCGATTCCCAGTCTTGCTGTTGAGCTGGTTGAAATGGATCGTCTGGTCCTCGGTGGCGCGGAACATACCGACGGGAACGCTGACCAGCCCGAAGCTCACGAAGCCGGTCCACAATGCCCGCGCCATCACATCTCCCGTCGATTACCGGTATTTGATTGTCGCATGCGAGGGTCACCCCGATGACTGTCGAACTGGACGCTCCGATGTCGGCGATCGCACCGGGCGACCTCTCGCGGCTGCGCCGGATGAAGGCGACCGCGACCGGTTTCCTCGCCACCGCTGCCGTGATCTATGGGTGCACGTTCATCGGGTCCGGCGGTGGCAATGGTCTGGTCGGCTTCGTTCGGGCAGGGTCGGAAGCCGCGATGGTCGGTGGCCTGGCGGACTGGTTCGCCGTCACGGCGTTGTTCCGTCGCCCGTTCCACCTTCCGATCCCGCACACCGCCATCATTCCCAACAAGAAGGACGAGATCGGCTCGAAGCTCGGCGCATTCGTCACGGCTAACTTCCTGACCGCCGACCTGATGACTCGACATCTTGCAGAGGCGAACATCGTCAGCAAGGTCGGGCGCCGGCTACGAGAGCCGATGTACGCCGATCGGCTCGGCGTCGAGGTGTCGCACGCGATATCGGTTGCGCTGGAGGAGATCGATCCAGACGCCGTCGTGAGGTTGGGAGTTGAGCTCGCCCGGCGCGATCTCGAGCGCCGTTCCTATGCCCCGCTCCTCGGTCAGCTGCTCGAGCGTCTTGTCGAGGGCGACGTGCAGCGTCCGCTCGTCGAGCTGATCACGTCCCGCGCCCACGCGTACATAGCGGCAAATCGCGCCGAGCTCCAGCCGATGTTCAAGGAGTACCTCGAAGACCAGCACTTCTTGCTCTGGCTCGCGATCACGGACAAGCGCACTGATCGGCTGATCGACCTGGCCCTGCGGGTGTTGGACGAGATGACCCGCGACGCGCGCCATCCGCTGCGCCGATCCATCGATGGGATGTTGCAGTCACTCGCCGAGAGTCTGCAGTCCGACGGCGTCGCGGCCGCGCGACTCGACGCGATCGCCAAGCAGATTCTCGACAACGACTCCTATCAGGAGCCGCTGCGCCACTTCGTCAGGGACGCCGTCGCTTCGTTCCGGACGATGCTCGACGACGAGCAGGGTGCCCTCGCGGCGTCGGTCTCGCAGTTCATCCAGGGCATCGGTCAACGAATCGAGAACGACGCGGCGTTCGAGGCGATGCTCGAGGCCTGGTTGCTCCGCATCACCTTGCACGCCGTCCGCGACTACGGCGACGAGCTCACCACCCTGATCCGGCGCACGGTCGCCGGTTGGGATCCGACCGCCGCCTCCCGGCGAATCGAAGTGGCCGTCGGGCGTGACCTCCAGTTCATCCGGATCAACGGCACCGTGGTCGGCGCACTGGCCGGGCTCACCATTCATGCCGTGACGGTCGCGGTATGACGGCTGCTTCGGAATCCGTTGCGATTGCGTGACGCTGCCAGCGTTTCCGTTGACGCAGAGCGCTTACCCCATAGGATCCGGTCGTGGATCATGCTCAGGGGGAGCCACAACCCCCACCGGCCGCGATTCGGCTGACCGGGCTTCGGAAACGCTTCGGTGACACGGTCGCGCTCGATGGGGTCGACCTCGCCATCCGGGCCGGTGAGTTCTTCACCATGCTCGGGCCTTCCGGCTCCGGGAAGACGACGATGCTGCGGGTGATCGCGGGCTTCGAGCAACCGGATGCCGGAACCGTCGAGTTGCACGGTGAGGACGTGACCCAACGACCGCCGTACCTGCGTGACGTGAACACCGTGTTCCAGGACTACGCGCTGTTCCCGCACATGGACGTGCAGGACAACGTCGAGTACGGCCTGCGGATCCGCAAGGTCGATCGCTCACGTCGACGGGAGAGAGCCGCAGCGGCGCTCGAGCTCGTCGGTCTCGCCGGTCTTGGTTCAAGGAAGCCGAGCGAACTCTCGGGTGGTCAGCGACAGCGCGTCGCGCTGGCGCGCGCGATCGTCAACGAGCCGTCGGTTCTCCTGCTCGACGAGCCGCTTGGCGCGCTCGATCTCAAGCTGCGCCAAGGCATGCAGGTAGAGCTCAAGCGAATCCAGCGTGACGTCGGCATCACCTTCGTCTACGTCACCCACGATCAAGAAGAAGCGCTCACGATGAGCGACCGGGTCGCGGTGTTCAACCGCGGCCAGATCGAACAAGTCGGCTCACCAGTCGAGATCTACGACCGACCGACTACGGAGTTCGTTGCGGGGTTCGTCGGCGTCTCGAACCTCGTGTCACATGGTGGCCAGACGTACGCGATCCGGCCCGAGCGCGTACAGCTGCTCGACCCGACCGGCGTCGCGCCGACCAGCGCCGTACTCAGCAGGGGGACCGTGACGGACACGGTGTTTCTCGGCGTACTGACCCGCTACACCGTGGCGCTCGACGACGGCGGGTCGCTTGTGGCCGTGCGACCGAATCTCGAACGCGGGTCGCTCTCGGAGAGCGACCTGCGCGGTCAGGCGGTCATCGCCGCCTGGCAGCTCGATCAGGCAACTGACATCGAAATGTCCGCCGACCTGGCGGGGGAGCATGTGGAGGAATCAGCATGAGGCGGTTCAGGACAACTGGTGTTGCGGCGAGCGCGTTGCTACTCGCAGTCGCGGTGGCGGCGTGCGGATCGAGCAGCTCAGGCAGCAGCTCAGGGGGAGGCGGCGGTCCGAGTGGACTCACTGCGCCGACCGCCGACCTGCCTGTGCCGACGTCGATCGGCACGGGCGAGGGTCAGCTCAACCTGATCGCCTGGGAGGGCTACACCCAGCCGCTGTGGGTGAAGCCGTTCGAGCAGAAGACCGGCTGCCAGGTGCGTGCGAAATACGCCGGCTCCTCGAGTGAGATGGTGTCGCTCCTGGCTGACGGAGGCGGCGGCCAGTACGACATGGTGTCGGCGTCGGGCGACGCCGATCTGCGGTTGATCTATGCCGGTGATGTGCGGCCGATCAATCCCGATCTCGTGCCGCAGATCAAGAACTTCCACAGCTTCCTGCAGGCGCCGGCGTTCAACACCATCGACGGCAAGCACTACGGCACCTCGTTGCAGTTCGGACCGAACGTCCTGCTCTACAACACGGACGACTTCAGTACGGCGCCCACATCGTGGTCGACGATCTACGACAAGAAGTACTCCGGCAAGATCTCGGTGCCGGACAACCCCATCCAGATCGCGGATGCGGCGCTCTACCTGTCCAAGACTCAGCCGGACCTCGGCATCACGGATCCCTACGAGCTCACGCAACCGCAGTTCGACGCATCGGTCAATCTGCTCAAGCAACAGCAGCCGTTGGTCAAGAAGTACTGGGGCCTTGCGTCGCAAGAGGTCTCGCTGTTCAAGACCGGCTCGGCGACCATCGGTGCTGCGTGGCCGTACCAGACGTCGTTGCTGCTCGACGCTAAGGCGCCCGTCGCCGACACGATTCCCAAGGAGGGTGCGACCGGCTGGGCCGACAGCTGGTTGATGGCGACGAAGGCCCCGCACACCAACTGCGCCTACATGTGGATGGACTACATCACGTCGCCGAAGGCGCAGGCGCTGCAGGCGACCTGGTATGGCGAGACCCCGGCGAACAAGCTGGCCTGCCCGATCATGGACAAGCTCGTCAAGGGCTCGTGCAGCGTCCTCCACGCCAACGCACCGCAGGCGTACTACGACACCATCAAGTTCTGGAAGACCCCGCTCGCCCAATGTGGCAACGGCCAGAACAACTGCGTGCCGTACTCCAAGTGGACGACCGCCTGGACCACGATCACCGGCTGATCGGGTCGGTGGCGCGAGGAGTGAACAACGCACTGTGGCGGCGAGCGTGGTTGCGCGCGACGCTGACGCTTTCGCCGCCACTTGCGTGGTTCCTCGTCGTCTACCTGGCATCGCTGGTCGTGATGCTCGTGACGGCGTTCTGGACGCTGAACGACTTCACGAACCAGCTCGTGCAGAGCTGGAACCTCCAGAACTTCCGCGACCTGTTCTCCGAGCCCTATCCGCACATCATCGGCCGTACGGTCGGGCTGGCTGCTCTTGTCACGGTGACTGACATCGTCATCGCGCTGCCGTTCGCGTACTACATGGCTCGGGTGGCGACACCTCGGACGCGCAACTTGCTGTTCGCCGCTGTGCTGCTGCCGTTGTGGGCGAGCTATCTCGCGCGGGTCTATGCGTGGATCGTGATCTTGCAGAAGGGCGGCACCCTCGACTGGTCGTTCAGTAAGCTGGGGCTGGGTGCGCCAGACATCGGCTACAGCAACACCGCGTTGTGGATCGTCTTCAGCTACATCTGGTTGCCGTACATGATCATCCCGGTCTTCGGTGCCATGGAGCGGATCCCGAACAGCCTGCTCGAGGCGTCCGCCGACCTGGGAGCTCGCGGCGCTCGGACCACGTGGCGGGTGATCCTCCCGCTGGTCCTGCCGGGCATCGCGGCTGGCTCGATCTTCACGTTCTCGCTCACCTTGGGTGACTTCATCACGCCGGTGCTGGTCGGTGGCGCCAGATCGAAGTTCATCGGCAACGTCATCTACGACAACATCGGCCTGGCCGGCAACCTGCCGTTCGCTGCGGCGCTCGCCGTCGTACCGATCGTGATCATGATCGTCTACCTGTCCGGCGCTCGGCTGCTCGGCGCGTTCCGGGAGCTGTGATGGAGCTCCGGTTGAGTCGGGTCGTGCTGCGGCTGTGGGTCGCAGCGGTGCTGCTCTTCCTCTTCGTGCCGATTGCGCTGGTGATCCTCTACGCGTTCAATGACTCAAGAATCGAGACCTGGCCGATCGCGCACTACAGCACGAAGTGGTTCTCCGTCGCATGGCACGACCCAGAGGTCCGATCGTCATTGTGGCTGTCGTTCAAGGCCGGGTTGTTCGCATCCGCGATAGCGGTCGTGCTGGGTTCGGCAGCGGCATTCGGCGTCCACAAGTACCGGTTCTTCGGTCGTGAGGCGGTGTCGTTGCTTCTTGTGCTGCCGCTCGCCCTGCCCGGCATCATCACCGGCATCGCCTTGAAGTCGACGTTCGACTACGCGGGCATCGACCTGTCGCTGCTGACGATCATCATCGGCCACGCAACGTTCTGCATCGTGGTGGTCTACAACAACGTGGTTGCGCGGCTTCGACGGGTCTCGGGATCGTTGCTCGAGGCGTCCGCGGACCTCGGGGCGAAGCCGTGGCAGACCTTCCGGTATGTGACGCTCCCATCGATCTCCACCGCTGTGGTGTCGGGGGCGTTGCTCGCGTTCGCGCTCTCCTTCGACGAGGTGATCGTCACGACCTTTACTGCAGGGGCGCAGAACACGCTGCCGTTGTGGATCTTCGGTGCGATCCGACTCGGGCAGCAGCTTCCCGAGGTCAACGTCGTCGTAGTCGGAGTGCTGATCCTCACGGTGATCCCGGTGGCCATCGCTGTCCGCCTCACCGGTCGCGCCGGCATTCGCTGAGACTGCGCGCGCGCGGGCGTTCGGGTGGTGCATTTCACGCTATGAAGTTCGCATGATCATCATCACCTTGAAGGCCAAGCTGAACGACGCGCATCGCGACGAGGCGATCGCGGCCGCGAAGAAGATGAGCGCGCATTCACTGACCGAGGCCGGCTGCATCGACTACCGCTTCTGGGCATCGGTCGACGACCCGTCATCGTTCCTCCTGCTCGAGCAGTGGGAGGACCAGGCGTCGATCGACGCACACATGGGCACGCCGCAGATGGCGGAGTTCGCCGCTGCCCTCGGCCCCGCCCTGGACGGCGGCATGGAGGCCCTCAAGCACGAGGTAACGAGCTCGGGACCGCTCTTCTAGCACCAGTCGGTCAGAGGTCGAGGGTCGTCGTCGCGCTCGGGATGTTCTGGCGCGCCAGGATCTTTGCCTTCGTCCGTACTAGGAGCTCCCGGGGTACGACGGCGATGTCCGCGGCCATCGCCTCGGCGGCGGCGATCAGCTCGTCAGGTGGGACCACCTGGTTCACCAGCCCGATGCTCCGCGCCTCGCCCGCCGACACGACTCGTCCCGTCAGGACGAGCTCGCGCGCGACGGCGCCACCGACCAGATCGTGCAGCGGCGCATAGACGACGTCACCGAACGTGCGTTCCGGGTGGGCGAAGCGCGCCGTCTCCGATGCGATCCGGAGGTCGCACATGACGGCCAGATCTAACCCGCCGGCGAGTGCTGCGCCGTTGACGGCCGCGATCACCGGGACCGGGAAGTGCAGCATGCCGCGGTGGAACCGGTCGCTGGAGACCCACAGCCGCTCCTGGAAGCCGGGCTCGTCAACCGTGAACTCTCGGAGATCGAAGCCGGCACTGAATGTGTCACCCCTGCCGGTCACGATCACGCACCTGGTCGACTCGTCATCGCGGAGGTCGTCCAGGGCATCGCTGAACAGGTCCCGAAGCGCGATCGACAAGGCGTTCTTCTTGTCGGGACGGTTCAGCGCGATGGTCGCGACGGGACCGTCACGCGCGACTTCGACCTCCGCCATCGCTGGAACAGCTACGAGCGCGTGCCTGCCATGGACGCGTTCGGTGCGGCGTCGGCGACCAGGTTCGGGACGACCTCTCCGAGCTCACCCGGCAGCCAGCGCTCGGTGCGCTCGGCGCTCGGACCGTAGACCCAGCCCTCGCCGACCGAGATCTTGTTCCCGGTGACGCCGAACACCCGCCCGGTGATGCCGCTGGCCTCAGCGCTGCCGAGCCACACGACCAGCGGCGAGATGTTCTCGGGGGCGAGCGCCTCTTTCATCGCGTCATCGGCGCCGTCGAAGCCACCGAGGTCCTCAGTCATCCGGGTGAGAGCTGTGGGTGCGATGGCGTTGACGGTGACGCCGTATCGAGCCAGTTCGCCGGCGGCGATGATCGTGAAGGCGGCGATACCCGCCTTGGCCGCGCCGTAGTTGGTCTGCCCGAGATTGCCGAAGATGCCGGACGGCGAGGACGTGTTGATGATGCGAGCGTCGGGCTGGTTGCCGGCCTTCGACTGCTCACGCCAGTAGGCGGCCGCGAAATGCGCCGGCGCGAAGGTGCCTTTGAGATGCACTTTGATGACGGCGTCCCACTCCGCTTCGGACATGTTCGTGAGCATCCGGTCGCGGAGGATCCCCGCATTGTTGACGACGACGTCGATGCCCCCGAAGGTGTCGATCGCGGTCTGGATCAGGCTCTCAGCGCCCTCCCAGCTGGAGATGTCCTCGGTGTGCGCGACGGCTTCGCCGCCCGCTGCCGTGATCTCGTCCACGACTGCCTGGGCGGGTCCTGCCGAACCGCCGGTACCGTCACGAGCGCCACCGAGGTCGTTGACGACGACCTTGGCGCCTTCCTGTGCAAACAGCAGTGCGTGCGCTCGGCCGATTCCGTTGCCCGCGCCGGTCACCGCGACGATCCGCCCGTCGACTACGCCCTTCATCGGCTTCGCTCTCCTCCCGTCGTGAGGCGCCGCTCAGGCATCGGCCCGTGCGGGTACACGACCTGACCTCAACGCGGGAGCGTATCCACCCCCGGCCGCCCATCAGCGGCCGACGGCACGTTCCAACTCGGCCTTGCTCATCGATGACCGGCCGCGGATGTTCTTTGCCTTGGCCTCGGCGTACAGCTGGGCCTTCGTCCGGCCGCCCGGGCCCTTGTGCGAGCGGAGTCCGCCGCGTCGCCCGGAGGAGATGTCGTCGATCGACGTTCGACTCGCCTGCCGTGCTTCACCGGCTCTTGCGCGCTCCTTGTTCACTGTCCGCGCCGCGATCTCCTCGGCCTCGGACTCGGAGCGACCGCGCTCCTCCAACCCTTCCTTGATGTGCTCGTACTGACGTTCGCGCTTGCGGTTCCAGCTGCGTGGTGGCATGGCTATCTGGTTCCCCCGATGTGGTCCGCTACGCACGGCATTAGGTTGGGATCGAACCTTCGAACGGATGGACGCAGGATGAAACTCGGCGTGCATGTCTCCCAGTTCACCTGGCCCGGCGGGCCGGCAACGATGGCGTCGGACCTGACGCGGATCGCAACCGCGACCGACGAGCTCGGCTTCGACAAGCTCAGCGTGATGGACCACGTGTGGCAGATCCTCCATCTCGGGCCGCCCGAGCACGACATGCTCGAGGCCTACACGACCCTTGGCTACCTCGCCGCTCGGACCTCCCGGGTGAAGCTGCTCGCCTGGGTGACGGCAGTCGTCTACCGCGATCCCGGGCTGCTTGCCAAGGCGGTCACCACTCTCGACGTGCTGTCCGAGGGGCGTGCCTACCTCGGGATCGGTGCCGCTTGGAACGAGCCGGAAGCCAAGGGTCTCGGCTTGTTCTTCCCGCCGCTTGCCGAGCGATACGAGCGGCTCGAGGAGACGCTGCAGATCATGATGGAGATGTGGAGCGATCGTGACGCGGCGTACCACGGTCAGCACTACACGCTGGAGCGCACGCTCAACTCACCGCAGGCGCTGTCCTCGCCACATCCGCCGATCCTGATCGGTGGCGGCGGCGAGAAGAAGACGCTGCGGCTGGTCGCCAAGTACGCCCAGGCGTGCAACCTGTTCGCGTCTCCTGATCTCGGTCACAAGCTCGACGTGCTGCGAGCTCATTGCGAGGACGTTGGTCGCGACTACGACGAGATCGAGAAGACGGTGATGGGCCCGCTCGATCCTGGCGCCGATGGATCTGGCGTCGGTGACTTGATCGACTCGATGCGCGGGATGGCTGATCTCGGCATCACGCACTACCACGGCACCGTGCCGAATGTCGTCGCGATCAAACCGCTCGAGATCCTCGCCGAGCAGGTCATGCCGGTCGTCGCCGACCTCTGATGTCCAACCTCGAGACCGCTCCGGACATCGCCGTCCGTGGTGGCACGTCGGAGGTCGCGGCGAACCCGGTGCGGGAGATCTTCGCCGGCAAGGAGGTGACGCTCGGCGGCGACACCGTCGTACGACGGCTGCTCCCGAACCTCGGCCGACGCATGGTCGGGCCGTGGTGCTTCATCGATCACTACGGCCCCGATGACATCTCGGCGCGCGCCGGGATGGCGGTGCCGCCGCATCCCCATATCGGGTTGCAGACGGTCAGCTGGCTGCTCGACGGCGAGGTCCATCATCGGGACAGCATCGGAAGCGATCAGCTGATCCGCCCCGGCGAGCTCGGGCTGATGACGGCGGGGGCAGGCATCGCGCACGCGGAGCACTCACCCGTCGCGCATCCGGCGCTGCTCCACGGCGTTCAGCTGTGGGTTGCCCTGCCCGAGGCCAGTCGCGCCACCGCCCCCGCTTGGCAGCATCACTCGCGGCTCCCGCGCCTGGACATCGCCGGCTTGTCTGCCACGGTCATCTTGGGCGACGTCGAGGGTGAGCGATCACCTGGCAAGACCTTCGCACCGATCGTGGGGCTGGACGTCACGCTGCCTCCCGGCGGTGGCGGCCGGCTTCCGCTCGAGGCCGAGTTCGAGTACGCCGCACTTGTGATGTCAGGGGGGATGGAGGCTGACGGGGTCGCGCTCGCACCGGGGTCGATGCTCTACCTGGGGTGCGGCCGCAACGACCTGCGCCTCGCGAGCGACGCAGGGGCGCGGGTACTCGTACTCGGCGGCCAACCGTTCGAGGAACGCATCGTCATGTGGTGGAACTTCGTCGCGAGATCCGGTGACGAGATCGCTGCGGCACGGGAGGACTGGATGGCAGGGGATCGCTTCGGCGAGGTCAGTGATGCTGGCGCCCGCACGCCCGCGCCTGCGCTGCCGTCCGGCACGCTGAAACCGCGCGGGCGCGTCCGCGACCAGTAGTGCGGCCAGTCAGGACGGCTGGTGGATGAACTGGCTGTGCTTGCGGTCGTACGCCATCGTGGTCGTGTAACCGCCGTCGGATCCCTGGCCCATCGAGCTGATCGTGATGCGATGGTGGGCGAGCACGTCTTCGACGTACGCAACGTGGCCGCCGGCGCTCGCTGTATAGGTGACGCCGTCGCTGGTCGTGCCCATGTCAGCGTTTCGCCCCCACGAGGCGATGTCGCCGACGGCAGGAGCGTGGTTCACCGTGTACCCGGCCTTCTTGGCGTCGACGGCGATCCGCCAGGCGCCCGGATGCTTCGAGGAGTAGCCGTACTTCCAGACTGCGTTGACCCAGACGTCCGGGCGTTTCTCGGCGGCCCAGTACGCGCAGTTGTAGTACGGCGTCTCCGTGGCACCAGCGCCCTCGGTGTTGCAGGGGTCGAGCGGGACGTGCCACGGACCGGTGCCCTTGGGGGTGCGGTTGTACTTCGACGGCTTGTCGCCGGTCGAACTCGGCGACGTGCACTCGTCGTCCTCGTGACTCGCCGCCTGATGTGTCGTGCCTCGCGCAACCGCAGCCTGCCCGGCTGCGGCCGACGGGACCAGCGCTCCCGCGCAGACGGCGGCCGCCGCCGAGGTGAGGACGGTCAGTCGACGTGCACGCATGCTTTGAGCTCCCGATGTCCACCCCGGCCGCGTGGCGCGGCAACTGCACGATCACCTCAAGAATCGACGCTCGCGAACCCCCGCTTGAGTGCTCCAAATGGCGGCAAGTTCTTGCGTGAGCCAAGTATCTGTTTGGTGCCGATCGTTCCGGCGCGCCCGCTCGATGAGTTCCGCTGCCGGGATCCGTCACCCAAGTGCGAGATGCTCCGTGTCGACTGTGACGAACAAAACTCAGTCGATCTGGCGGGGTCGTGGTGATTGGCTGCTAGGCAGGAGAAGACGTTGCGGATCAGGTCGTTCAAGAGGGGGTCATGGTCGTGAGGCGGATCGCGGAGTTCGTGCTGCGGCACCGGCGCTGGGTGCTCGTAGCGTGGTTGCTGACGATCGTGATCGGCGGAGCGTTGGTGCAGAAGACCAATGACCGGCTGGTCATCGACTTCTCGCTCCCTGGTCAGCCCGGCACCGAGACCGCCAACCAGATCGACCAGGAGTTCCATGCCGGCGGCAAGACGGCGCCCTACGTCCTGACCGTGACGATGCCGCAGGGCCAGACCGTCAGCGGGAACGAGCAAGCCATCGGCAAGACCTTCGCGTCGATTCAGCAAGACGTGCCAGACGTCCGGGTGCTCGACGAGGCGAACACCGCAGACAAGGCGTTCCGCACGAGCGATGACCGTACGGCGTACGCACTCGTGTTCTACCGATTCCTCCATGACCCGACGGCATCGTTCCCGACCGACAACTTGAGGACCAAGCTGAAGGCGGCTGCGCCGCCCGGCGCCACCATCGGGGTGACCGGCGAGGATGCGCTGGCCTCGGGTGGCGACAGTGGCGGTAATGGCGTGCTCGCGGAGGTCTTCCTCGGCGGACTGGGTGCCCTCATCGTCCTCGCGTTCGTCTTCGCTTCGCTGCTGGCGCTGCTGCCGCTTCTGGTCGCGATCTGCTCGATCGTCGCGACCTTCCTGCTGCTGCTGCCGCTCACGTATCTGACCGATGTGTCGTTCATCGTCGAGTTCCTCGTCGCACTGATCGGACTCGGTGTGGCGATCGACTACTCGCTGATCCTGGTGACGCGGTGGCGGGAGGAGCGGGACCACGGCCGTGACAATCACGACGCCGTCGTCGTGGCGATGGAGACCGCCGGACGGGCGGTGGTGTTCAGCGGGTTCACGGTCGCCATCGGCCTGCTGGCCCTCGTCGTGCTTCCCGTGCCGTTCATGCGCAGCATCGGGATGGGCGGGGCACTCATCCCGCTCGCGAGCGTCCTCACGACGCTGACCCTCACGCCGGCGATCCTCGGCGGCATCGGGCCGAAGGTCGACTGGCCGAAGATCCGTCACGAGAACCGGGCCAGCAAGTCATGGAGCCGCTGGGCACGCGGCGTCGTCAAGCACCGGATCGTCGCGGCGGGCGTGGCGTTCGTCGCGCTCGGGCTGCTCTTTGCCTCGTTCCTCGGCATCAAGATCGGCCTCGCGTCATCTGACTCGTTGTCGCATGGCGGTCCCGAGTACACCGCGCTCCAGCAGCTCAAGAGCGGGGGAGTCAGCACCGGCATCCTCACGCCGATGGAGATCCTCGTCGACACGCCGCAGGCGCAGACCGTCGCCGATCGGATCCGACAGATCGATGGTGTGGCACGCGTCGACGTCGCGACCGGCGATGGTCAGACCGCGGGCGGTCACACGATCGTCACGGTGATCCCGAAGGAGGAGACCGCCAACTCCTCGTCAGTCGGTCCGGTCCGGGATGTCAAGGACGCCGTCGACGGGATGCCGGGCGTGGTCGGGGTGGCCGGCGTCGGCGCCGACCAGATCGACTTCCTGAAGGCGGTGTACGGCAACTTCCCGTTGATGCTCGGGATCATCGCGTTGCTGACCTTCATCCTCTTGGCGCGCGCCTTCCGGTCGCTCGTGCTGCCGATCAAGGCGATCCTGCTGAACCTCGTGACGCTGGCCGCGACGCTGGGCTTCATGGTGTTGTTCTGGCAGTACGGCCATGGCTCGCAGGCGCTGTTCAACGTTCACGAGACCGGCGCGGTCACCTTCTGGATCCCGCTGATGGTCTTCGCGTTCCTCTTCGGGCTGTCGATGGACTACGAGGTGTTCATCCTGGCGCGGATCCGGGAGGAGTACACGAGGACCGGCGCGACGGACGACGCTGTGGTCGAAGGAATCGGTCGCACCGGTCGCCTCGTCACCAGTGCCGCACTGATCCTGTTCCTCGCGTTCGTCGCCCTCGCATCAGGACCGGGAACGGACTTGAAGACGTTCGCGACCGCGCTCGGGTTCGGCATCCTGCTCGACGCGACGATCGTGCGATCGATGCTGGTTCCGGCGCTGGTCTCGATGTTCGGCAACTGGAACTGGTACATGCCTGGCTGGCTGGCCAAGCTGCTCCGCGTCCCAGCGGTGGCGGCGCCCCAACCCGCCGTCGGCGACTAACCCGACGCCGCCGGCGCAGGAGGCTTTGTGCTGCGTGAGCTACCTCGCGAGGTAGGTCGCGCAGCACAGCTCTGACCAGCCACTTGCAGGCAGGCTTGCCTGTTTGTTGATTTGGGGCCATCATGCCCTGATGGCGGTGCCGCAGGCGGAGCGTGCCGAGCGCATGCGGGAGCGGCTGCTCGACGCGACGATCGAGTGCCTGGCCACGACCGGCTACGGGCTGATGTCGACCAACGACGTGGTCCGCACGGCGGGCGTGTCCCGCGGCGCGCTCGCCCACCACTTCCCGACGAAGACCGACCTGGTCACCGCGGCAGCGATCCGGCTGCTCGCCCAACGCGAGGCCGACTTCCGCGCCCGATTCTCCGCACTCGCTCCCGCGGACCGCACGCCCGCCGTCGCACTTGACGTCCTCTGGTCGTTCTACGCCGACCCGTCAGGCATCGCGCTCCTCGAGCTCACGGTCGCCGCTCGTAGCCACCCGGAGCTCAAGGACGTCCTCGCCCCGATGACGAAGCAGATCGAGGCGAGCACCGCAGACGTCTTCGGCGAGTACTTCCCGGACCTAGCTCGGCTGCCGATCGCCGAGCCGGCGCTGCGCGCTATCTATGCCTTGTTCGCCGGCCTGACCGTGACATCGATGGGCGGCGACAGCCACGGCGACGAGGTCCGCGAGTTCCTCAAGACTCTCGTTGCTTTCAGTGACCTGCTCATCCCCCTCTTGCCGGACCAGCTTCTCGCAGGGAGTTCCGCATGACAGCTGCACCGTCGTACGCCGATGTTCCGAAGCCGGTGATCAAGACTCGCCGGGTCAGGTTCGACAGCTCGGGCCTGCGTCGTCACTACGCCGGCGGCGATCTCGTCATGAGTCACATCGTCGCGATCCTGTCGGCGATGTTCCCCGAGGGTGAGGACTTCTTCGTCCGGTCGGTGCGGCACTACTCCGACCGGATCACCGATCCGGTGCTGAAGGCACAGGTCGCCGGCTTCATCGGACAGGAGACGATGCACGGCCGCGAGCACCGGGCACTCAACGACCGACTTCAACAGATGGGCTACCCCACCCACGCCGTCGACCGTCGGGTCAAGCGCGATCTTGCCCGGGCCCACCGGAAGATGCCGCCGAAGATGCAGCTCGCCGTGACCAGCGCACTCGAGCACTACACGGCCACCCTCGCCGAGGTCCTGCTCGGCGACGAGAAAGCCCGCGACATCCTCGGCGACAGCGAGGTCCGCAACGTGTTGCTCTGGCACGCGCTCGAGGAGTCCGAGCACAAGGCGGTGGCGTTCGATGTCTATCGAGCGGTCGGCGGCACCGAGAAGATGCGGATCCGCGTGATGCGAGTGATGACCTTCTCCTTCTTGATCGGAACCATCCTCGAGACGATCATGTCGATGCTTCGTGACCGCGCGACCTACAACCCGGTCCGCCTCATCAAGAGCCTGCTCGGCCTGCGGCACTCTCCATGGCTCAGCAAGGAGGTGCGGCAGCGGATTCGCGACTACAACAAGGTCGGCTTCCACCCCGATGACAACGACAACTCCGCCTTGCTCGCGCACTGGACCGAGGAGCTGTTCGGCGCGCAGGGCCAGCTGGCAGCGAAGCTCAAGTAATGGAGTCCCGAGTGCCGCCGGATCACGACGTTGTGATCGTCGGTAGCGGCTTCGGCGGCATGGGTGCGGCAATCCAGTTCAAGCGACTGGGGATCGATGACCTGCTGATCCTCGAGCGTGAGAGCGACCTCGGTGGCACCTGGCATGTCAATCGCTATCCCGGCCTGGCGGTCGACGTCGCATCGGTGACCTACTCGTACTCCTTCGAGCCCAACCCATACTGGTCGCGCCTGTTCGCGCCCGGTGCGGAGCTCAAGCGGTACGCCGAGCACGTGGCCGACAAGTACGACCTTCGCCGGCACATGCGCTTCGACACCGCGGTCGGCGGAGCTCGCTGGGATGAGGAGAACCAGCACTGGGTTGTCTCCCTCGCGGAGGGTGAGACGGTGACCACTCGTTACCTCGTGACGGCCACCGGCTTCCTGTCCCAACCGCATCGTCCTGACATCCCGGGCATCGAGGACTTCGCCGGGACCGTGATCCACACCGCGGCGTGGGACGACACGCACGACCTCGCCGGAGAGCGCGTTGCGGTGATCGGCACCGGTGCGACGGCGGTGCAGCTGATTCCAGAGCTGGCGAAAGTCGCTGGCGAGCTGACCGTCTATCAACGGACGCCGATCTGGGTCGTGCCGAAGATCGACGCTCGGATCCCCGAGCCGGTGCAGCGGTTGTTCGCCCGCGTACCGGCCACGCAACGGTTCGCGCGCCTGCTCAACACGAGCATGCTCGAGCTGTTGATGGTCACCGCCGTACTGCACTTCCGCCAGGCGAAGCGCATGAACCGCCAGGCGGCAGGTATGGCGGTCCGCCATCTCAGGCGCCAGGTCGAAGACCCGGAGCTCCGGCGCAAGCTCACTCCCGACTACGACTTCGGGTGCAAGCGGCCGACGTTCTCCAACGACTATTTCCCGACGTTCACGAAGCCGCACGTCACCCTCGAGACGACCTCGATCGACCACTTCGAGGCGGACGGGATCGTCACCACCGACGGCCGTAAGACCGCCATCGACACGCTCGTCCTCGCGACCGGCTACAACATCTGGGACATCAACTTCCCGGCGATCGAGCTGATCGGGCGCGACGGGCGAAACCTCGGCAAGTGGTGGCGCGAGAACCGGTTCCAGGCATACGAGGGCGTCAGCGTCCCGATGTTCCCGAATTACCTCAGCCTGGCCAGTCCTTACTCCTACAGCGGGCTGTCGTACTTCACCACGATCGAGTCCCAGATGCGTCACATCAAACGGCTCTTCCGCGAACTGGACCGGCGCCATGCCCATGTCTTCGAGGTCAAGCAGGCGGCCAACGACCAGTTCCTGGCCCGGATGCGTTCGAAACTGACCTCGTCGGTGTTCAACCTCGGCCACTGCGAGACCGCCAACAGCTACTACTTCAACCAGCACGGGGAGGCGGCGATCCTGCGGCCGACGTCAACCGTCAACGCTTTCCGGGAAGCCGAGCGATTCCCACTGGACGACTACACATATTCCCGCGCCGGCTGACCCGACGTGTCAGCCTCTCCGGCCGCTCCAGCGTCCGCTAACGCTGACAGGTAGCGATTGCCTCGCGGAGTTGTGCGACCGCGCGTGCGTCGTCGGTGTAGATCGCGATGCTGGGGAAACGCAGCGTGAGCTTTCTCGCGATCGCGACGTCGTTGTCCTTGGCGGTGTCTTCCCACCGCTTGTCGAGACGCAGGTGGATGCCGCCGTCGATCTCGACCATCAGCCGCTCGCGCGGAAGGTCGAACTCTGCGTCGAGGTAGCGGCGGCGGCCAGCGCTGTCCTTCCGCACCCTGGTCGCCGGCGTGCGGAAATGGTGACGCCGGCACCACTTCAGGAACTCGACCTCGGACATCGCGTCGGCCCCTCCTTCGAGGTCCATACGGCGGCATCTACCGCAGCCCGGGCGACGTCACAACAGGTGGGCGACGGGGCAGCACGTCCTCCGGGCCGAATCGGCGCGACTCATGGACGACCATGTTGACGCCGTCGACGGCCGGAACGTGGGCGCCTCGAGGCACGATGATGTGCACGCCATCGACGGTCATCCCATAGACCCTGACGCCGGACGCTTCGAGTCCCGTCAGCCCCGCCAATGCGACGACGCCAGGCGCCGAGAGCACCGCCGCCCACCGCTGCTGCTCGGGCGACAATGGGCCGTTGTGCGTGCAGATCACTATCTCGTTGAGTGACCGCCAGGAGCTAGCGGCCGACCTGGCGGAGGTCGCCAGGCGATCCGTGCCTTGACGCGCGACGCGGTCAATCCGGACCGGTACAGCTGACGCCGGGTCGCCAGGCCGCACTGCTCGACCAGAAAATCCATCAGGCGATAGTGCGTGAGACCGGAGCGCGGCGCGTGTCGCTATCCCCAAACGCATCTGTCCGCGTGAGGGGACGCTATGACGACCGGAGCGACTGACAAGTCGCTATTCCCGGGCCAGGCGTGCTGTGAAGGCGGTGTGGTACCGCCACATCAGATGATCGCCGTCGTACCACCTCCGGATCTCGACACCGGGCATTCCCTGCGGCCGAAGCACCAGCGCGCCGGCCTCGAAGGATGCGGCGACGCTGATCGGAGTGGCATGGTCGAGGGCCGCCACGTCGTTCACACCGTTCTCGTAGGTCCCGTCGGCACGCATGTCGTGAACGACGCCGCCCGCGGTGATCACGACGCGATCGCCGGCTTGTTCGATTCGCTCGATGTGCTGCCACATCGGGTGATCGTGGGAGAGCACGGTGCCGTCATCCGCGCGAAGATCTAGCACCCGCCAGAGGCCGCGGAGGTCCGGGGCGCCGTCGGCGAGCGGGTCGTCGCAACCGTCGAGAATCGGGCCAGGCATCGTCGCGCCGTAACCGCCGGGCGGGGTGTGAGCCGTGGGAACATCGAGGTACGTCGGCATGCGCGAACTTCCGGTCAAGGTGTCTGGCGATCCTAGAAACTGACATATAGACTGTCAATAACCGCGGGGGCACGGTTGGTGCAGGAGCAGATTCGATGAGGAGCCGCGCATGACGTCGGCAGCGACGGAGCTCGACGGCCGTCGGGCGAGGCGTGGCCGCAACCGCGAGGCGGTCGTCGACGCATTGCTCGAGCTGTTTCGCGAGGGGGAGCTGAGTCCATCGGTCGCCGCGGTCGCCGAACGCTCGGGGGTGTCGCTTCGGTCCGTGTTCCGGTACTTCGACGATCTCGACGAGATGGGTCGGATTGCCATCGCTCGGCACACCGAGGGCGTGCAGCACCTGTTCCCCCTGCCCAAGCTCGGGGAAGGTGCCCGCACTGATCGGATCAAGCGGATGGCTGATCACCGGGTGACGTTGTACGAAGCGGTCGCTCCGATCGTGCGAGCCACCATGATCCGCGCGCCTTTCCAACCAGTCATTGCGGCAGGCCTTCGGGACCGCCGCGAGTTCCTCCGCGGGCAGGTCGAAGCGCAGTTCGCGCCGGAGATCTCACGCGTCTCGGAGGCTGATCGGTTCGCGCTCGTGGCGGCGCTGGATGCGTTGACATCCTTCGAAACGCTCGAGTTGTGGCATCGCGATCGCGGCCTGGCGTTCACGAAGTGCGCGTCGGTCATGCGTCGCGCCCTCGACCAGTTGCTCCCTCGCTAGGAGGCCTCCCGTGCACGCCTTGCGTACTCCTGACGAGCGATTCGCGAACCTCCCAGGTTTCGCCTTCGCCCCGCACTACGCCGAAGTGCCGGACGGCGCGGGCGGGTCGCTGCGCATGCACTACCTCGACGAGGGTCCCGCGTCGGCGCCGGTCGTCGTACTCATGCATGGCGAGCCGTCGTGGTGCTTCCTCTACCGCACCATGATCCCGGTGCTGGTGGATGCGGGCTTGCGTTGCATCGCGCCCGACCTGATCGGTTTCGGCCGATCCGACAAGCCGACTAATCGCGAGGACTTCAGCTACGCCGGACACGTGGCATGGGTCACCAACCTGCTCATCGAGCAGCTCCAGCTGACGGATGCGACGTTGTTCGGTCAGGACTGGGGCGGCCTGATCGGGCTTCGAGTGGTCGCTGAGAATCCGGACCACTTCGCTCGCGTGGTCGTCGGGAACACCGGACTGCCCACCGGCGACGCGAAGATCACGGAGGCGTTCCTGAACTGGCAACGCTTCTCTCAGGAGACACCGAACTTCGACGTCGGCGTGATCGTGAGCATAGGTGTCGCGTCGCCCATGGCGCCAGCGGTCGTCGATGCCTACAACGCGCCGTTTCCTGACGACAGTTACAAGGCCGCCGCGCGAGCCTTCCCGTTGCTGGTCCCGACGCAGCCGGACGATCCCGCGTCAGCGGCGAATCGGAAGGCATGGGAAGTCTTCGCGTCCTGGGACAAGCCGTTCCTGACGGCGTTCAGTGACAGCGACCCGATCACCGCCGGCGGATTCCGGGTCTTCCAGGACAAGATCCCGGGTGCGGCTAGCCAAGCCCATGTCACCATCGAGGCGGCCGGTCACTTCCTCCAGGAGGACAAGGGCCCCGAGCTCGCCGCAACGATCGTCGACTTCATCAACTCGACGAGCTGACCTCGGCGAGCGCCGCCGCGAGCTCGTTGATGAACGGCTGCATCACGACGGCATAGCAGCCATCGTCCCAGTCCTGCGTCGCGATCGCGTCGCGCACTGCCCCGACGTCGGCGGCCGGGATCGCGTGCCATCGCGCGGCTGCCCAGGTGCGACCGTCGCCGATGATCACCGCGTCGACCCGGAACGTCGCCAGTGGCCGGCAGCCCGGCGTCGCGATGCCTGGTGCGGCGTCGTCCGCCACGAGCTGCAGCAGCAGGAGCTCCTCATCCGCAAGCCGCACGGGGTAAATCGTCTCAACCCGCGGATAGGTCGCGGCGACGATCGTCGACGCCATCCCTGCCTCTTTGTGCACGTGGAGCTCCCGAAAGGCCGGCGAGGACTCCATCTCGAGCATGGCGCGTCGCGAGGGGTAACGCACGATCGCGATGCGATCCCAGACCGGCACGTCGCCGATCAGCTGTTCGACGACCGGTGCCACGAGAACGATCCGGGCGCCGACCGCCGCGAGCGGCTCGAACGGCGCGTACCGGTCGTCTGCCTCCTGGCCCGTGATCGTCGACTCGCGCCCGTCGCGGTAGTCGGCGACCGCGCGATAGTGCATGAGGTTCAACGCCCACATCGGCTCGTCGTCTGGGATGGTGTCCCACGACGCGATGTAGTCGAGGTTCAGGGTGCCGTAGCGGGGTGGCTGCGTGGCGAGGTCGGTCATGCGGTGGGCCCATCCTTGCGTGCCTCGACGAGCCGCATCATCGCGTCGGCCACCATCGGGCCGGCGTTCTGGTTCTGCCCGGTGACGAGATTGCCGTCGCTGACCCAGTGATTGGCGAACGGGTCACGGAAGCGGGTGGCGCTCTCGAACTTCGCACCCACGCGCCGTAGTTCTTTCTCAGGATGAAACGGCGTTCGGGTGATGCCGAGCTCGCGGACTTGCTTGTCGGTCACCGCACTGACCGCGCGCCCCTCGACCAGCGGTCGGCCGTCGGGTGCGGTCGCGTTCACCAGACCGAGCGGCCCGTGACACACGCCTCCGATGACCACGTCGGCGGCGGCCGCGGCTGTCATCGCATCGGCCAGCTCTTGCGACGTCGCGAAGTCGAAGGCCGCGCCCCACCCGCCGGCCAGGAACACGGCGTCGTACTCGGCGACATCGACGGCGCTGATCGCGATGGAGTCGTTCAGCTTCTCCCGCAGCACCGGGTCGGCGAGCATGCGGTCGTCGGCGTCGCTGCGGATCACCGGCTTGAGCGACATCGGATCGATGGGTACGACGCCACCTCGCGGGCTGGCGACCTCCACCTGCATGCCGGCGTCGAGGAACGCGTAGTAAGGAACGGTCAGCTCCGAGGCGAACACCCCGGTCGGCTTCCCGATGTCGAGCACGCCGTGATTCGTGGCGATGACGAGGGCCCGGCACCCGGTGAGGTCGCCGTCGTAGCGGTCGGGTGCGTCAGGATGCATGCCGATCCGCTGCACGACTTTGCGAAGCACTCGCGCCGGCGGTGGCGGCTGCTGCTTGGTCACGGTCGACGCCCGACTCGTCTGGTACGGCCAGGGCGAGTTCCGCTCCGGCACGCAGTGATGGCGCTCTTCCTTCAGTCGCGCCTTGAGGTGGGTGAGCACCTCGCGGAACATCGGGTCGTGTGCCCGGTTGACCGACTCGGTCGGGTCGGCATCGAGGTCGTAGAGCTCCCACTCGTCGGGGAGCGGTTCGCGTCGGGTCATGGCACCGCCGACGCCGTTGGCGGCGAGCTGCTGGACGCCCGGTGTGGTCCACGTCGCCGGGTCGTCGAAGGTTCGGACGAGCTTCCATAGATGGTCCGCACCAAGCGTGGCGTCGCCGGCGGCCACGCGCGTCACGATGCCCTCGAAATTGCTCCCGACGTGGGCCGCGACCTGGATCCTTAGCGGCGCCGGAGGGTTCGACGTACGGTTCAACTTCCGGGCCAGCCCAGACAGGCCGGAGTCGCCCTCGAGCATGTTGTCCCGGGTGAGCAGGTACACGGCCCGATCGGCATCGCCCGATTCGCCCTCGACGGTCGGCATCAGGCTCCGGCCCGGAAGCTCGTGGACTTCTGAGAAGTTCGCCCGCAGCGCGGCGGCCGTCGCCTCGACGTCGATACCCGCCGCCTCGAGCAGCGTTGGCACCACATCGACGTGAGACGTCGGCGTGGTCACCTGCCGAGCCGTGGTCGGCCGGGCGCCGACTCGCGCGACGAAGAACGGGATCCGCGTCGCTTCGTCGTAGAGGTTGAACCACTTCTGATGCAGCCCGCCGTGAGCGCCGAGCAGCTCACCGTGGTCCGACGTCCGCACGATGACGGCGTCGGTCGACCCGTCCGTGACGGCTCGGCGGACCCGGTCGATCGACCCGTCGACCTCCGCGTGCAGCCGGTAGTAGAGGTTGCGATAGGCCTGCGCGCCCTTGCGATAGATGCGTTCGATCGCCGGCGCGGGGCCGTATCCGGTCGGGTAGCTGGCTCGATATGCGACCTGCGCGGCCGGCTTGGATCGCAGGTCTTCGTGATCGGTGGGGGACTCCGGGATGTCGGGCGGGTCGAGCGGCGACGGCGCGATCGGGCTCCGTCGTTGCCATGCCGGGAACAGCACGATGTCGTGCGGGTTCACGAAGCTCACGACGAGCAGGAATGGCCGCAGCGCGTCGGCATCGCCTGCCGCCCGGCGGGCGTAGCGGTCGGCGAGCCACTCGACGGTGCGGTCGGCGAGCAGGGGGTCACGGCGCAGCCCACAGTCGGCGATCCCCGCGCCGTGGGGCTCGGGCCCGACCCAGCCCGAGAACCCGTACGGTGCAAGCGGATCCGCGTCGAGATAGGCCTTGACCCCATCCGGCAGCACCTCGCCGGACGCAGTGTTGGTGGCGAGCGGCTTGCCGGTTGCCGGGTCGGTCAGGTCCGCGTGGCTGATGTGCCACTTGCCGTCGTAGTGCGTGTCGTAGCCAGCGGCCCGGAACCAGTTCCCGAGGGTGGGCACTTCGCCCTGGCGCAACCACCGCATCCGGCTGTCGTCGGCGGCCTTTCCGAGCCCGTCCGTCTGGGTAACACCGTGGACATCGGGGTACTGGCCGGTGAACAGCGTCGGCCGGCTCGGCACGCAGGCAAGCGAGCCGGTGTAGTGGCGCGTGAAGCTCACCGCGTTGTCGGCGAACCAGTTCGTGCTGGCCAGCTGCTCGCGCCGCCACGCTGCAATCGACTCGGACTCATACGACGGAGCCGCCCGCTCCTCGTCGGTCATGATGATGACGACGTCCGGCCGGCTGTTGTGCCGCGGGCTCATGACAGCTCCTCGAGGTAGTCGGCTAGGCCGGCCAGCATCCGGCTGGATTCGCTGCCCAGCTTGCGGCGCAGGACGCGGCTGACCACCTTGCCGGGAGGACCGGGCACTGCGTCGATCGTCGTGGACATCGTCGTCAGCGTCCCGCCATCCTGCGGGAGCAGCGTCCACGTCGTCTCGACGGCACCCGCCGCCGGCGGCAGGCCGGTGATCGCGTACCTGAGCCGCTCGTCCGGCAGCCAATCCGTGACACGTTCCAGCAGCGCGATTCGCCCGAGCTGCACGCGGCGTACCGCCCCAACGCCGTCGGTCGTCGCGCTGGCGACTGAGGAATGCTCGACGCCCGGTGCCCAGCGGCTGATCGCCCCGAAGTCGGCGAGCGCCTTCCAGACCGCCGCGGGCGGATGCGAGATCAGTCGCGATTTCGCAACCGTGGTCATGGGATCACCACCTGGTGGAGGTCGTCGCCGAGCTCGAGCCGGCCCGCGAAGTGTGCGGCGGCCCGGCGCCGCCACTCCGGCTCTGAATCGGGTGTCAAGGCTGGGACGTAGTGAGTCAGAACGAGCGTCGCCGCGCCGGCGCGGGCGGCGGTCTGCGCGACCTGCTCGACAGAGGAGTGGTACTCGCAGACGTCCTGCAATCGCTGCAGCGGTGCGGCTTCGAGCAGGTCGGTGCGCAGGGCGGTGTGAACGATCGCGTCCGCCCCGAGGCACAAGGCGTCCAATGACTCGCACGGGACGGTGTCCCCTGCGGCGACCACCGAGCGCTCGCCGTGCTCCACCCGGAACGCGATGGTGGGGCTGACCGGCCGATGGTCGGTGGGTCCGGCGAGCACGGTGACCTCTGGCGTCTTGAGGCACACGCCCTCGGTGACCTCGTGGACGTCGACGGGTGGCGTCCACGTCAGGTCCGCGTGGTGCGCGATCCGGTATCGGATGTCGGGTGCCAGGGCGGCGAGCAGGCCGTCGACGACCTCGCTCGTGCCTGACGGCCCGACGATGGTCAGTGGGGCCGGCTGGAAGCTGGTCACCCAACGGCTGGTGATGACGTCTGACAGGTCGGTGATGTGGTCGCTGTGCAGGTGCGTCAGCAGCACGGCATCCAGACTGGCGGCGCTGGCCCCAACAGCTGCCGCGCGCATCAGCACGCCTCGACCGGCGTCGATGAGCAGCGTTGTCGAGCCGGCCCGGATCAAGGTCGACGGTCCGGCGCGGTCCGGGTCGGGCAGCGGACTACCGGTGCCGAGCAGGGTGATCTCGATCATGACGTCATCCCGCCGAGGCCGACCAGCGCCCGGGCATGCTCGATCTCACCCATGTGGCGGAGACCGTGCTGATAGACCCAGCATTCGAGCGCATCGAGTCTGGTGAGTCCGGCCTCGCCGGCAACTCGCGCGCTGTAGGTGTTGGCGACCATGTCGGGCAGCGGGCGAGGGATGAGCAGGTCGGTGAGGCTCGTGGGATCGACGTCGGCCAGCCAGGTCTCAGTCTTCGTGAAGACGGCGGACATGTAGTTGGTAAACGCGTCGTAGTCGGTGATCCGCTGCGCCATCATCTCGCCGACGGTCCGCTCCTTGCCGTGGTCGTCGACCCCCGGTGCGATACGTGCCGCCCAGTCCGCGTCGTACACCGGCGCCGGTGCGCCACAGACGTGCGACGTGTCGTCCTCCATCCGGACCAGGTGGAACAGTGAGAACGCGATCGGCAGCACGCCATCCCGCTCGACGTGGTTCACCTGCTCGACATCCATCGAGGCGACCGCGTCATGCCACAGCGAGTGCATCGCCGCCAGCCGACGGCGCAGGCTGTCGAGGATCAGGTCCATCAGGTTTCGCTTCCTCTCCGGCGTACGACGGCGACCGCGACAACGAGAACGACAACCGCACCACCGACGACCAGGACGCCGCGCCCGCTGAGGAACCGGCTCAGCGTGTCGAGGTGGCCTCCGGCCTGGTCGCCGATCGCGGCCCAGGCGATCGCCCAGACCAAGGCACCGAGGAGATTTGCCACGGCGAAGCGTCCGAACGGCATCTCGCTGACGCCTGCGACAAGTCCCGACCAACGGCGCAGGAAGGGCAGGAAGCGCGACACGAGCACGATGATCACGCCTCGTCGGCGGTAGAAGTCCTCGGCGGAAGCGAGCCGTTCGTGGGTGATGCCGATCCTCGCGCCTTTCGCGACGATCAGCGGGTGCCCGGCACGGTCGCCGATGAGATAGCCGATCATGCTGCCGACCGCGGCGGCTGCGGTTGCGACCATGGCGACGGCGGTCAGGTCGAGATGTCCGTTGGCGGCGAAGACCGCTCCGACGACCATGGCGGCTTCCATCGGTACGACCGGTATTCCGATGTTGCCGAGCAGGATGGCTGCGCCGATCGCGAGGTAGCCGTGGTGGTCGATCAGCGGCGCGATGCTGCCGAAGATGCCGGGCAGGTCGTCGGAGGTCATCATCAGATTGTCGGCGGTGGGCCGTGCCGTGGCGACCGGAAGCGGCCGACGCCGAACTCGGGTGCGGTCCTCACGGGCGGTGGTTCGTTGGCCCAGGCGGCGCGCAGGACGCGGAGCGCGCTGACCGACGCGACGGCCGGATCCGTCGAAGAGAGCCATGTGGCGGCGACGACGAGCCCGACAAGCAGGGCGATCGCGGCCCACCGTGCCCGGTTGTCGTCGAGTGCGCTCACGTGAGTGGCACGGACCACCGCCCGCGGCGCGGCGGTCTCGGCAACCGTGGGTTGGGCGCCGTTGTCCGACCCGCCGGACGATGTCGCGCCGAGCGGCGGCAGCCCGCCGCCGTTGTCGGTGCCCGAGCCGCCGCCACCGTTGGAGAGCGGGCCGTTGTTGCTGCGAGGCGTCGAGCTCGTCTGGTTGGACTTCGGTGTGGGTGGGCTCGTCGGTGGCGGCACCGGTGTCGAGAAGCTGAGCAGCTTCAACGTGCTCGGTCCCGGCCGGGTGAACACGAGGCGCTCGAGGCCGATGGTGCCGGGCAGGATGATGAACGACAGCCGGCGGCCGTGCGTGAGCCGGCCGATGCTCGTGAACTCAATCGACTTCTTGTCGACGGCGAGCGCACCGATGACGCTGCGCCGTTTGCAGCTGTACGAAGGAGCGGCCGACCCGACCTGCTGCGCGCCCGGCTTCCACTTGGACGTGGTCGGGCAGGCGATGGGGGAGACGCCACCGGGCAGGCGGCCCTGGGCGTTGGTCAGCGTTGTCGCGCTCAGGTCGAGCCGCAACGTGCCCGCTGATGTGCCCGTCGGGAGGAGGAAGGACATCGCGGTCAGCGCCGCGACGCGGTGTTCGACCGGGACGGTGACCGGCGGAGCGACCGGCAGCTGCCCGGCGTCAGCGGTGAGCCCGTCGACGACCAGGTCGTGCTTGCCGACGCCCGGTTGCGGCAGCCCGGGTGCGGCCTTGGTCTCGCGGGTGACGTCGTACCACGCCGTAGCCGTCGGTGCGATCGACGCAGCTGCCTGCTTGTCGGGTGCGGCATGTGCGGGAGCAACGGCAAGCGTCAGACCCGCGGCGGCGGTACCGAGGAGCAGCGCGGCGATCACCGCGCGGCGTGGCGTGATCATGCCGTCGCTCCGGTTGTGACCAGCCCGGAACGATTGACGGTCGCATCGTTCGTGCCGAGGTACGAGGCGACGACCTGCGGATCGCGCAGGACCTCGTCGGGGGTGCCTTCCGCGATGACGCGGCCCAGTTCGAGGGCGAGCAGTCGATCGCTGATCGAGCAGATCAACGGCATGTCGTGCTCGATGACGAGCAGGCCGCAGTTCGCCTCGTCGCGGATTCGCAGGAGCAGCGGACCGAGCGCCTCCGTCTCGCGCTGCGCGATCCCGCTGCTGGGCTCGTCGAGGAGCAACACGTCCGGGTCGTAGGCCAGGGCCATCGCGATGTCGACCATCCGTCGGGTCCCGGTCGACAGCTCGCGGACCAGCTTGTCGCGGTAGTTGCCGAGGTTGAGCAGCTCGATCAGGTCCGAGACGGTCCACGCGATGTGTCGTTCGGCCTCACTGACGTCGGGGAGGCACAACGCAGCCGCTAGGTGGTCTCGGACCTCGAGGTGTCGTTCGAGGGAGACCGCGATGTTCTCGGCGACCGACAGGCTTGCGAAGATCCGGGCGTCCTGGAACGACCGGCCGAGGCCGAGGCGGCCACGTTGGTCCGGCGACGCAGCGGTGACGTCTCCGCCGTTGAACCACACCGATCCGTCGATCGGTTTGAGGAATCCGCTGATCAGATCGAAGACGGTGGTCTTGCCGGCACCGTTCGGGCCGATCAGGCCGAGGATCTCCTTGTTCTTGACGGTGAACGACACGCTGTCGACCGCTCGCACGCCGCCGAACGCAACGCCGAGGTTTGTCACTCGCAGCAGATCGGGGCGGTCCTCGGTGCGAGGCGATGGCTTCCGCTTTCGGGGAGCGGGCACCGGAGCCGGCGCGTCAGCGGCGGCGAGGAACACCGACCGGACGATGTCGTCTCGCTCCAGCAGCTCGGCGGTCGAGCCTTCGAACCTGACCTCGCCCTTCTCCATGAAGTACGCGCGGTCGGCGATCGTCAACGCGACGTTCAGCGACTGTTCGACCAGGATGACGGTGGTGCCCTCGGCGTTCAGCTGGCGGACGACGTCGAGCAGGCGCTCCACGATCGTCGGGGCGAGGCCGAGTGACAGCTCGTCGATGATGAGCAGCTGCGGTCGTGCGATGAATGCCATGCCGACCGCGAGCTGCTGGGCCTCGCCACCTGAGAGGTTGCCCGCGAGGGTGTCCCACTTGGTCTTCAAGTGGGGGAACCACTCGAGCACCTGCGCCTCTGCGGCGTCGGCGTCGGTTTGCTGATCGCGCGTGTGCGTCCACCGGGCGGCTCGAAAATGATCGGCGACCGTGATCGTCGGGAAGATTCCCTTCCCGCCAGGCACTTGAGCGATGCCGTCGCGGGCACGGGCAACCGCGTCGTGCTTGGCGATGTCGCGACCCGCAAAGTGGATCGTGCCGGCCGACGATGCGGTGAGCCCGCTGACGGCGCGCAGCAGGGTCGACTTTCCCGCACCGTTGGTGCCGAGGAGAGCGAGGATCTCGCCCTGTCGGACGTGCATGTTGACGCCGAACAGCACCTGGACGCCGTCGTACCCGACGTCGAGGTTGCGACAGACCAGCAGGGCGTCATCGGGTGGATCGTCGGCGTGGCTGCGGCTGGATGATTCACCGGCCGAGTCCTCGGCCGATTCCTGCCGGTCGGCGACGAGGCTTGGCAGGTCGATGCCGTGTCGGTCGGCGACGACCGCGAGGAACCGGTCGCGGAGTCTCACGCCGGTGGAGGCGATGCCGCCAGGGAAGAACGCGAGAACGAGCAAGACGCCGGATGACAGCCCGAGCTCGTCGATGACACTGAGCAGGCCGCCGAGCTTGATGTGGTTGAGGAACCCGAAGATCGACGGACCGAAGTACCGCAACGACTGGTACGCCGCAGCACCCAGCACCGCGCCGTACGGGCTCGCGATGCCACCGACGATCGCGAACACGAACACGTCGATGCTGGCCTGAAGCGGGAAGGTCGTGGCATCCACCGCGCCGACCTGGTAGCCGTAGAGCGCGCCGGCAACCGCGGCGATGGCACCGGACAGGGCGAAGGCCGAGAGCTTGGTCCGAGGCGCGTTCACGCCGAGGGCCTGCGAGGCGCGGACGTTGTCGCGCTGGGCGACGAACACCCGGCCGGAGCGGCTGGCGCGTAGCCGGCGGGCGGAGCCGATGAAGATCAGCAGGATGACGAGGCAGAGGAAGTAGAACGACCGGTCGCCGGTGACGTCGATCCGGCCGAACAGCACGGGCCGCTCGATGGTCTGGCCGGCTTGCGGCAGCAACCAGCCGAAGTACCGCGGATCGAGAACGACGTACTGGACCTCTGCGGCGAAGGCGAGGGTCACCACTGCGAGGAACAGGCCGGGCAGCCGTAGCGCGGGGATGCCGATCAAGGCGGCGATGACGGCACCTACCGCCGCCGCCGCGACCAACGTCACGAAGAAGTCGGCGTTGGCCCTGGTCGCCAGGCCGCCTGCGACGGCAGCGCCGACCCCGGCGATCCCGAACTGGCCGAGCGAGACCTGACCGGCCCAGCCCGTCAGCGTCGTGAGCGACAGGGCCACCATCGCCGACAAGACGATCAGGGTGAGGAAGCCGAGCCTCGCCTCGCCGACGACGAACGGGGCGGCGGCGACGATCCCGAGGCCGGCCAGCTTCGCGGCACGTCGGCCCCACACCACTTCGGGGATCCGGCGCATCGGAAGCGGGACCGGGCGGCTCTCGGCGAAGGTCTGGAAGCTCCCGATGCCGGAGTCGAACGCGCGCTGCACCGCGCGACGGCCGAGCAACGCGATCAGGATGACCGGCAGCACCAGCGCCACGGGGAGCTTCGGGTTGCCGGTCGAGTAGTACGCGGCCCGGTCGGCGATGCCGAGTCCCATGCCTGCGATGAGTGCGGTCGGCAGGTCGTCGAAGCGGGCGATGACGGCAGCCGCAAGGGGAAAGAGGAGGAGGGCAGGGTCGATGTCGGCACCGAGGTCCTGGCCGGTCACCGGAATTCGCAGGAACGCCGAAGCCGCCGAGAGGAGGCCGGCGAGCATCCACACGAGGATGGCCATCCGCCGGACCGGGATCCCGAGCAGCAGCGCGCGGTCGGCGTTGTCGGCACTGGCCCGGACCGCCAGTCCGGTCCGCGTGACACGGAAGAAGACCGCCAGCCCGGCGGTCACCGCCGCGGCGACCACGACAATCGCCAGATAGTCGCCGGAGAGCACGACCTGCCCGATCGAGAACTTGAAGCCACTGAACGGCGTCGGGAGCTGGCTCGAGCCGAGGACCGTGCTGCCGAACAAGCTGGGCAGCGTCACCTCGCCGACGATCAGCAGCTGGCCGATGCCGATCGTGGCGACAGTCAGCACGAGGCGGGACCGGGACGCGAACCGCCGAAGCAGCACGCGCTGGGTGATCGCGCCGAGCAGGGCACCACTGGCGAGCGCGACCGCCACCCCGAGCAGGTACGGCAGGTGCGCCTGGGTGATGACAAGCAAGCCGAGGACGGCCCCACTCCCACCGAGCGCCGAAGCGGCGAAGCTGATGATGCGCTGCGCCCGGTAGATCAGGATCAACCCGAAGGCCGGCAACGAGTACAGCAAGCCGTAGATCGCGCCCTCGACCAGGTTGCCGAACGGCACGCCGCGGGGCAGCCCGCCTCGCGTCGTACCCCAGCCGAAGATCAGCTCGGCGGCCAGCATGATCGCCGGTACGGCGAGCAGCTGCCAGCACCAGCGAGGGATGGCGCGCAGTCGGTGCATCAGTGGCGACCGGGGATCGTGAACGCGCCGCTTGGCAGCTGTCCGAGCGTGTAACGGTGGCCGGCGTGCAGCGCCACATACGTGCCCGTCTTCCCGTTCACCGGTGAGCGGCGGGAGCGGTCCCAGTACACGAGGCGCGCGTCGGAAACCCCCGTGTAGTCGTTCGGTCCGTACTTGATCAAGCTGTGGTAGCGGTCGCCGCCCCACGCGGGCAGGGTCAGCATCGCGTGCTCGAACGTGCCGGGGTTGAGGTTGGCGCCCGACTGCTGCAGGCCGGCGGCGAGCTCGCTGAAGAAGGCCTGGAAGTTGTCGGCGCTGCTGAACTCCGGCATCGAGCCGTGGGTCGAGCGGTACATCGCGGCGGCGTCGTAATGGCTGGGCGACGCCATGTCGGCGACGTCGCCGGGCCCGAACGCGTTCGCCCACTGCCGCTGGTCGTAGAGCTGGGCAAGGCCGTCGAAGTCGAGGTAGCCGGAGCCCACGAGCACGTTCTCCGGGAAGTAGTTCTGGTCGGTGAGTTGCTTGGTGAGGAACACCGGAAGCACGGGGTCGGTGAAGTAGAGCAGGCTCGTGATGCCGGACTGCTTCGCCTGGGACGCCAGCGTCGTGCTCTGGATGACCGCCTGGCTGGTGTCCGGCGAGAAGGTCTTGATGACCGCGCCGCCGCCGTGGTCGCAGTGGTTGATGATCGCGCCGAGATGCTGTGCGGCGCTGACGTGCTCCGGGGTGTCGTCGGTCAGGATCTCGGCGGTCCGGGCTTTCGCGCGGAGATTGGCGCTGCCGGCGTATCTCGCCTTGCTGTTGGCCATCTCCTTGCAGTACCACTCGCCGGTCAGCTCGGCCTGGAAGTCGCCGTCCATGTCGTTGTCGTAGTGGTACGGGCGCTGCCCGGTGTCGAAGCTGGCCGG
>JAFAZI010000103.1 GCA_019239875.1 Frankiaceae bacterium
TCATCGTGCTGCAGACTGCGTCGACAAGGGGGAAGGCCATACTCCTGACCCTGTTCAATGCGTACATCGCTGTAGGAGTGGTGCGCGGCCGGATGCGCCGCCGTCATCGAAACAGCATGATCGCCATCCAATCTGCGGAGACGGGAGAGCAACAATCAACCGACCCCCACGAAACGTAGGTGCCGCTACTGAATAGTCCCGGCGCTATACGACACCCAGCTGGGGGATGATCCGCGACGTGGACCTTGACTCGCTTGACATGGCGGGTGCCGAGCGCGCGGCTCGCTGGGACGCAGCCGGCCTCGCCTGGGAGATCATCAGATGGCCCGTCACAGACAAACCAGCCGCGTCATTGCGGGCGGAGTCACACCGCGCGACCGTTGAGTTGATCCTCCGGACCTCCGGCGAAGCCGAGCTTATCCGCGCGGCGTTATCGTGCGCGGGTGACGACCGCGTGGCGGCTGATGCCAGTCGTCCTGACGATCGCATTCGGCTCCGCCGGGTGTGGGTCAGGCGGCGGCTACTACCCCGCGAACTGCCCGCCGACCGCGACGCCCCCAGGCACGATGTCGGGCATCCCGGCGCCAGCGAGCACACACCTAACCGCGAAACCGCGATCCGCTCCCCATCACACGACAGCGTTCCTTTCACCCGAGCAGGAGAAGGACGCCAGGCGTTGGGCGCTGCGTTCCCGGGTCGTGAAACGGATCGCTGGAAACGTCCCGGTCACTGCGGGACGCGTCATCGCAAACTTCTCGACGTGTACCGCCCAGCTCGACGCCTACGACGTCAGGCTTCACTTCGCGCGGCCGGTCACGCTCCCATTCGGCACCCCGGTCGGACAGTCCCAAGGCGAGCTCGACGAACGATCGCTACCCCCGGTTCCGCTCTCACGGCCGCTCCCGCCCCGGACGACCTGGACGGCCATCGTCAATCTCGATGGAACCATCCGCTTGATCAATTGATGGCATCGATACTCCTGCACGAGCGAAGTCGCAGTCGTCGGCGCCGACAGCGCCTGACGCCGCGGATTCGAGGTGCTCCCGAAGCAGTTGGCCATCAACGCTTGCCACCCGCGATGCATGACGCGTCGCTCGTCGTGAGTCCATGTTGATCAGGAATCTGGTCTGGTCCAACCGTTCGCGGCGTTCTGACGTCCAATGGTTCGATGCAACTGTTGCCGCGACTCTCGCGCGCCCGGAGCGGCGCGGTAATCGCCGTGCTCGTGGCGGTGGGCTGTTCGCCGGCAGGCTCCGACGCCACGCCGCGCCGCGCGGTGGCGAGTAAGCCCCACACGGTTGTCCCGTCGTCGGGCGGAAGACCGGCGGGGATCCGTGGGCTTGCCCCGGTCACGGCACTCACCGCCGTACCAGGCGTCCCTTCGTCGCTTGCTCCGACGCTTCTGGCGTTCGGCTTCGACGGGCCTGGCATCTACTACCTGTACGACACCGCGACCAGGACGGGCTGGCGTGCCCGACTTCCGCAGGGCTACCCGAGTCGGAAGTACCGGCGGTGGCAGACCGGCCCGTTCTACGGGCGGGCCGAGCGTGTCGGTGATCGCATTGCCGTCTCCGTCGGACCGAAGACCGGCGCCGCTCCCCGCCGACTGTTCACAGTTGCTGACGACCTTCGCGGTGGCGAGAGCACGCGGATACCCGGTCGCGGCACGAGCTTCATTCCCACCCGCGACGGTCGAAACATGTGGACATTCCACACAGTTCGCGACCACGTCATGGCGGTTGAACGCGACCCGGACAGCGGACGCGCGGTCAAACGCCTGGCGCTCCCCTCGCCTAGGGCTCCAGTCGCCGAGGTCGCCGGCGGGTTCCTGACGGTCACCACCAGAGGAAACGACCGAGCTTCCGTGCTAACCGTCATCCACCCGAACCGGCCGGGCGAACCGACGGTGATCACCCGCAACGCAGACACCCTCCTGCCCGTCCTGTCCGTCCGTGGCAGCCTCATCGCCTGGCAGGGCCCAGGAAACTGCACCGTCTGCAAGCTCAAACTGACGAACTTGCGCATCGGGCGCACGCGCAGAGTCAGATGGCGTCCCCCTCAGCGGTTCGTCTGTGATCAAGGAGCACTGTCACCCGACGGACGATGGCTAGCCGTCGGCCTCGGATGTCCGCGACCCGACGGCTACGGACGGGCACCGGTGCTCATAGTCAATACCGCAACCGCGCAGGCGCACC
This sequence comes from Frankiaceae bacterium, assembly GCA_019239875.1. Taxonomy (GTDB): domain Bacteria; phylum Actinomycetota; class Actinomycetes; order JAFAQI01; family JAFAQI01; genus JAFAZI01. The sequence continues at coordinate 2,196 of JAFAZI010000103.1, forward strand.
TCGTGCCCGGCTCAGCCGAGCCCTTGCAACCAGTGCCTCACTGGAGCACCGACGGCCACTGGGTCATGTGGGTACACGCCGGTAGCCGCCACACCACCATCCGCGCATACCGACCCGGCACACGACGCCCCCGCAGTTTCACCATCCCGCGCAACACGCCTGACTTCATGCAGACCTTCGCCGTCCCCGGCAGCCCAAGCCGTGCCCTGCCGTACAACAGCCCGTAACAGCCGCTCTCAATACCTGTCCCGGCATTCCGACGCGATCCCAGATGCCTTGTCCCGGTGCCGAGAAGTCGACATTAATCGGAAGTTCGTCGGGAACCGCTCGAGACGCTGATCGAAGGTCCTGTCCGGCTGCGCCGTGCGACGACGCGTCAGCTCACAACCGAATCGCGCCCATAGCCAGAAGCAGGAGAAGCGTCACAGCCGCTGAGAGCAGCAGCGAGCCGAGACAGCCAAGACGGTTGCTGAAGAACAAGAACACGCCGTAGGACTACCCATCGCCAGGTGCAGTATGTGCAACCGCAGCGACGTCAACCGCGCTTGGCTGCGGCGCTCGACATGATCAGCTGCGTGGTGGCGAACGGTACGCCGGCCGTCGTACCACCGTCGATCGGCAGCACCACCCCGGTTATCTGTGCGGCTTGGTCGCTCGCGAGGAACACCACGGTGTTGGCCACGTCGTCCGGCGTCGCCTCCCGGCGTAGCGGTTGCATGTACTTGAGCACTGGTGCCATGTCGTAGTTGGTGATGCCAGTCTTGATGTGCGCGGGGGTGATGCAGTTGACGCGGATGCCGTACGGCGCGAGGTCGATCGCCATGCACTTGGTGGCATGGGCGACGGCGGCCTTCGACGAGCGATAGGAGATCAGCCCGACACCTGCATTGATCGCGGCGATCGACGCGTTGTTGATGATCACACCGCCGCCGTGGTCCTTCATGTGCCGGGCGGCGCGCTGAGTGCCCGCGATGACGCCGAACAGATTCACTCCCATGATCTTCGAGAAGTCAGCGAGGTCGTCGTCGAGGAACCGCCCCATCTCGGTGCCGATCCCTGCGTTGTTGAACATGAGATTCAGACCGCCGAACCGGCTCACCGCGAAGTCGACGGCGGCCTGGACCTGGTCGAGGTCGCTCACGTCAGTCTGGTGAAACGCCGCCCCCTCGCCGAGCTCGGCTGCGACCTGCTCCCCCTTTGTGGCATCGACGTCGGCGACCACGACCCGGGCGCCGGCAGTGATGAGGGCAGCAGCAGTCGCCCGGCCGATGTCTCCGGCGCCGCCCGTCACGATCGCAACCTGGCCGTCGAGCTGCTGAGTCCCCATGCGAGAAAATACTACGGTCCCGAAGCAATCGACGCGAGCCGGACATTACGCTTGGTGCAATGCGTGCGCCCGCGATCCGCACCACGTCGATTCACGACTGGTCGGCGTCGGCGTTGCAGGCCGCGAAGGACCGGCAGCGGGTGGCCGTCGTCCTGCCGGCGCTCAACGAAGAACGCACCATCGGGACCATCGTCAACGCGATTCGCGAAGACCTCGCCACCGGAGTGGGGCCGCTCGTCGACGACATCGTCGTGGTCGACAACAACTCCACGGACCTGACCGCGGAGGTCGCCACCGCAGCGGGAGCCCGGGTGATCCAGTGCGGCGACATCTTCCCTGACCTGCCGTTTCGTCGCGGTAAGGGCGAGGCGATGTGGCGCGGCGTCGCCGCGACCGATGCCGATCTCGTGGTCTTCGTCGATGCCGACCTGGAGTCCTTCGACTCCCAGTTCGTGGTGGCGCTGCTCGGGCCGTTGCTGACCGACCCCGCGATCTCGTTCGTCAAGGCCGGGTACGCGCGTCCGCCACTCGACCCACTTCAGCCGTCAGTCGGTGGCGGTCGCGTCACGGAGCTCATGGCGCGGCCGTTGATCAACGCCTTCTGGCCGGAGCTCGCCGACATCCTGCAGCCACTCGCCGGCGAGTACGCAGCGCGCCGCTCACTGCTGCGCCGGTTGCCGTTCCGCGCTGGCTACGGCGTCGACATCGGCCTCCTGATCGACGCATATCGCACGGTCGGCAGCGACGGCCTCGCACAGGTGGATCTCCGCCGCCGCTGGCACCGGCACTCCGACCTTGCCCCACTCGGTCGGATGGCGGCCGAGGTCCTCCAGACCGCACTGGACCGGCTGAAGTCCGAGGGCCGCATCCCCGCTGACCTGCACGTCGAGAACGTCCTGGCCCAGCCGGACTACACCGCCGACCCGGTGCGCGTCGTCGCGCACGACATCGACACGGTCGAGCGGCCGCCGCTCGACGACGTCCACGGCATCGATCAGCCGAACCGCCAGCCCGCCACGAAGTAGCCCACGCCGTACCTGGCGTCATCCACGAGAAGGTCCGCGGTGGTAGGGCGGTCGTCGCCAAGCGCCGCCGCGAGCCATCGCCAGACCGGGGCGCCGGCACACATCAGATCGGTGGCGAGCTCAGGGTCGATGCGGCCGAGCGCCACCGGGTCCCCGCCAGCGAGCGCACGCGCGATCGACGCATCGAAACCCGCGGCGCGGTCGTCGAGATGACCCGGCGCCTTCTCGGTACGGCGGCTGCTGCCGTCACCGACGACGAGCAGACCGACGTTGCCCGCCGTAGCTGCCGGCGTCGACCACGGCTCGGCCCCGATCCCGAGGTAGCGCCGTGGCCCGCTCCAGCCGGACGCCTCCAGCAGCCAGGCACCGATCCCGAGTGACCACGGCAGCACGGCACCGGCGGGCGACGGCCGACGCGGCACCCCGAACCCGGCGAAGCTCCACGTGGCCTCGCTCCCCCACTCGCCGGCATGGTCGGTGGGCGCGGCGACGATGATCTCGTCGCTCTCGTGCAGGCGACGCGTCACGTCGACTGCTGCCGAGCGGAGATCGTCGTCCAGCGCCGCCGAGCCGCCGGCGACCGCAGGCACGAGCAGTGGCGCTGATGGCACGAACGCGACGGCGTTGATCCTCATGCAAGGCCTCGACGGCCCAGCTTGAGGTCGGCGTCACCCGCGATCGCCGACACAACGGCCAGCACGCGGAGGGTGGCTGCGACGTCGTGTGTCCGGAACACGCGAGCCCCGAGCCAGGCAGCGATGGCGGATGCCGCCAAGGTTCCCTCGAGCCGATCGTCGGGCGGCAGGTCGAGCACCTCGCCGACGAAGTCCTTTCGCGACATCGCCATGAGGACCGGCCAGCCGGTTGCGACGAGGTCGCCGGTACGACGCGTCACCTCCAGCGTATGCCGGCTGTTCTTGCCGAAGTCATGCGCCGGGTCGATGACGATCCCATCCGGGCGGACGCCCGCCGCGACGGCGCGCTCCGCGAGGCCAACAACGTGATCGATGACGTGAGCGACCACGTCGTCGTACCAGACCCGATGTGGCCGCGTGCGGGGTGACTGCCAGCCCGCGTGCGCACACACCAGGCCAGCACCGTGGCGCGCGGCGACCGCCGCGATGTCGGGATCGGTGCCGCCCCAGGAGTCGTTGATGACGTCTGCGCCCGCCGCGCACAGCGTGTCCGCGACGGACGCCCGCCAGGTATCGACCGTGATGACGACATCCGGATGGCGCTCGCGAGCCGCCTCGACGACCGGCAAGACCCGACGGAGCTCTTCCGTCTCGTCGACGTCGCCACCGGGGGCCGCCTTGACTCCCCCGACGTCGACGATCGCCGCACCCTCGGCGATCACCTGATCGATCCGATCGAGCGCGGCACCGACTCCGTAGGTGCGGCCCCGGTCGTAGAAGGAGTCCGGCGTCGCATTGACGATCGCCATCACGGCTCGATCAGCCGGGCCCACCGTCAGCCCCCGCCACCGCAGAATCGATGGCTCGGAAGCGGACGCCGTCATCGCGCCGATCGTAGTGCGCGCATCGGGGTAGGAATCCGAGCATGCAATGGGCGACGATCTGACCATGCCCGGGCTGCGCACGTATCGCTCGAAGCGGGACGCCGCCCGCACGCCCGAGCCCGTACCCGAGGATGCGCCGCTCGCGCCCGGTGCCGGCAACCGGTT
>JAFAZI010000032.1 GCA_019239875.1 Frankiaceae bacterium
GGTCCGGCGGCAACCACTCCCGCATATCCGGGGGCAGCAAGAACACCTGATCACGCTGCGGATAGTGAAAGTCCTTCGCCACCAACAAAGTCTCCCGCCACCACCCAACGGAACCCGCCAGCCGCGCCGGTATTTAGCAACAGGCTCAAGAGAGTCTTCATCTCCCCATCGACTGACGCATCAGTTGGCGTGGTGAATCCCGGGATTCTCGCCCGCGCGGCGTGAGAATCCGGGTGTGACGGAGGAGCGCAAGCGACGGCGGTTCCGCTCGCCGCGCGTCGTCGGCGCGACCGTCGAAGGCGCCGGCAAGGGCGCGACCGCGGTCCTCGACACGGTGACCGGAGAGTCCCGAATCCCGCTCGCGCTTGCGCTCGTGGGCGCGATCCTGTTGCAGTTCGTGTTGCCGAACAAGGTCAGGATCATCCACGAGCCGTGGCTCCTGCCGTCGTTGCAAGGCATCCTGCTGATCGCCCTGCTTGCCAGTAATCCACTGCGTCCGACCGAGCAGCGGCCGTTCGTCCGGACGATCAGCCTGCTGATGCTCGGCGCGATCGCGTTCAACGACATCGTCGGCATCGTTCGCCTCGTCAAGCTGCTGTTGAGCGGCGACGAGTCGCAGCTCGGAACTTTCACCGGTACCTACCTGATTCGGTACGCCGTGGTCATCTGGCTGACCAATGTCATCGTCTTCGCGCTGGCGTACTTCGAGCTCGACCAGGGCGGGCCGTCGAAACGGATCCTCGGCATCGGGCGTGCCGACTTCCAGTTCCCGCAACAAACGGAGGATCTGCGGGCCGCGTGGGCGGATTGGCGGCCGGCGTTCGTGGACTACCTGTTCTTGTCCTTCACCAACTCGACGGCATTCAGCCCGACCGACACGATGCCCCTGTCGCACTGGGCGAAGATGCTGATGCTCACGCAGTCGGCAGCGGCCCTCGTGACGATCGGCGTCGTTGCTGCCCGCGCAGTCAACATCCTCGGATAGCGCGCCGAGGGGCACTCCACTTCGCACCGCGACGGGTGGTGAGTCGTACCTGCCGTTCCCGCGGCATTAGCTACTCACCACTCACGCCGAGGGGCACTCAGTCGTTGAGGTCGACCCAGAGCGACCGGTACCCGCGAAGCGCCTGCATGTCGTGCTGGACCCCACCGTGCGGCGCCAGCTCCAGATCGGGGAACCGCTCGAAGAGCATGCGGAGACCGACCTGACCTTCCATCTTCGCGAGGTTCGCACCCAGGCAGTAATGGATGCCGCCGCTGAACGCGACGTGCTCCCGGCTGTTCGGCCGATCGAGGTCGAACACGTCCGGGTTGTCGAAGACGTTGGGGTCGCGGTTGCAACCGCCGAGCAGGCTGATGATCGCCGTACCTTTCGGGATCTCGACACCATCGACCTCGGTGTCCTTCCACGCCACCCGGCCGGTCAGCTGGACCGGGCTCTCGAAGCGAAGCAGCTCTTCGACGGCCTGTGGCCAGAGGTCCGGCTCGGCCGCCAGCCGGGCCCGAGACTTCTCGTCCGGTGCGAGTACGGCGACACTGCTGCCGAGGAGGTTGACCGTGGTCTCGAAACCCGCACCGAGTAGCAGCAACGCGGTTGCCCGGAGCTCGAGATCGGTCAGCCGCTCGTCCGGGTCAGCATTCACCAGCTGGCTGAGGATGTCGTCGCCGGGCTTGCGGCGAAGGTTCGCGAAGTGCTCGTCGAACCACTGGTTCATCCCTCGCAGCGCCTGATTCACCGCGGTGTACTGCTTGTGGGACAGGCCGAGGTCGAGCACCGGCGCGGCAGCGTGACCCCAGGCGAGGAACTGGGCGTGCATGTCGGCCGGCACACCGAGGATCTCGGCGATCACCGCCACCGGCAACTGGTCGGCGTACTCGTCGACGATGTCGACCCGCCGCTTGCCGGCCAGCCCGTCGAGCAGCTCGATCGCTCGCTCCTCGACGCGATCGGCGACCTTCTGCAACGCCTTCGGCGTGAAGGGGCGCGTGACGAGCCGGCGATACCGAGAGTGCTCGGGCGGATCAACCGCGAGCAGTGACGGCGCGTCGACCGGGCTCGCGATCTCGGGGTCGGGCGCCTGGAATGCCCAGCTGACGAACCGCGGGACGCCTTGCACATCGGAGAATGCGACGCCGAAGGTCTGGCTGTCGCGCAATATCCCGGTCGCCAGCGCGTGATCGACCGTGACGTGCATCAGCTTGGTCTCGACCAGCCGACCTCTGGCTCGGACGTCGTCGAAGACCGGGTACGGATTCGCGCGAGCCCCGGGGGCGAACAGGAACCGGGCGAGCGGGTCGCCGCGGCGGGTCTGCAGGCTGCCGTAGGTGCGGACGCCACGGTGCAGGATCGCCCATCGGACCTGGTTGCGGAGCGCGGCCCTCGCGGTACCCATGGAGGGAGCCTAATGGCCTGCCGCTTCAGGCGCGGGTGGTGGGCAAGGCGCACAGCACACCCAAGGCTTCGTCGAGGTAGACCGTCAGATCGGTGTCAGCTCGCGCGATCCAGATGTCGTACGCCGCTCGGCAGGTGGCGAGTGTCGCCCGTGCGATCGTCAACGGATAGAGGGAGTCCGGCGGGCAAGCGGCTCGTCGGGCAACGAACTCGGAGATGGCGTGCTCCCACGCGTCGTAATGAACGGCGGCGTTCGCGAACAGCTCCGGCACCTCGTTGACAAGTGACATCCGGGTACGAAGCTCCGGGATGTCCTCCGGCCGGTAGGCATTCGCTGCGACGACGGCCTCGCGGATCGCTGTCATCAGCGGCAGGGACGGCGAGGTCTCCTCGAGCAGGCGGCGCAGCGTGTCGACCTCGGCGTCGAACTGACCCCACAACACGTCTGCTTTGGAAGGGAAGTAGCGGAAGAAGGTGCGACGGCTGACACCGGCTGCGGCGGCGATCTCCTCCACGGTCGTGGCGTCGAACCCGTAGCGGCTGAACAGGTCGAGTGCCGCGACCTCGATCTCGCGAGCACTGGTCCGTGGCGGTCGACCGGGTCCGGGCACGGCTTGATTATGACACTGCGTGCCGTTATTGTCCGCGCATGGAAACTGACGAGGTGACCGAGGAAACCGCTGAGCTGGTTGAGGACGAGACGCTGGTCGAGGAGGTCTCCATCGACGGCATGTGCGGTGTCTACTGACCTGACCGGGCAGCGCTTCGATCTCGATGGCGCCTGGCAGCTCCACCCGCAGGTGTCCATCCGGCCGGAACGTTTCGGCGCGCTGCTCTACCACTTCGGCACGCGCCGGTTGTCCTTCGTGAAGAACGCCGTGCTTCGCGATGTCGTCGTCGCGTTGGGGTGCGAGCCGACGGCACGAGCGGCCTTGGCGAGCTGCAACGTCGCCGCTGTCGACGTACCGGTCATCACCCGAGCACTCGCCGGGCTGGCCGCATCGTCGATGATCTGCGAGCGCGCAGCATGACGGCGATCGCTGACCACGGCGTCCGCGCGAACTCGCTCGTCGACGAGTTCCAACTCGGGCTCGACGCGCCGATCTGTCTCACGTGGGAGCTCACCTACGCCTGCAACCTCTCGTGCACCCACTGTCTGTCGAGCTCGGGCCGTCGCGATCCGCGTGAGCTGACCACGGCGGAGTGCAAGATCATCATCGATGAGCTGGAGCGGATGCAGGTCTTCTACGTGAACATCGGCGGTGGTGAGCCGACCGTTCGCCCCGACTTCTGGGAGCTGCTCGACTACGCCATCGCTCATCACGTCGGGGTGAAGTTCTCCACGAATGGGGTGAAGATCACGCCCGCCGTCGCTGCCCGCCTGGCTGCGACCGACTACGTCGACGTCCAGATCTCTCTCGACGGCGCGACCCGTGAGGTCAACGACGCCGTCCGCGGCGCCGGGTCGTACGACTTGGCACTTCGCGCGATGCAGAACCTCGCTGACGCCGGCATGCGCAACTTCAAGATCTCGGTCGTCGGCACCCGCCACAACGTCAGCCAGCTCGACGACTTCGCCGCGATCGCGGACCGGTACGGCGCGCAGCTGCGCATCACGCGGCTACGTCCGTCGGGTCGTGGCGCGGACGTGTGGGACGAGTTGCACCCGACCTCGGACCAGCAGCGCGAGCTCTACGACTGGCTGGTCGCCAACGGCGAAAGCGTTCTGACCGGCGACTCGTTCTTTCACCTCGCGGCCTATGGGGATCCGTTGCCCGGCCTCAATCTGTGCGGCGCCGGCCGAGTCGTCTGTCTGATCGACCCGGTCGGCGACGTCTATGCCTGCCCGTTCACGATCCATAACGACTTCCTTGCCGGCAACGTGCGTGAGCCAGGCGGCTTCGCCGAGGTGTGGCGCACGTCGGATCTCTTCCTCGACCTGCGCCGCCCGCAGACCGGCGGTGCGTGCGCATCGTGCTCGGCGTACGACTCGTGTCGGGGTGGCTGCATGGCCGCGAAGTTCTTCACCGGGCTGCCGCTCGACGGGCCGGACCCGGAATGCGTCAAGGACCATGGCGTCGCTGCGTTGGGGGCCGCGGACCGCGCAGCTGCACCCCGGCCGTCGCTGGACCACTCGCACCGCACCCGCCCGACCGCCGTGCCCGTGAGCATCGCGCCCAGACCCCCCGCCGGATGGACGCCAGCCTGCAACGACGACCCGCTCGCCGGGTTCGCTCTCTCATGACGCGACTCGGTGATCTCGTGTCGCCCGACCTCGACGACCGGCGCGACACGATCCTCGCGATCCCGCTCGGTGCCACCGAGCAGCACGGCCCGCACCTTCCGTTGGGCACGGACACCGACCTCGCGGTGGAGCTCTGTCGCCGGCTCGCGGCGGCACGCTCAGACGTGCTCGTTGCGCCGCCGGTGCCGTACGGCGCGAGCGGCGAGCACCGCGACTTCGCCGGCACACTGTCGATCGGCACCCCGGCACTCGCCGATCTGATCGTCGAGCTGGTGCGCTCCGCGACCGACACGTTCGACCACGTCCTTCTGGTGTCGAGTCACGGGGGGAACTCCGAGGCCGTGCGACGGGCCGAGACGATCCTGCTCGCCGAGTCGCGTGACGTGAGTGTCTTCCATCCCCGCTGGGATGGTGACCCGCACGCGGGGCGGCCCGAGACGGCGATGATGCTCGTGCTCTCTCCTGAGCGAGTGCGAACGGAGCGCCTGGCGCCTGGCGACACGCGGCCACTCGCGGACATCTGGCCGACGTTGCGATCGGGCGGCGTGCGTGCCGTGACGGCCACCGGCGTCCTCGGCGATCCAACGGCCGCCACCGCCGAGGAAGGCGCTGCGCTGCTCGACCGGATCTCGGGTGAGCTGATCGAGTCCGTGGCGCTCTGGCGCCAGCCGGTCGGAGCGGGCCGATGAGGGTGGCCCTCGTCACCGGGGGCGCCCGTGGCATCGGTGCCGCCACCGTCCGCAAGCTCGCCGAGGACGGCTGGGCCGTGCTCGCCTGCGACATCGCCGCGGACATTCCTGAGCTTGGCTACCCGATGGCGTCCGAGGCCGAGCTCCACGAGCTCGTGGCCTCGAGTGACGGCACGGTCAAGGCCCACGTGGCCGACGTGCGCGACGCCGACGCAATGCATGCGGCGGTGGCCGAGGCCGAACGCGAATGGGGCCGGATCGACGCGGCCGTCGCCTGCGCCGGCGCCATCGCAGGTGGCGTGCCGCTCTGGGAGATGCCGACCGGGGCCGAGCGCGCTGTCCTGGAGGTGAACCTGGTGGGTTCGATGAACCTCGCCCGGGCCGCGATCCCGGTGCTGTTGCGCCAGCCGGAGCCGCGCTCGGGGCGCTTCCTCGCAGTGGCGTCGACAGCGGCCACGCATGGCCTCCCGATGCTTGCGTCGTACTGCGCCGCCAAGGCAGGCGTGGTCGGCCTGGTCCGGGCGCTTGCCGCCGAGCTCGGTTGCACCGGGGTAACGGCGAACGCCGTCAGCCCTGGCTCCACCTCCACGCCGATCCTCGAGGAGAGCGCGCGGCTGTACGGCTTGCCGGACACCGAGGAGTTCGCGCAGCATCAGTCAGTCAACCGGCTGCTCGAGCCGGCGGAGATCGCCAACGTCCTCGCCTTCATGGCCGGCCAGGACAGCAGCGCGATGAACGGTTCAGTCGTCTCGGTCGACGGTGGCTTCTCGCTGTGACGATGCCGTACCCGGCCGGTCTTCCGGTCTTGCTCGATCGCACGACCGTCGAACTCGGCGACGTCCTGCTCGGCGGCTCGCCGTTGCGCGTGATGCGACTGTCCCCGGCCGGACGGCACGCGTACGACCAGCTGCGCGCCGGAGGGCCGGCCAGCTCCGCGACCCGTCGGCTGGCCCGCCGGTTGACCGACGCCGGCCTCGCGCATCCGGCACCGGCACCAGTGGCCGAGTTTGATGTGACGGTTGTCGTGCCCGCACGGGATCACGCAGCCGCCCTCGATCGATGCCTGTCCGCGATCGGGAACCGGCACCCGGTCGTTGTCGTCGATGACGCATCCCTCGACGCCGATGCGGTCGCGAAGGTGGCCGCCGAACACGGTGCCCGCCTGATCCGGCGGGATACCTGCGGCGGCCCCGCGGCGGCCCGCAACACTGCCCTCGGCCTGGTCGACACGGAGTATGTCGCCTTCCTCGACAGCGACTGCGTCGCCCCGCGTGACTGGATGACCTTCCTCGGTGGCCACTTCAACGATCCGCTCGTGGCCGCCGTCGCACCCCGCGTCGTCCCCCACGACACAGATACCCCGGCTCGCCGTTACGCCGTCGCGGCCAGTGCCCTTGATCTTGGCGAGGACCCAGCGCGCGTCGTCCCGCTGGGCAAGGTCTCATACGTTCCAACGGCGGCGCTGGTCGTGCGCCGCGATGCGGTGAAGTCGTTGCGTTTCAACGAAGACCTCCGCTACGGCGAGGACGTTGACCTGATCTGGCGGCTGCACGCCGCCGGCCACCGGGTGCGATACGACCCGGCGGTGCAGGTGCGACACGACGAGCCGGCGACGTGGCCTGGAGTGCTTGCACGACGCTTCCGTTACGGCACATCGGCCGCTCCGCTCGCCCGTAGCCATCCGAGATCCACCGCACCCCTAGTGGTGTCAGCAGCGCCGGCCGCACTAGTCGCCGGCCTCGCCGCACGGCAGCCGCTGGTCGCTGCGGTCGGCGCCGTCTTGACCTGGCGGGCGAGTCACCGAGCCGTCGCAAGAGCGCAACCGGCCCAGCTCAGTCCCGTCCGTCTCGGCGCTCGGGCGGTGGCCGGCACAGCGCTGGGGACGGGTCGGTACCTCTCGCAGATCGCGCCCCCGCTCGCGCTGGCCGGCCTGGCGCACCGTCGTACCAGGCTCACTGTCGCCTCGCTGGTTCTCGCGCCCGCGATAGAGCGGTGGGTGCGTCGGCGCCCGCCGATCGACCTCCCTCGTTTCCTCGCGGCTGCGCTGGCCGACGACCTCGCCTACGGCGCCGGCGTCTGGGCTGGTGCGATCCGGCACCGTACGGCGGCACCGCTCCGTCCGATCCTCCGCACGAAGGAACGCCCAGATGCCTAACCCATGGTTCGAGACCGTCGCGATCGCGCAGCAGCGCGCGAAGCGGCGGCTGCCGGCCTTCGTCTACGGCGCGCTGATCGCGGGATCCGAGCGCGGCCAGACGATCGAGGACAACGTCGCGGCCTTCACCGAGTTGCAGTTCGCGCCGCACGCGGCGGGCAACCCGGCTGATCGCCACCTCGACACGAGGGTCATGGACCAGCCCATCTCGATGCCAGTGCTGATCTCCCCGACCGGCGTGCAAGCCGTGCATCCCGATGGGGAGGTCGCGGTGGCACGAGCCGCTGCCGCCCGCGGCACTGCGGTGGGGCTGAGCTCGTTCGGAAGCAAACCGGTGGAGGCGGTCGTCGACGCCAACCCGCAGACCTTCTTCCAGATCTACTGGGCAGGCAGCCGGGACGACATCGCGGCCCGGCTCGAGCGCGCTCGAGCTGCCGGTGTCGTCGGTGTGATCCTGACCTCCGACTGGTCGTTCTCGCACGGTCGGGACTGGGGAAGTCCAGCGATTCCCGAGCGAGTGACCGCAAGGGCGGCTTTGAAGTACGCGCCCGGGGCGATCGGGCATCCGCGATGGCTGGCTGCGTTCGCGAAGGCTCGCGAGGTCCCTGACCTCTCCGTGCCCAACATGGTGCCGCTGGGTGCCACGCCGCCGACGTTCTTCGAGGCGTACGGCATGTGGATGCAGACGCCGCCGCCCAGCTGGGAGGACGTCGCGTGGCTGCGCGAGCAGTGGGGCGGGCCATTCATGTTGAAGGGCGTAACCCGAGTCGACGACGCGAAACGAGCGGTCGATGCAGGCGTCACGGCCATCTCAGTGTCGAACCACGGCGGCAACAATCTCGACGGGACGCCCGCGACGATCCGCGTGCTGCCGTCGATCGCCGACGCGGTTGGTGGTCAGATCGACGTCCTCCTCGACGGTGGCATACGCCGGGGGAGCGATGCGGTGAAGGCGGTGGCGCTCGGGGCGAAGGCAGTGATGCTCGGCCGGGCCTACCTGTGGGGGCTCGCGGCGAACGGTCAGGCAGGAGTGGAGAACGTGCTCGACATCATGCGTAGCGGCATCGACTCGGCGATGCTGGGTCTGGGGGTCAGCTCCGTCGCTGACCTGTCGCCGGACGATCTCGTGATCCCGGACGGGTTCGCGCGGACGCTGGGTGGTGGCCGATGAACCTCACGTTGCTGCTCGACATGGCGGCCGACGGGTTCGGTGACCGCGTGATGGTTGGTCCGCGCGCCGACGGCATCACCGCGGCGCGGCTTCGAGCGCTGGCCTCGGGTGGCGCGTCGGTGGTGACGGAGCAGGGTGCTGACTCGATCGTCTATCTGGCGGTCAACGGGCCCGCCTTTCCCGTGGCCTTGTTCGCCGCGTCGCTGGCCGGCGTGCCGCTGGTGCCGGTCAACTACCGGCTCGGATCGGAACAGCTCGACCATCTGTTGAACCAGCACCCGAAGGCGTACGCGATCGCTGACCTCGAGCAGCACGACGCGCTCGTGCGCAACGGCCTCACGGGTGTGACCCCTGAAGCCTGGCTCGCTGCGGCGGCCGCAGGGACGCCGATCGCCGAGCCGGTCGAGACCGACGCCGCGGCGGTCGTCATCTACACGAGCGGCACGACATCGGCACCAAAGGGAGTGCTGTTGCGGCACAGCAACCTCGTGTCGTACGTGTTCGGGACGGTGGATTTCATGTCAGCCGACGACACCGACGCATCGCTGATCAGCGTCCCGCCGTACCACATCGCGGCCGTCGCGAACGTCATCTCCAACCTCTATGCGGGCCGCCGGTTGATGACCCTCGAGTCGTTCACGCCGGAGCAGTGGCTGCACCTCGTGCGAACCGAAGGCGTCACGAACGCCCTCGTCGTCCCGACGATGTTGTCCCGGATCATCGACGCGGATGTCGACCATGAGGTTCCGTCGCTGCGGACGCTGGCGTACGGCGGCGCCGCCATGCCCGCGCCGGTCATCGAGCGGGCGCTGTCACTGTGGCCCAGCGTCGACTTCGTGAACGCGTACGGCCTCACCGAGACCAGCTCGACCATCTCCGTTCTCGGCCCGGAGGACCATCGCGCGGCCATCGCGAGTGATGACCCCGCCGTGCGGGCGCGACTGGGATCGGCTGGCAAGGTCGTGCCCACGATCGAGCTCGAGGTCCGGGATGAACACGGTGGCGTCGTCGCCCCCGGCGTGGTCGGTCGGATCTTCGTTCGGGGTGACCAGGTGTCCGGCGAGTACGCCGGCAGCGGGCCGGCAGTCGACGAGCATGGGTTTTTCGACACCCGCGACGAGGGGCTGGTCGACGCTGACGGCTACCTGTTCATCAAAGGCCGAGCGGACGACACGATCATTCGAGGCGCGGAGAACATCGCGCCGGCCGAGATCGAGGCGGTCCTCCTTGAGCACAGCGCCGTGAGTGACGTCGCCGTCATCGGGGTGCCGGACGACGAGTGGGGCCAGCGGATCGAAGCCGTGGTGGTGTTCACCGCGGCGCGGACCGCGACGGAGGACGAGCTGCGCTCGCACTGTCGCGAGCGGCTGCGCGGCTCGAAGACACCGGACCGGGTTCATGTGTGGCCAGAACTGCCGCGCACCGAGACCGGAAAACTGGTTCGTCGACACGTCGTGGAACAGGTCTTGGCTGAGCGGTCCTAGTGTGTTGAGTCATTAGTTTGCTGCCAGTCTGGATTAGGCTTAGTGAGTGCCGGATCCGTATGCAGCAGTGGTGGTTTTGACAGAG
>JAFAZI010000126.1 GCA_019239875.1 Frankiaceae bacterium
CCACCCAGCCGAGGTAGGTGCCGAACGGTGGCGCTACTTCGAAGCTCACCGTGCCGGAGATGTGCGACGCGGCGTAGGTACCGCGTGGCCGCAGGTCGATCACCCAGTCACCGGCTTCGATTCGGCGGGTCAGCTCCGTCGCGTCGATGCGCGGCGCGGGCGAGAGGTCGGGTGCATCGACGCCCGCAACGTTAAGCGCCGACATGTGCGCGTAGTACGCCGGGTACGGCGTGAACCCGCGGACCAGCTGGTCGACGAAGGTCGCGCCGTCCGGCGCCGTCAGAGCGGGATTGCGCTTTCGCTCGTCCGCCAGCGTCCCGCTGCTCAGATTCGAGGCCAGCGTGCGGGCTGCGCAGAAGCTGCCGAACCCATGAGTGGGGAACACGGCGGTCTCGACCGGAAGCCGATCGGCCAACCGGTGAACCGATCGATACTGCGCCTCGGCGAGCTCTACGGTCCGGGCCGGGTCGATCAGGTCGGTACGCCCGACCGCGCCGTACAGCATCGATCCACCGGTGAACAGCGCCGGCGCGCTGCCGTCGGCGCCAATCAGCAAGGCGATGTGGCCGGGGGTGTGGCCGGGCGTGGCCAACACCTGCACGGACATGCCGCCGACTTCGAGGTCATCGCCGTCGCGCACCGCTAGCCGGTTGTACGGGACCGAGTCGGTGGCAGAGACGACGTACGGCGCACCAACTTCCTTCGACAGTGCGAGGCCGCCAGTCAGATAGTCGTTGTGAATGTGTGTCTCGCACACGAGCCGAACCTGGACGCCGAGCTCGTCGAGCCGTGCCAGCACGCGGTCGATGTCGCGCTGCGGGTCGACGACGATGGCGTCCCGACCGTCATGGGCGATGTAGCTGCGGTTGCCGAGCTCGATCGTGTCGATGGCATCGATCCGGAGCATGAGTTGGTCCTTCCGGCTTCGTCAGATGTCGACTCGGGTGCGCGTCACGGCATCCCCACGACCGTGGCGGTGTAGGACTCCGAATAGCTGGCGCCGCTCCGCTTGCCCTGCAACGTCTCTGAGAACTTCAGCGGCATCCCGAGCTCCGGTGAGTACCACCAGGTCTGATCCCGCTCGCCCGTCTCGTTGCCGGAGAGCGCGAGCTTCGTGACGATCTCGTAGACCGCGTACTTCTGGCCGGCGACGGTGAGCGACGTCTGCTTCGCGACCTCGCTCGATCCGGCTTCGGTTCGAGCCGAACCGCCGCCATGGTTGTGCCAGGTCGCCCCCACCGTCAGCGGTAGCCGGACGCGGATCTGATTGGGCTTGTAGTCGACCGCGCTCGACTGCTTGATACCCGCGCAGGTGACCGTCTCCTGCTCGAAGGTAAGGACGACGGCGTGCTTGGAGTAGGTGTAGATGTGGCGCTCGTCGTGCTTGTTGGCCGAGTTGGGATACAGCCGCCAGTCGAAGTCGAAGGAGCGCTTGGACTCGCCGGCCGCGTGATGGACCACGAGGCTCGAGCGGGCGGGGAGGTTGTTGTTGCACGGCGAGAAAGGACCGAACTTCGCCTGCTCATGACCGCGGACGGCCAGGGTGTAGGTGCCGGCCTGCGGAGTGACCAGAGCCGTGCGCGGCTGGGAGCTGGCCGGGGGGGCGGATGAGCCTGTCGACGGCGAGCTCGGCTTGTGTCCGCCGCCTCCGCCCGTGGACGAGGAGGTCGTTGATTGACTCGTCGTGCTGCCTTGGTGCTGCTGCGATGAGCCGGAGCCGTGGTGCAGCGAGGCGGTGTGCGGGCCGCCCTTCGTGATGCGCTGTTTCGGCTGTGAGCCCGAGTGCGTGGACTTGGCTGATCCCCGACCGATCGCGGAGGACTTGCCGGCATCCGCGGTGCCACCACTGCCGAAGGCGCCGCCACGCGAGTACTTCGTCGGCTGGTGGCGGGTGTAGTAGGCGTAACCCTCGAACGTTGCGAGCAGTAGGGCGATCACGAGAAGCGGTGACAGCACCCATCCGGTCGTCAGTCCCCTTGCCCAGCCTGGCCACGTCGATCGATCCCGAGTACTCATACCGGCAAAGTACGCCAACTCGGGTAAATTACTCAAGTAACTACACGATGTGACCTAAGTCACTCATCGGGCGGCTGCCTCGGCGTGGTCAATTCGTGCTATATCTCTTGCAACCTACTCAAGTTAGGTGACTTACAACAGTCGGAGGATCATTCATGCATGTTCGGTTGGGCAGGTCACGATGGATAGCCGCTGGCGCGGTTGTCCTCGTTGGCGCCGGGGGTACGGTTGCGTCCGCAGCTACGTCGTCCCATTCGTCGCAGGCCAATGGCTTGTTGCCGACCGTCACCCGAACGGTGTCCCAGATCAAGTCGGACACCGGGAAGGTCGCGGAGAGCGTCAACTACACGGTCAATGTGAAGTCGCAGCCGAGGTCGGCTGCCACCGATAGCTACGGGAACCCCCTCCAGGACCTCTCAGCTCAGGGCCTGCCGAGCGTTCCTGGTGCCGGTCAGGGGCTGCCGTTCGAGGACGGGCGCAATCCCGGGCTCGACAACGAGCCGACCGGCGGAAAGTCATGCCCGGCGCAGGGCGCTCACCACGAGTACCTGATCGTCTGGGCCGGCAAGATGAACGCCGGTGACCTGACCGGCAGCGACGTCGTCGACATCCTCAACGGCGGCGAGGTGAACCCGGAAGGTCTGAAGTCGCAGACGCCGATCGAGTTCGGTGAGACTGGCTCGGACATGATGGCGACGATCGACGCCGAGCCTGGGTGCAACACCTACGGCAAGGTCGTCAACGTCTCGGTCGTGAGCGGTCCGGACGGGATCGAGAACGAGCCGCACCACATGCAGTACACCTGGTTCCCGAACCAGTCGGTGTGGGCAGGCGGTCTCTTCACGTCGCGTCTGTTCACCTACGACCTCTCGGACCTGCCGAGGGTCACGCTGCAGAAGACCGATGAGCCGTGGGCGACCCCCAGCGGCAGCATCTGGGACGCGTTCGCGACTCTGCCCAACGGTGACGCCTACGGCACGCTGATGGGTGGGCCGCTCTACGCATACGGCACGACACCGGGTGCCGTTGTCGAGATCGCCGGCAACAACCATCCCGGCGCCAATCCCGGCGACATCCTCGGCGAGTGGCCCTCGAGTGGCTCGGAGGACCTGCTCAACTCGGCGAACACCGACGGCTCCGTGGGCGGCGCCCTGCTGTCCAGTGTCGGCGGCTCCGCCGGCAGCGTGCCGAGCCTGGTCTCGCCGGGCAACGACGACGGCGGGATCGACCCGACGTCTGGTCAGAGCAAGTGCCCGGACTTCGGCAGCTGCGCCAACCCGCACGGCATCCAGATCCGGGCCGACCTCAAGACGATGGTGACGTCCGACTACGCCGAGCCTGCCCAGCTCGTCGAGGACCCGGTCAAGCCGACGAACGCGGACTACTTCCGTCGTACCGTCCGAGTCTGGAGCTTCAGCCCGAAGGGCTGCTCCGGCAGGGCGACGCCGGGCGCATCGTTCAGCAACCCGAAGATCTGTGCGATCGACGTGATGCCAGCGGGTCCGCGCGATGACGCGAACCCGGCCCACGCCGAAAACATGGGAATCATGGAGAACAGCGCCACCTGGGACTACCCGCTGCCTGACGGCAACGTGCCCAAGGGCTGGTTCTCCGAGTCGATGTGTGGTGGCGCGGTGTTCTACACGCCGGACATCACCAACACCAAGGCCCACCCGTGGCACGAGGTGTTCGACTCGACGGCTGCCGTTGCTGCGCTGGATTCGAGCGGCGAGGGTCGTGTCCCGGGCGGTGGGCTGCAGGGCAAGAAGGAGCCGGCCGGTTGCGATGGTGCGGCCTGGATCGACATCAGTCCGGACAACCGCTTCCTCGCTCACGCGGTGAACGGTCGCTTCATCCTGCAGGACGACTACGACGACGCCGGTACGCCGAAGATGGTGTACACGCTGTCGATCACCAAGCTGCTCGAGGCCGGGGACAACTACAAGTGCAACCTGGCCCACAACATCCGGGCACTTGCCGACCCCACACTCGGCGGCAAGGACTGCCCGACTGTTGCCGGCGTCGTGCCGATCAACGACCCGACATCGGGTGGACCGCACTGGGGAGAGTTCGACAACTTCCGCCTCGCGGCCATCCAGATCAAGGACCCGAAGACCGGCAAGATCGTGACCGACTACCACGCTCCGACGCGGATCGCTGAGGCGAACTACTTCGTGGCGCGGACCGGTGTCGACGGTAACCACACCGTCTGCATGATCAACATGAACCCGCGTACCGGTGAGCTCGGCCTCGACACGAACTTCGTGGACGAGACCGAAGGGACGCCATGCGTCCAGTTCAACCGGCGTGACTGGCCGGACCCGAACATCAAGGGCTTCTACAAGCCGCACTCGATGCTCTTCGTCGAGAACGGTGCTCCTGCAACGGGTCTGACCCCATACGGTCACGCTTACGGCAAGAACTGCTCGAACGGCAAGGTGGTCGGCGGTGAGTGCCGCGGCTACTGGGGTGAGCCCATCAACATGGGCGCCAACACGGCAGGCCTGCCGTACGAAGAGAACGGGTGAACGCGCGCCGCGCGTCGCGGCGGAGCCTCTGGCTCCGCCGCGGCGGCGGCGTCGCGTTGCTCACTGCATTGCTGAGTGTGGTGGGCATCGCGCCCGCCGCTGCTCACCCGTATCTGCTCCGTAGCGATCCTGCCGCCGGCTCGATCCTCACGGCCGCTCCGCAGCAGATCGACATCGACTACACCGAGGGCCTCGACCGGTCCTACTGCAACGTCGTGCTGACCGCCCCGGACGGCACGAAGGTGCAGACCCACCAGGTGACGGCGAACGGACCGGCCGAGCTCTCCGTCGTACCGAACCATCCCTTGGACGCCGACGGGACGTACGCCGTCAACTGGACCGCGGTCGGCGACGACGGCCACACGGTCATCGGCAACTTCGGTTTCAGCATTGGCCATCCGTCGGCCAACCCCGCAGTCACGACGACAACCGGGTCGGGCACGGGTAGTGCCACCTCGCCGGGCGGCGTGCGACGTCTCCTTCAGACGGTGCTCCCGTTCGCCACCGTGATCTTTGCCGGCCTGCTGTTGCTCAGCTCCGTCCTCGCCGGCGCGGGCCGTCGCGCTGCGCGGATCCGATTCGTCGCGTTCGGGTTGCAGGCGGGATTCCTCGCCGCGCTCGCGGTCACCGTCTTGACGGACGGCGGCGCGTCCACCTTCGTCACGTCCGCCACCGGTCAGCGGCTCCTCGCCGAGCTCGCGCTGACACTGCTGGCGGTCCCACTACTTGTCGACCGCGGTCAGTTCTCCGCCGGAGAGCGTCCGGGGGGCGCTCGCCGGTGGCTGGGCGTTCTGATCGCGGTCGGCTTGCTCGCCCTGCTCGCCGCCTCGGGACACGCCGCGAGCCAGCCGAGCTCTCGCCGCGCCCTCGTCCTGTGCGTGTACTCAATTCATCTGATCGCCGTCAGCACGTGGCTCGGGTCGCTCGTGTCGGTGGCGTTGCTGCCGGACCGGCGCCGAGGCTTGCGCGCGCTGGTCTGGTCCTCGCTGCTCGCTGTCGTCGCGACCGGCGTCGCGACCACCGACTGGGGTCTCCGCACCTTGCACGACGTGCCGGACACGCTCTACGGACGGCTGGCGATCACGAAGGCGTCGTTGTTCCTCCTCATCGTCCTGCTCGGCGCCGGTGCGTCCTGGTGGCAGCTGCGCCGAGGCAACGCCCGGACCGCGGGGCGCCTGGTGCGCGCCGAGGTGATCGTTGGTGGTGCCACGTTGATCGTGGCCGGCGTGCTCGGCCAGATCGCCCAGCCGCTCGAGCAGCCCTACCCGTCGCAGGCCTACGCGGCCCAGACCGGCCTTCCGGTCTCGGTGACCTCGGCGGGCGATGACTCCCTCGGCGTCGCAACGCTGGCTCCCGGAATCACCGGGCGCAACACCCTGATCGTCGAGGTCGGTGACAACGACGAGCAGGACTTCCTCAGTCCGGCTACCGATGTGCACTCGGTGACCGCCACTGTCAGCTGCGGATGCGGTGAGCCCGACCAAGAGGTTGCGCTCCAGCCGACCGGTCACGGCGCCGCTTGGACCGGCGACGTCACCCTTGCGACTCCTGCAAGCTGGCTCGTGACGGCGAAGGTGCGCCGTGGCGACCAGCCGGCCCAGACCGTCGAACTCGCGCAGCGGGTGAGTTCGGCGAACCTGCCGCACCAGGTGGTCATCGGCGTGCCGGCCAGCCTGTCCGGGACGAGCGGTGAGACCTGCCGCGACGAGGTCCTGGGACTACAGACGGCTCTCGCGGACCTCAACACGAGCGCGGCTGATCACGGTGACCTGATGCGCGTGGTTGCCGTGGACCTTCATGACGGAACGACGGCAGCACTCGCCCGGCTACGCGGACTCGGCGCCCGCATGATCGCGATGCCGTGCGGCACGTCGACTCAGGTCGCGGCGCTGACCGATGGTGCCCGCAGCGCGGGCCTGCCCGTCGTACTCGGCTCAGGCGCCGGCGACACGACCGCCGCAGGGGTCTGGTCGACGCAGCCGTCGTGGCGTGCGGAAGGCGCCGCGATCGGCGACCAGGCGATCACACAGCACGCCGCCGCGGTGACTGCCATCGTCGGCGCCAGTGCGGTCGACCGGGCTGAGCTGGCGGGTCTGCGAAGCCGGCTCGGGGCTGAAGGCATTGCGGTGCAGGTGAAGCCGCTGCCGTCCGCTCCGGTTCGGTTCGTCGCTCGCCTCGCCCGTCGGGGGGCGGGATCGGTGGCCGTGCTCGCTGACCGCGGCGAGGCGCTTCCACTGATGCAGGCGTTCTCGGCCGTCAGCCAGGACGCGGGCTGGACGCCCCCACAGGGAATCCTGGCGTCCGCGCAGCTGATGAGCACCGACTTCATCAACGACGCCGGCACGATCACCCGCCTCGGCGGCGTGGAGTTCGCGAGCAGCATCAACCCCTTCGATCCCGTCGCGCAGTACTACGCGCAACGGCTCCGCGCGTTGACGCCGGGGATCCGCCCGACCTTCGACGGTCTGCACGGCTATCAGGCGGGGGTCGCGATCGCCAAGGCACTTGCCGCCGGCGGCGGTGACCCAAGCGCGCCTGCACTGACAAGGCTGCTCGGCGAGCAGCTGCACGACTTCACCCTCGGCAGCTATCACCTCGGCTGGCAACCGGATGGCGGCACCTCCACGGCGCTCGCCTTCTTCCGCACGACCTACATCAACCCGATGGCGATGCCCGTCGACGCCCCCGGCGGCGCGTCATCACTTGCTCACGAAGGCACGTTCCTTGATTCCGGCGGCTTTGAGCAGGTCGCCCCGTTCAGGAGGTTGGATTGACCCGCGTACCGGTCGCGAGTGCACTCACACTCAGCGCCCTGACCCTTGTCCTCGCTGGTTGCGGAGGCGGGCACTCACCCGCCTCGCAGTCGGCCACCCCTCGATTGACGCCGGCGTCGTTGGACACCGGCGCCCCGGCGTGTGACCCGGCCGCGCTGCCCGCCGGCTTCGTCGCCGACGGGTCGCATTCCGGGCGGGTGACTGCCCAGACCTACAGCCCGGCGGTTCAGGTCCAAGCGGCCCTGGAGTACGACCAGCTGCAGTCGGGAGTCCGTGACGTCTACCTGCACCACGTCGGCGGCACGAAGTCGCGCGTCGACGCGGTGATCGACTGCACCGCGCTGCAATTCCCGTCGGTTGACCAGGCGAACCGCTTCTTCGGCTCGTTCCGGGCGTTGCGCCACGGAGCGCGCGCCGTTGTCACGAAGCTGAACGCCGCGCCGAAGGTGACCGGCCTGACCGGGACAGTCGCCTACCTCGAGCGGAAGCAGTCCTTCCAGGGTTACGGGATCAGCTCCACCAACGTCGTCGAAGCCGCTGGGCTCGACGGCACCACGCTGCGGGTCGTCTCGATCTCCGGTCGCAAGCCCGCGACCTCGGCGGCGTCCGATCTGCTGCAGTCGGCGGTGAGCGCCCGATGAACCCGCGACTCACGGCTCTGGCCGCGACCGCGACGGTCGCCGTTTCCCTCGGGCTGACCGGTTGCAGTAGCGGGTCCGGCGGCGGAGCACCGTCCGCCGATGCCTCGGCGCCGGCACCGACGGTGAGCACCACCCAGCTGCCCGGGCCGAGCGGCGCACCGGCCCAGACTCTCACCGCGGCCCAGGTGGCCGACCACGGCCTGCCCTCCCGGGTTGGGCCAGGCAAGCTGTCGACACCGACCATCAAGCGGCTCGTCCAGTTCTTCGAGGACAAGGTGAGCCACGCGTACGCGACCGGCAACGCCGACGCGCTGCGTCACTACCTGGCCGGGCCGATGCTGACCGGCAACGTCGCGACGGTCAACCTGCTGACGCAGAAGCATCGTCGCAACGTGTTCCGGATCAAGGTGCAGAGCGTGAAGCCGGTGGCCAACACCGAGAACCGGATCATCCTCGACCTCACCGGTGACATGACGGTCAACTACTTCTTCGACCCGGCGACGCACAAGATCCTCGACCACGGCCTTCCCGGGCCGAGCCAGGTCCAGTTCACGGTGTTCCTCGACCGGAACCCCAAGACCCACACCTGGTACTGGACGGGAGAGAAGGCCGGCACGTCGAACGACCACAACTTCGGCAGCGGGGTGACCGTCCAGTGAGAGCGATCAGCTTCGCCATCTCGGCGATGACGGTCGGACTCGTCGGTGCCGTCGCCGCGGGTCCGGCGTCAGCCTCGCCTCGGCCACCGAGCGCGCAGGAGCTGGTCGGTGCGATCCACCTCGTGCCGGGTTCCTGCCATCACGGCCGGGTGGCCGGCAGCTACCTCGCCGTGACCTTCGGGACCAAGGCGATTCGGAACTCCAGCTCGTCGTGCCAACACGGCGCAGTGACCTTGCTTCGGCCCAGTGGAAGCGGCCTCGCCTCGGGCCGTTACAGCACCGCGGCCCGATCGGTCTTCGATGGCGGCGCCTTGAGTTTGGCGACGAGCTCCGCGAGCTACTTGGGATCCCCGCGGCTTTACCTCGTCGGCGGGGAGGTCAACGCCGACGTTCGTTCGGTGGTCGCGTCGTACCAGGCTGGGACCTACCCCGTCGGAGCGGAACGTGCGACCGGCCACTACAACGCCCGCACCCGCCGAATTTCGTTGGAGTGGTTCAGCGGTCAGTCATTCACCCGGGCATCGGCCGGCACGCAGTTCCATCTGGCCGGCACGTTCCAGGGATCGGTGCGACCGGTCCCGAAGGGCACGACGGTCAACCTCGGTACGGCGAGCTTCGCCGCCGGTCGGCCGGTGGCGGTTACCAACGCGGCGGCTGGCCGGTCGGCCAACCGCCCCGCAGGTCGAACGCACACGCGGCGGACCCACCTTCACTCCCTTCGGCTCGCGGGGAACAAGACCGAGTCATCCGGTAGCCCGAAGCTGTTCCTTCTCGCCGAGCTGGTCTTGGTGGCGAACATCCTCGCGTTCGTCGGCCTCAGCCGGAAGCGGGGGCGGAAATGAAGCGCCTCATCGGCGGAGTTGCAGCGCTGCTGACGGTGGCCGCCCTCGCCGGCTGCGGCGGGTCGGCCAAGGCCGCAGCGCCGACGAAGCTGGCCGGTCAGTTCGGAATCACGCCGGGTCACTGCACGACACCCCGAGCGAAGCCGACCGGCAGCTACTTCGTGGCGATCTCGGCCGCGGCTGGACACGCCCTGCAGAACCGAGCCGGCGGGTGCGCCAACCCGTCTTACACCCCGTTGGCAGCGGGCACCGACGGTGGCCTGATCACCGGAGAGTTCCAACCGCAGCCGGCCAAGGTGTTCGACGCCAATCGCAACTCGCGAGCGGTTCGCCTGTTCGCCCCGGTGCGGTTCGGGCACTATCGACTGGGCTTCGCGACCAGCGCCCGCGACGAGCAACACGCTCCGGCCGGAGCACCCGCGTATCCACCGCCGGCCGCGATCGTCACCGGTGACACGCTGTCGGTCGACCTGCGATCGCTGGTCCTCACCTATGCCGGCCGATCGAACTCGTCGTGCCGTGCGTCCTTCGGCGTCGGATGCTTCAACCTCGGATCGAAGAACGCCACCGGCACCTACGACGCCACCACGCACCGCTACGTCATCGACTGGTTCAGCGGGGCAGCGTTCACGCCCAACGGTGACTCGATGGAGTTCCATCTCGAGGGCACCTTCACGGCTGGGTCGAACCAGACATGACGACGACCGCGAGCGCCAAGGTGATCGGCCTCGCCCTCGTGGTGACCGTGGCTGCGGCCGTTGCGGTCGGCCTGGGGCATGACTCCTCCGCGGCGGCGGCGCCGCCGCTCAGCGCCGCAGATCACGCGGCCTTAACGGCCAACGCGCCGCTGGTGGAGTCGATGCCGCGGGCCCTGGCCGAGGTGCCGCAGGCGGCGAGCGACGTCACGAAAGGTCGCGTCAGCGTCGATCGGGCGCGGCAGATCATCGCCGGTACACCAGGCCTTCGACCGCTGGCCGACGCGATCTCTGCACCGCAGGCCGCGACGGGTCAGCTGACGGCGACATTTCGAGCCGTGGTGACAGGAGCTGAGGCGGTGAACCCGGCGACCCTGCCGGCCGCCCTCACCCGACTCCAGACCGTCCAGGCCCAGATCGCGCCAGCCGTCCGTCTGGTCGCGGCGCGCTCCGGCCATCCGCTGTCAGCTGCGGCGGCGCTGTCAGCGATCGAGGCGGATCGCTCGGCGCCGGCAGTGGCCGCGCTGGTCGGGCGGTGGCCCCAGATCTACGGCACGTTCGTCTTGATTGAGCAGGCGGTCGCCTGAGTCGGGTTCTATGGTCGACCCGTGGCGAGTCCGCGAGCTCGATCCGTCGCGGCGCTCCTCGTCGTACTGCTCAGCATCGGCTGTGCGTCCACGATCCAACACAAGGACCGCGTGGCGCCCGGCGTCACTTCGCCGACTGCAACCCCGCCGCAGCTCGACCTGTCGATCTCGGCGCCCCCGGTGGCGTCGACCGGGCCGGGCTGGGACGCGAAGAACATCTACATCGGGTTGATCACCGAGAACGATGCGCAGCGCGTCGCGCAGGCACTCGGCCTGGCCAACCTCGATCCAGGTGACCAAGAGGCTGACGCGCGGGCGGAGATCGCGTCGATCAATCGAGCCGGCGGCGTCTTCGGTCGGCGGCTCGTGCTTCGCCCGTACAACACCAACACCTTCGCGCTGCTCGCCAGTCCGGACACGCAGGCGGCTGCAGCCTGCACGCACTTCACGCAGGATGCGCGGGTCGCGGCCGTCGTGAACGACGTGACGATCATCGACACGCCGGCGTTCAAACAGTGCTTCGCCCGCAACCACCTCCCGATGTTCGAGGGCTCGCAGCAGCCGACAGACACGAAAGCCCTGCTCGGATTCGGCGGCTACATCATCGCGGTCCTGTCGCCCAGCTACACCGACATGGCGCCGACGCTGGTACGACGGCTCGACGCCGAGGGCTACTTCACGCCGTGGGACACCGACAAGGGCGCGCCGGGCGTGGCGCCGGTCAAGGTCGGCCTGCTCACCCCGCATGACGCGACCGGCGCCGAGGCAGCGCGATTGCTCTCAGCCGCGCTGAGCGATGTGGGCCACCCGCCGGCCGTCGTCTACAGCTACAGCGCAAGTGGTGCCGGCTCGGGCACCCAGTCCTCGGCGGCGTTCCGCTTCCACGCGCAAGGCATCACGCACGTCATCGGCACCGGCCTCAACACCTATCTCTTCATGCAGCCGGCGGAAGCGCAGGGCTACCGGCCGCGCTACGGGGTCTCGACGTTCAACGGGCCGGGTGTGCTGCTCGAGCACAACGTGCCGCAGGTCCAGCTCGTCGGGTCGCTCGGGATCGGCACAGACCCGACCGGCGACGTCGGCCTCGCGCAGGACCCTGGCGACGTGAGCGATGCCCAACGCGTGTGTCTCGACACGATGCATGCGGCCGGTCAGGACTTCGGGGAACACCGGCTGGCGGAGGCGGTCGCGTTGTTCGACTGTGACGCGTTCCGTCTCGTCCGCGACGCCATGAAGGCCGGCCACGGCATCACTCCGGATGCGATCGTGCGCGGCGTACAGATCGCCGGCCCGGACTTCGTGCCGGCGGAGACCTTCTCCAGTGGCCTCGGCCCCGGCGCGTTCGCCCTCGCCGGATCGGCGCGCGACCTGGGTTACGACGCGGCGTGCCACTGCTACCGCTATCTGTCGAGCAAGAACCACCGCATCCACTAGCCATCCGCCCGTTTCTGAACACATCCACCACCACGCCGCTGCGCCGCTAGCGTGTGCCGCGCTGTCCGAGCGCCCAACTCGCCGCGGTTGTGTTCACGATCGGGCGGTTGTGCACAGGGCCGGCGCAGGAGAACGCTGTCCACAACTTTGCGGCCAACGCTCCGAATGCGAGCAGTTCGCCGCACCGTGCGGCGATGGAAATCGGCGAGCTCTTCACCAGGCAGTGGGCGATCGAAGACGGCTCGACGGATCGCGAGCTAACAGCACAAGTGCGCGCAGGTGCGATCAGTCGGGTGGCTCGGGGGGTCTACCGGCTGGGCCCCGGGTTCGGGCCCGATCCCGAGGCAGTCGTGAAGTCCTTGAAGGTCAGGTTGAGCCACGAGTCAGCAGCGGCTTGGTACGGCGCGTCGCTCATAACCGCGCCGGACCGACTGCACGTCACGGCGACACGATGCCGCGGTCGCTGGGCCGACGAGCTGCCTGGCGTTCGGTTCCATCGCGGCCAGCTCGACCCGTCGGAGGTGAGGGTCGTTCGCGGGATTCCCATCACCTCACCGATCCGCACCGGGCTCGACGTCGCGAGGTCGTTGCCATTGGAGCACTCCGTGGCGGCGCTCGACAGTCTCGCGCGACGTGGGGTGATCACCCCGGCTGCGATGCAGTGCGCGGCGGCGGCACTACCGAATGGCCCGGGCCGGCGAGCCGCTGTGACCGCCGCATCGCTCATCGACCCGCTCGCCGAGTCGGTCTTCGAATCGATGGGGCGCGTACGCATCGTCACTGCCGGCCTCCCCGCCCCAGAGTCGCAGGTGACCATCAACGACCGCGACGGCATGTGGATCGCCAGAGTGGATTTCGCCTGGCGGGCGTACCGCCTGGTTCTCGAATGCGACGGTTACGAGTTCCATGGCACCCGCGAGGCATTCGAGCGGGATCGGCGACGGTGGACCGCACTGATCAGAGCGGGCTGGCGAGTCGTTGTCGTCACCTGGCGCCAGTTGATGGACGAACCCGACTACCTCGTCGACGTGCTTTCCGACCTGCTGGTCTGACCGAACCTGAACACAACCGACGCTGCACGCGCTCTCCGGCGCCGCTTCCGAGCGTGCGACGCCGCCGAGCGGCGGCGGTTGTGTTCACGAACGGGGAAGCGGTAGGGCGTCAGACGAGGCGCTCGCTGGGGACGCCGTACCGCTGCTGGTACGCCGACACCCGCGGCCGCCACTCAGCCTCGTCGAGCTCTGTCGCGGCCCAGGTGTAGCGACTCGCGCCGCCGTCACCTGGGTGCTGGTCGAGGAAGGCGCGCATCCGGCTCTCGGTCTCGGCGGTGAGCTCGCGCCCGAGCTGGTCGTAGAGCCGGCCGATCGTCTGGAACGGATCGGCCATGAACTCCGCGAACTGGACGTCCACGATCTGTGACTCGGGAAAGACGCCGCGATCGCGAGCGTCCATGCCGCGCTCCAAGCCGAGCAGGATGTCCTCGGAGTACTGCGCCGCGGATCGCGCCACCGATGTCTGATCACTCGCCATTCGGCGTAGGTGATTGGTCAACGCACTTACCGAGGCGATCACCTTGAGCGGATCGCGGTGCGTCTGGACGAGCACCGCATCGGGGTACTCAGCCGCCAGCGCGTCCAGGTGCCACAGGTGCGCCGGCGACTTGAGCAGCCAGTGACCGCCGACCTTCGACTGGAGATGCTGCAGATAGATGCGGTGCCAGCGGTAGGCCGGCGCGAGATCTGCCTCATGCAGCAACCACGAGTTGTACGACGGCACGTCGTACACGGTGGGAAAGATCATGCTGCGAAAGTCGCATCCCGTGATCCGAACGCACTCCTGCGCCAGCCGTGCACCCATCGGGTGGAAGGCGAGGAAGCCCGGGATCAGCAGATCGGTCATCTCGAGCGTCGCCTGCACCTCCTCGATGCGCGGATCGGTGTCGTAGGTGGCGGGCTCCGGCGGCGGCACCGGCCGGTCGACCTCCCAGGTCAACGGCGCGCGCAGCGCAGAGTCCTGGCCGAGCAGGTCGAACAGGATGGTCGTGCCCGTGCGCGGCTGCCCGATGATGATGATCGGCTGCTCGATCTTGCCGTCGGCGACCTCAGGGTGAGCCTTGCGCCAGGCGATAACGCCCAGGCGGTTGGCCAGCGAGGTCACGACATCATTGGCGGCGACCTCGACGCCGATCTCGTTGAGGTTGGCCTCGGTGACGAAGGAATGCAGGAGCCGGTCGAGGCCTTCGGACCAGGTCGGCTCCCCGAAGTCATCCGAACCGGCGCGCTCGATCGCCTCGCCGACCAGCCGGTCGCGGTTGAGCCGGTCGATCATCGGCTGGTCACGACCGCGGTCGACACCGGCGGCGCCTCGGGGTTGTCGAGCCAGCGCAGCACCACGAACCCTCGATGATGCCCGCCGGTGTCGAGCCAGTTCGGAAGCCCGACGTCGGTGGCGCCGATCGCGACTCGGACCGTGCCGTCCGGCTGCCGTACCGCGGCTGCGTTGGTGATCGAACTGCGGCGCCTGCGGACGTCGATGCACTCGTGCCAGATCGACTCGACGGTGACGTTCCAGTAACGCGTGTCGGGCGGCGTGAACTCGATGACGAGTGACTCGTCTGGCGCCAGTCGAAAGGTGCCGATCATGTAGAGGTTGTCGGGGGTGGTGTCGGCATCGCCGAGGTCGCTCGCGGTCGCGGTGAGGAGCTGATTCGGCTGCTCGAGCAGCTCTGGCTTGATGGTGCGATGCAACGTCATCAGCTTGGCGATCGTCCATGCCATCGACGTGAGCTGAAGTGCGACGACATCGTCCGTCACGACCGCCGGAGGCGGGACGTCATCGAGTGGCTCGATGTCCAGCGACACGAGCTGTTCCGAGGCTCGATCGGCGATGTACTCGCGGACCACGATGGCGGAAGCATCTGCCGGTATCTTCAGCCACACCGCGTCGCCCAATTCCTCGGCGGTGGGCTTGGCCGTCGACAGCACGATGCTGAATCGGCCGTCCGAGTCGATCGCGAGATCGCGATCGGACAGGTAGCCGGCTTGACGTCGCGGCGTGAGTCCGACACCGGCCAGGATCTGGAATCCGAGGTACGACGACGTGCCGCGGTTGCCGGTCACCTGGTACCGACGGTCGCCGTCGATCATGCAGAGGTAGTACTCACCGTCCGGGTTCGGCGCAGCGAGGTAGCGAACCTCCGTGGTCATCGGGAAGAACCATGGTCTGGCGGGGTCGACGTCGAGCGAGATCTCCGAGCACATCGCCGCCGTGCGGGCGAGAACGCGGTAACCCTCGACGACCTCGAGCTCGCTCTCGGCATCCTCGTGGATCATCGTCGTCATGTCGTCGAGCATGGCGCGCACCAGGGCCCAGGCCTCGATCGTCTTTGCCCCACCCGTTGTCGTCACGCGATCATCAAATCGCGGATCGCTACCCAGGTCACGACTCCCAGTCGGCTCGGTCGATCGCGTACTCGACGTCCCCGAACTCGTCGCCCGGAATCGGATGGGGCCACTCTTGGTGGAACTCGCGGCGTAACGTCATGCCGCACTTCTCCATGACGCGGCGGGAGCTGATGTTCACCGCCATCGTCTCGGCATAGACCCGGGTTGCGCCGTACGACGCAAACGCCGCGTCGATCAATGCCCGCGACCCTTCAGTGGCGAGGCCCTTGCCCCATGCCGCCTTGCG
>JAFAZI010000150.1 GCA_019239875.1 Frankiaceae bacterium
CGCCGGCGGCGGACCGGGCACCTCACGATTCAACGTCGACCAGCACCTGGAAGGCCTCGCCGACATGGCGGCCCTCGGCGTCACGTGGAACAGCGTCGGCGTGCCCGGTACGTCGCTCGACCTCGCCCTCGAATCCTTGGAACAGTACGGTGCCGAGATCATCGGGAAGGGGGATCCGGACGGATGTCAGGAATCGGCGTCGCCGAGCTGATCGCGAGCCGCGCCGCGGATGACTCCATCGGACTCGTCGCCGGCGACCAGACCTGGACCTGGCGCGAGGTGGTCGCTGAAGCCGCGACCCGAGCTCAATGGCTGCACGAGGTGCTCGACCCGAACCGCCCAGCGAACATCGGACTGCTGCTCGACAACACGCCCGACTACGTCTTGACGCTGTTCGGAGCGGCGCTCGCCGGCACCTGCGTGGTGGGGATCAATGCGACACGCCGCGGGACCGAGCTCGAGCGCGACATCGCCCACACGGACTGCCAGTTCGTGTTGTCAGACCACGCACATCTGGGCCTGCGAGACCCGGACAGCACCATCCCGACCGTGCTCGTCGAGGACACTCCGTGGGCGCCCCATGCCGGCGCAGGCTTGCCCACGAGCCTGCCCGACCCGAATTCGTTGCTATTGCTCATCTTCACGTCCGGATCGACCTCGGCGCCGAAGGCGGTCCGGCGGTCCAGTGGGCGGGTTGCTGCCGCCGCACCGCTCGGCTTCTCCCCCGACGACGGCATGTATTGCGCGATGCCGCTGATCCACGGCAACGCATTGTTCGGCCTGCTCTTCCCCGCGCTTGCGGCCGGCGCCCGCATCATCCTGCGGGAGAAGTTCTCCGCGAGTCAGTGGCTCGACGACGTCATCACGCAGGACGCGACCTTCACGACATCGGTGGGGCGGGCGCTCGCCTATCTGCTGGCGACTCCGCCGAGCGACGCCGACCGGAACCACATGCTGAAGATCGTGCTTGCGCCCGAGACCTCGCCCACCGACGCCGCGGCCTTCACGGAGCGGTTCGGCGTACCCGTTGTCACCGGTTACGGGTCGAGCGAGGGCGGGATCACATTGCTCCCCAGCCGTCGCCACGGCGCGCTCGGACGAGCCCCAGCGGGGACCGAGATCACAGTCCTAGACCCCGCCACCGGCCGCGAGCAGGACGTCGCCGACATCGACGAGAACGGGCTGTTGCGCAATCCAGATCGCGCGATCGGTGAGCTGGTCCGCCGGGACTCCACCGGCTCGTTCGAGGGTTACTGGGGCAACCCGGAAGCCGACACCGACCGGGTGCGCGACGGGTGGTTCTACTCCGGTGACCTCGCCTACCGTGACGCGGACGGCGTGTTCTACTTCGCGGGCCGGGTCGGTGACTGGCTGCGCGTCGACTCGGAGAACTTCGCCGCGGCGCCGATCGAGCGCATCCTCGGCCGGTACGACGGTGTCGACGGCGTCGCGGTGTACGGCGTGCCGGATGCCCACAGCGGTGATCGCGTGATGGCCGCCGTCGAAGTGCCTGATGGCACGCTCGACCTCGATGACTTCGCTCGCTGGATCGATGTGCAGCCCGACCTCGGAACGAAGTGGGCGCCGACTGTGGTCCGGCTCTGCGAGCGCCTCCCGACCGTCGGACACGACAAGATCGACCGCCGCGCCCTGCAGCGTGAAGCCTGGCTGACGGCCGACCCGATCTGGTGGCGCGACCGGCGCGACGGGGAGTTCCGGCGGCTCGATGACGCCGCGCGGGATGCGATCAGGTCCGCGTTCGCCGAGCATGGCCGGTCGAATCTGCATCCGGAGGACTCGCGTGTCGGATAGCAGTCGCAGCCGGGTCGTCCTCGCCCATGCGTTCGCCGGTTGGTTCACCGCACAACACCCGAGCTGGTCTGACATCCGCGTCACGGTCAACCGGCCGCAACCGGGCCTGTCCAGTGACACCGTCCTGCTGCGGGTGGCCCACGAAGGCGGCGACGACGAGTTCGTCGCGCGACTGCCACCGACATCCGACGGCCTGTTCCCGGACTACGACCTCGTTCGCCAGCAGCGAATCCAGCGAGCCGTCGCGCACGCGGGCTTCCCGGTCGCCGACGCGCTCGCGGTCGAGCTGGACGAGAGCTGGGTCGGCGCGCCGTTCCTCTTGATGCCCAAGGTCCCGGGTCACACCCTCACCACTGCTCCGTCGTACCTGTCGGAAGGGTGGCTCGCCGGCGCGACACCCGCGCTTCAGGAGCAAACGATCCGGCGCTTCATCGAGCTGCTCGGCACGCTGCACCGCACGCAGTTCGACCCCGACGAGCTCGGCGAGCTCAGCGGTGGTGGCCCGGACCTGAACGGAATCCTCGACTACTGGACCAGGTACCTCGACTGGGCCACCGATGACGACGAAGGTGCCGCGATCTACCGCCGCGCGCTCGAGTGGTGTCGTGCCCGGGTCCCCGCCGACCCGCCCCCGCCCTCGCTGCTGTGGGGCGACCCGCAACTCGTCAACCTGGTGCTCGGGAACAACGGGGAGATCCGCGCCGTGCTGGACTGGGAGATGGCCGGCTACGGTCCGGGCGAGCTCGACCTCGCCTGGTTCCTCAGCCTGCACGAGCATGCTGCGGAAACGGCAGGTACGACGCTCCCGGGTGACCCCGGCCGCGCGGCGCTCATCGCCGCCTACGGCGACGCGCTCGGGCGACCGGTGGCCGACCTCGAGTGGTACGAGGTGCTCGCGAACATTCGCAGCGGCCTGATCGTGCTGCGGATCGGTGCCCTGATGGAGCGGGCCGGCCACTCGCGGTCCTGGACGGCAAAGGTCCCGCAGCCGCGCTACCTCGCCACCATGATCGGAGCCTGATGGTGCACACGTGGGATCGACTTCACCTCGGCGGCGAGTGGGTGACGCCGGCATCGAGCGAGCGGCTGGAGGTGCGCTCGCCGCACGACGACCATGTCGTCGGATCCGCCCCGCTCGGCATCGCCGCCGACGTGGACCGCGCCGTGGCCGCTGCGAAGACCGCGTTCGACGACGGGCCGTGGCCACGCATGTCGGTCGCCGACCGGTGCGCGGCGCTCGCTCCGATCGTCGCTGCGTACGGCGAACGGCTCACCGAGATCTCGACGCTGATCACGGCGGAGATGGGGTCGCCGTACTGGTTCTCCAACCTCGGTCAGGCGAACGGCCCGCACTTCTTGATGCAGCAGACCGTGCAGTTCGCGACCGAGCTCGAGTGGGAGCAGCGCCGTGGCTCGTCGATCGTGCGCCGTGCGCCGGCCGGCGTCGTCGGGATCATCACGCCATGGAACGTGCCGCAGGTGACGATCCTGGCCAAGCTGTTCCCGGCATTGCTCGCCGGCTGCACGGCGATCGTGAAGCCAGCGCCTGAGACGCCGCTCGACGCCATGGTTCTCGCCGACCTGATCGCGGACGCCGATCTGCCCCCTGGCGTCGCCGCTGTGATTCCCGGCGGCACCGACGCCGGCCAGCGACTCGTCACCCATCCCGATGTCGACAAGGTCGCCTTCACCGGGAGCTCCGCTGTTGGCAAATGGATCGCGGAGCAGTGCGGTTCGCGGCTCGCTCGGTGCAGCCTCGAGCTGGGCGGCAAATCCGCGGCCATCGTCTGCGAGGACGCCTCCGTCGCGCGCACCGTCGAGGGCCTGAAGTTCGCGTCGTTCCTCAACAACGGTGAGGCGTGCGTCGCGCAGACCCGGGTCCTGGCACCAAGGGCGCGGTACGACGAGATCGTCGATGCCTTCGTCGCCATGACGCAGGGCCTCGTCGTCGGAGACCCCGAGGACCCCGACACCTACATCGGCCCGATGGTCTCGGCCCGACATCGCGAGCGGGTGCACTCCTATCTGGAGGTGGGCCTGAGTGAAGGGGCGACCGTCGCCGTCGGGGGTCCGGGTGCGGTCGAAGGACTCAGCGGCCACTACATCCGACCGACGGTGTTCACGAACGTCCGCAACGACATGCGGATCGCGCAAGAAGAGATCTTCGGTCCGGTCATCGCGGTGATCCCCTACGACGGGCCCGCCGACGCCGTCCGGCTCGCGAACGACTCGGCGTACGGTCTCGGCGGATCGGTCTGGACCAAGGACAAGGCGGCAGGGCTCGAGATCGCGCGGCAGGTGCGCACCGGGACGTTCGGCATCAACAGCTACGCGCCGGGCTTCGAGGCACCGTTCGGCGGGTTCAAGTCCAGCGGCATCGGCCGGGAGTACGGACCCGAGGCGCTGGAGGAGTTCACTGAGCTCCAGTCGATCTATGGGGTGCCGGAGGCGTGACGGTCGACAGCACCTCGCAGGCTGACCTCGACGCCCGGGCGGTCTTCGACCCCGACGTCTTCACGACCGGAGCGCCGTACGACGCACTCGCGCGGCTCCGCCGGGACACTCCGGTGCACCGCGTTGAGCTCGACGGGCTGCCCGCGGTCTGGCTACTGACCCGTCACGCGGACGTCACCGCCGCCAGCCGAGACGACCACGGATTCAGCTCCTCGACAGGCAACACCTTCGTCGAGGTCGCGGCCGGTGACCACTCTGCGATGTTGCCGAGTCTCGACCCGCCCCGGCACACGCGAGTACGACAGCTCATCAATCAGGCATTCACGAAGCGCAACGTCGCGCAGCTCGAGGACCGGATCCGCGCCATCGCACGAGGGATCGTCGACCGCGTGGTCGAGCTTGGCGAGTTCGACGCCGTACCTGAGATCTCGGCCGAGCTGTCGCTCCAAGTCATCGCCGAGGTCCTCGGCGTGCCCGTTGAAGACCGGCTGTCGATCTTCGACTGGAGCAACGCGATCGGCAGTCTCGGGATCGAGGATCCCGACTACGCGCCAACGCCGGAGGCACTCGGCGAGGCGGGCATGGCGATGTTCGCGTACTGCAACGAGCTGCTCGAAGCGCGGCGCGGCAGTGCGCCCCGTGAGGACATCCTCGGTGCGCTGCTGGCTGCGGAGATCGACGGCGAGCGTCTCAGCGACGCCCAGCTCGGCGAGTTCTTCCTGTTGCTTGCGGTCGCGGGCAACGAGACGACCCGCAACACGTTGAGCCACGGCATCTTGGCGCTCTCAGAGCACCCGGAGCAACGAGCCCGCGTCGCCGCCGAGCCAGGAGTTCTCCTCGATGCGGTCGAGGAGCTGCTGCGGTGGTCGACCCCCGTGCTGCACTTCCGGCGTACGGTGACCCGCGATGTCGAGCTGCACGGTCACAGCCTGAGCAAGGGCGACTGGATCGCGATGCACTATCTGTCGGCGAACCGTGACGAAGCCGTGTTCGACCGCCCGCACGATTTCGACATCAGTCGAAAGCCCGGACCACACGTCGCCTTCGGTGGCCTTGGCACGCACTTCTGCCTGGGTGCGCAGCTGGCCCGCCTCGAGATCCGCGTGATGCTCGAAGAGCTCTATTCTCGGGTGCCGCACCTCGAGGTGACCGGTGAGCCGGTCCGGCTGCGGTCCGCGTTCTTCCACGGCATCAAGCGACTGCCCTGCACCACGGAAGGCTCATCATGACGGCCACCGATCCGCGCGCGCTTTGCATCATCGGCGTTGCGCAGCACACGACTCCCCCGCCCGGACCGGCGCCGGAGCCACTCGACTCGTGGGAGCAAGTAGCTCGCGCGGCCGCCGAGGATGCCGGTGCGCCTGACGCGCTCGGGGCGAGCGGATCACTGCAGATCGTGTACTGCCAGAGCTGGCAGTACGACGACCCCACCGCTCGGCTCGCCGACCGGATCGGCGCCGCACCGGGTCACCGCTTCTACTCGGGCATCGGGGGCACGACTCCGCAGCTCATGCTCGGTGACACCGCTGTCGCGATGCAGGCGGGAGAGTATGACCTTGCGCTGCTCGTCAGCGCGGAGGCGCTGGCCACCAAGCGAGCCGCGAAGCGCAACGGCGAGAAGCTGCAGTGGAGCCACAAGGAGACGGTCCGCTCGCCGTACCCGTGGGAGCCGCCGCCGGCGGTCGAGCTGAACCACGAGGTGTTTCAGGCCTGGGAGACCTTTCCGCTGTGGGACACCGCCCGCCGGGCGGCGCGCGGGACGTCGCTCGAGGACTACGACCGAGCCAACGCCGAGATGATGTCGGGGCTCTCGCAAGTCGCTGCACGCAATCCGCATGCCTGGGATCAGACCGCGCTCACCGCGGCCGACATCGGCGATCCGGTGGGGCGGAATCGCTACATCGGCTGGCCGTACACCAAACGCGAGGTGTCGGTCATGGATGTCGACATGGCAGCCGCGCTCCTGGTGTGCACCACCGAGCGGGCCGATTCGCTCGGCATCGCCGCCGACAAGCGGATCTACCTCAACAGCTCGGCGTATGCCGAAGACCCGGCAGGCATCGCGGAACGCGCCGACCTGGCGAGGTCCGCCGCGATGGCCGTGGCGTCGAAAGCGGCGCTTGACGCGGCGGGGGTCACGACGGCCGACCTCACTCTGCTCGACATCTACTCGTGCTTCCCGTCGTCGGTGAACCTTGCGTGTGATGCGCTCGGGATAGATCCGCTCGACCCACGCGGGCTAACGGTGACCGGCGGGCTGCCCTATGCCGGCGGCGCCGCCAGTGCGTACCTGATGCACGCGATCGCAACGGCGGTGCAGATGTTGCGGACGCAGGCGGGTACCGCCCTGATCACCGGTGTCG
The DNA here is from genome assembly GCA_019239875.1 of Frankiaceae bacterium. GTDB lineage: Bacteria > Actinomycetota > Actinomycetes > JAFAQI01 > JAFAQI01 > JAFAZI01. Next base: position 6,630 of record JAFAZI010000150.1, read on the forward strand.
GCATGCACCTGCAGAAGCACGTGTTCGCGGTCTACAGCAATCGGCCTGGCTTCACGGCCACGCCGACGGCGGACCTGCAAGCCGCAGTCGAGGCGCAGCAAGCTCGGCGTCCCCTCGTTGACAGCTACGACGGTGCGGCCACCGTCGCGGCGTACACGGTTGCGCACGACCGCGACAACCAGCCGACGGTCGGCCTCGTCGTACTCGATGTCCCCGAGGGCAGGACCTTGGCGCGCGTCCACGACGGTGGTTTGCTCGCGGACGCGGAGAGTCGGGAGCTCGTCGGCCAGACCGTCACTGTCACTACGGACGGCACGAAGAACGAAGCGAAGTGGTGACGCCGTCATGACCCACGATGAGCTCGTGGACGCGATGCGACGCGCCATCAAGCTGCTCCGCGAGAACACCACCGATTTGACGCTGTCGGAGCACCGCGAGCCGGCGGAGCACTACACCGACGACGCACGATCAGCCTCGGAGCGGCGGCTCGTGATGGATGCCCCGCAGCTTGTCGCCTATGCGGGAGAGCTCCCCCAGCCCGGGTCGTTCGCGACCAAGGAGGTCATGGGCCAGCCGATCCTGCTGACGCGCGCCCGCGACGGCAGGTTCCGCGCCTTCCAGAACATCTGCCAGCACCGGCAGGCGCC
>JAFAZI010000088.1 GCA_019239875.1 Frankiaceae bacterium
GGGGGGGGGGGGGGGGGGGGGCGTGTCAACGAGGTGGGTAGGACAGGCGTTGTACCGCTGACGAGAGGAACCGGAACACATGCGCACCTCCTCAGCACGACTCCTGATCGCTGCCGCGACTTCGTTGGCGGTGGCGCTCGGGCCGTCGGTGCTCCCGGCCAAGGGTGCACTCGCGGCCGTCGCAGGCGCTCGACCGGCAGGTGCTCCAGCGCACGCGCCGAAGCCAGGGATCTACGTCGACCACACCCGCGTCCCGGGCCGCCTCGCCTATGCGTTCTCGGTCACGCGAGCGGGATATCGCCACTGGGCCGGGCCGAGCGGGCGCCGCTTCTCGACGCTCGCGCCCGGCGCCACGAAGGCGAGGCGGACTCGAGTGCGCTTCGACGATTACTACGGGGTCAAGAAGCCTGCGGTCCTCGACACCGTCGCGTCGGTCAACGGCAAGCGGGTAGATGTGGTGACCTGGCAGCCAACCTCCGTGCAGGTCGTCCAGGTCTCGCAACGCGCCCGCCGGTTGCCCGAGATCACGGCCGCCGACGAGGCGGTGGTCACGACGTCGCCGGATCCTGGCGTGGGCTACCCGATCGGCGGCATCGTCGCGCTCGCTCACAACCGCGTCGCCATCCTGTTCGCCAACGACCCGGCGGTCGCGACGAACAATGGTGCGCCGGTCGTCTACATCGGAAAGCCCGGCCACATCTTCCGCCGGGCGACGCTTCCCGGTATCGACGGAGCTTGTGACTATCAGGCGAGCGGGCTGGCCCGCGATCCGCACAACGGCGAGCTGTACGTCGTGTGCGTTGGTTACGACGAGAACTCGTTTCGCAACCAGTTCCAGGTGTGGAGTGCTCGGACCTCACATGACCCGTTCACCGGCCCGGAGGTCTTCGCGCTCGATCACCATTACGAGAACGTGACCGGCTTCGCGGTGACCCACGGCCGCCTGTGGGCGACGCTCAGCGGAGCGACGGTCGGTTCTCGCGGCGACCATCTCGTCCACCGCAGCAAAGGCGGTGGCTGGTCTCAGATGGAGGTCCCCCGCGCAACGTTCCGCGACGTCCAGCCGACGCTTGCTGTCGACCCACGGCCATCAAGCCACGCGGTCTGGGAGGCGAACCTCAGGAACAAGACACATCATCGCGGGACCCTGACGTCGTCGGGCATCGAGGTGCGCCGGCTGGGCAAGCGCATCTCGCCGCCCCGCTTGGCGACTCGCGGCAACGATCAGATCCTGGGATTCGCCGTCGCATGGGATGGCTCTCGGAGCCTGCTCCACGAGGTGCTCGACCGGGGTTGAGCGGGTCCTACTCCGACGCGCGGCGCGACTCCGACGCAGCCCACGCGAAGACACCCTTCGCCATCGTCGATGCCTCGACCTCGGCGCGCTTACCGAACACTGCGGCCCTGACTGCATGTACGGCGGTGTTCTCCGGTGCGGCCAATGACGCGATCTCGGCGAGATGACTGGCGAGCCGAAGTGAGGCGTCGTCGCCGGCCTCGAGCAGCGCGCTCGCCCGGTCGGCGAGGGCGGTCACACCGCCGGCGAGGCCGGCGAGCTCTTTCGCAATGGCCGCGTCGGGCGCCGGCTTTAGGGAGGCGGGGTTGCCGTCGTACCAGCCGCCGTAGAGACGCCATGTGTTCCGGACGACGAATTCGGGCTCGTCGTAGACCGGGCGCAGGTACGGCTTCTCCAGCAGGTGGGCGGGCGCGCGCACCGAGTGGATGATGTCGTCGAGCCGGGCGCCGTCGTTCATCATCGCGACCGTCTGCTCGTGCAGCGACTCGAGCAGCTCCGCGGTGTCGAGCAGCGCGGTGCGGACGCGGTCGGCGCCGACGACGGGTACGCCGTGGCCTGGCAACAGGACCTCGGCGCCGAGGGCGGCCATCTCGTGCAGCGCGCGCGCCCACTCGATCGGATAGCGCTGCACCTTCTGCGGATTACCGGCGTTCGGGGCAGCCCAGATGAACAGGTCACCGCTGCACAGCGTTCGCTTCGATGGGATCCAGGTCCACGTATGGTCGTCGGTCTCGCCGCGCGCGTGGTGGAGCTCGATCGTCGTACCGCCGATCTCCAGGGTCAGCGCCGAGCGATAGGTGATGTCGGGGTAGCGGTAGTTCAACGGCCACTGCAACCCTGGCGTCTGGAACTGCCGCTGGTTGATCACCGCGTTGTATCCGGCGGTCAGCTTGTAACGGTCGAACCGTGCTGGCAGCGCCTCGTGTGCGACGACCTGGGGAAGCCGCCATCCGTTGTCCCGAGCCTCGGCCTCGAAGACGCCGACGCCGAACACGTGGTCGACGTGACCGTGCGAGTACACCGCGGTGTGCAACGGGAGCTTGGACCAGTCGCGGATCTGACTGTGGATCTTCGTCGCGAAGAACTCGCTGCCGGTGTCGACGAGGAACAGGCCGTCCGGGGTGGTGAGGGCGCTGACGTTGGCGAACGCCGGCAGGAACGCCATCCCGTCGGCGACTTCCTCGATCTCACCGTCTGCGAACACGAGCTGGTGGCCGGAGCCGATTGACTCCTCGCCCCGCCACAGCTTGTCGGCGTAGTCGAGCGTTGTTCCCATGGCGGTGTCCTTCGTTGGGTCAGGTACGGCGCTCGCGCGCGGCCGGCATCCATTCGGTGCCAGCAGTCTGGTCGATCCGATCGATGAGCCGCGACCCGACGGGCTCGACAAGATCGAGATAGTGACGAGTGCGGTCTTCGCCGAGGAGCCGCCAGGCGCGCTCGCACAACTCGTCGGTGCGGTCCTCGATGCGCTGCCGCAACGCGAGTCCCGCGTCGTTCACGTCACCGCCGGTGGCGAGTCCCCGCATCTCGAGGTCTGCCATCGCCGCTTCGATCGCCGCATCATCAGCGCCACGGCTGCGCGGGATCCATTCCTTTGGATAGTTCAAGAACGCGTTGTGCAGCAAACCGGCCTGAGTACCGGAGACGTCTTCAGCGGCGAGGACCGCGAAGTGCGTGTCGCCGCGCCATTCGCGAATGCAGTTGATGGCGAGCCAGGCCGACAGGTTTCTGTCCTCGGTGGGCCGGGGCTGCAGCCGGTGTGCAGCGAACAACGCACGGCCCGACACCGGCAGTGCGTCGGCCGCATCCCACAACGGTTCTGCGAGCTCCGCCAGACCGTCACAGATCTCGGGCGTGTACCGACGCAGCCCTGTCGCAACGGCGTCATTGCGAGCCGCGGTGATGGCGTCGTACGTCGTGCATTGCCCCGCTGTCGCGAGCGCGAACTCGATGAACAGCGGCGAGATCGAGTAGAAGCTCGCTGCGACGACCTGGTGGCCTGCTGGCGCGAGGGGTGCGCCGCGACTGACGATGTAGCTCACTGCGCCGTCGGTGATTCCGAGCCGCCCATAGTTCTCGAGTGCGATCGGGTCCCAATAGATCCAGCCGATCAGTCGATGCGATGCGAATGACGCCCGGGCGGATAGGGAGCGCCAGTCGGTCACGTCCGCATCCAATCATTTGACACTCGGGTTGCCAATAGACGCCCAAGTGGGCGGCGCGTTTGGCCGAAGTGTCAAGGTCCGCACGTCGAACTGTGGACGACTTCGTCAGAGCCCCGTTTTGGGGATAACTTTGCTTCGGTTTTTCTTTGATAGCAACGGTTTGCAGGCCCCGAAACTGTCATAGGTGCCCGCTAGGTTTTGTTCTATGAGCGCGGCGTTGATCACCCAGCTGAACGAGGTGATCACCGCGCTCGGGCAGGTCGACCCGCGGGAGCTCGGGTCGGGCCTGGCGGTGATCCAACGCACCGAGGACCTGCTGAAAGCGACGAACCGCCTCGATGCGGTGATCAGCACCCAGCTGCAGGTGCTGCACATCGACCGCAGCACCGAGATCGAGTCCGGCCGCAAGACCCGCGGCTGGCTGGTGGAGGAACAGTGCCGCAGCAAACCGGAGGCGTCACGTCGGATGACGGTGGCGCGGGCGATGCCGGAGCATCCGGTGATCGCTGAGGCGCTCGGCCGTGGGGAGATCAACCTCGAGCATGCGCAGGTGATCCTGCGGCTGCTGCGCTCCACCCCTCCCGGGCTGCGGGACGTGGTCGAGAAAGCCCTGGTTGACGCCGCCGCCTACGTCGACCCGTCCGCGCTCGCCGCGTTCTGCCGGGACGTGAAACAGAACCTCGGCTGGTGTGAGGACAAAGACGCCGCGGACCAGCGGCGGTATGACTCCCGGTGGCTGACGATCTCGGACACGATCGAGGGGATGACCTCGATCTCCGGGATGCTCGACCCCACCGGCGCCGCCGCCCTGAAAACCGCGCTGCACGCGATGATGAGCAAGGGCGGGGAGGAGGACACCCGCACCTCCCAGCAGCGCCGCGCCGACGCGCTGGTCTCGCTGGCGAACCGGGCGCTGGACGCCGGGGAGCTGCCCGAGGTGAACGGGGAACGCCCCCACATCAGCCTCACCCTCGCCTGGGAGGACCTCAAACGCGACCTGCAACACCAAGCGGACACCCTCACGGGGGAGTTCCAGGCCCGGTATGCCGGTGGGGCGATGCTCGACGGGACCGAGATCAGCATCGCCACCGCCCGGATGCTGGCGTGTGACGCCGGGATCATCCCGGTCACCCTCGGAGGTGACGGGGAGATCCTCGACATCGGCCGGCGGACCCGGACCTGGCCGTTGGCGATCCTGCGCGCTCTGCTCCACCACAGCGGTGGGCGGTGCGGCTGGCCGAAATGCCACGGCCGGGCCGAGCACGCCCACCACCTGCAGTACTGGTCACTCGGCGGCGACACATCCCTCGCGAACGGGGTCTACCTGTGCGGGTTCCACCACCGCCTCATCCACCACAGCGACTGGACCATCACCAAACACCCCGACACCACCATCACCGTCCACCGCGAGACCGCGACCGGACCACCCGGCTGGCATCCCTAGCGGGCGGCCCACCGGCCGACCCGCGCCCCGCACGACCTCCCCTCGACCGTCACCCACCCCGCCACACCACCCCCAGGCCGGACGCCCAGCGTCCCGGCCCCACACCCATGCCCGAAAACGAACAGAGCCGGGACCTAACCGGCGTTCTAGAACACTTTTGGTACATCGAACTATGGGCACACTGAGCCTAGCCAGATCGCTCTTTGTGAATGCGTACCGCGCACGGTCGCGGCTGCATCATGCTTGGCGCATGAGGGTCGAAGTGCGGACTCACGCGTTGCGCATCCGGCCTCTCGTACTCGCGATCTGCATAGTGAGCGGCTGTACGAGCCAGAGCGCACCGATCAAAGCCGACACGGTCGATGGGCATGGCAGCACAAACGCGGTGCACCCGAAGGAGTCTGTCGTCTCTCGGGACCCTGAGATCGGTGGTACTTGGTGCACGTCGCAACTGACCCTGACCTGGCCGACCCCAGGAGCGCGCGTACCTCGGGTTCAGTGCGTGTTCAAGGGTGGGACGGTCACGCTGCGTGCCCCATCCGGGTCAAGTTGGACGGGTGCCACATCGACGTCGCCTGTGGCCCAGGTTGTCACTCACCCCAGCCCGGTACACCGATCGCCGACGATCGTCGTTCTGGGGGAGGGCACCGGGAGCGCCCGTGTCCGTCTCAGCATGGAAGGCAACAATCCGGGCGGCATCGCAGTAGGCATCTCGCTGCGACTCAGGGTGCGAAATCAACCGCTGTAGAGGTGCCGTTCCTTCCGCGGGCGGTCTCCCGTGGCAGGCTTCCACCGTGGATGGCCACACGAAGGCTTATGTATGCACGCACGTGTTCTCGGGCGATCGGCCCGTGCTGCTTGTCTCTCGCCCCGAAGGCGACTGGTGCCTCCTGTGTGGTGACGAGCACCCCGACGACGCCTCGGCGTACAGGGTCGTGGGCATCGGCCACTTCCTGGACGCGGATGCCGCGCTCTCGGAGGTAGTTGACCTGGTGCCCGACCAGGAGGCCGAGCGAGCAGCACCGGGCGAGCCGTGGATCAGGGCCACCCTGTAAGTGATGCTATGAGAGCGTCACTCGGCAGGTGAGGGCCCGCCGCACCGCCGAAGCACAGCCAGCGACGCAACCCCGACGATGAGCAGCACTGCCCCGATGCTGAGGGCGAGCGCCGAGATGGCGACGCCTTCTGCCAGCCGTGGATGCGCGTAGCAGTTGAAGTTCGTCGTGCCCTCTGGAAAGTAGTGGCCATTCGGGCAGTCAGTCACCGTGCGCTTCGCGATGAGAATGATGCCGTCAATGAGCGCGACGAGGGCCGCGATGACGCCCCCGGTGATAGCGGCTGCCACTGTCCGGAGGACCGGCCCGCCGGAGCTAGACGGCACTGCTGGACTCGACTGGTCGGACACGTTTTCGAGGGTAGGCCACGGTGCGAGGAAGAGCGGTAGGAGCCGCTCCCGCACAATCCGGGCGGTATACCGGGTCTCGCTTCGCGGTCTGGGCAGCTACGAAAAGCCCCGCTACATCGGCCGTCGTGCGATCTGCGCGACGCCTGGTTAGGTGAGGTCATGATGGTTCGACCGTCCGCCGGGGCGGTGTTTGGGGTCCTGGCACTGACTGCCGTAACCGGCTGTGGCGGAACTGGCGAGCAAACCTCAGCCATTGAGCTTGTCTTCGACACGTCATCTTCCGCTGTTCAACACGGCGTTGCCCTGACCTGCAGGCTGACGCCGGAGCCAACCGGTCACCGGCCGCGCGTGCGTCACTACGTGGAGCCTGGCGACGCAACTGATCTCACCCGCGAGCTGTCGTGTGCTCGACGCCAGCGCCATGTGCTCCACGCCGGGATCGCTGGTTAATGTGCCGGTGGTCGTCGCACAAACGTGCCGTTAGTCAGGCCGACTGGATCCCCTTGTCGCTCGTCCGCTGGCCGTGATCTCTGCGAGCATCGTGTCGCGCCGCTCGTTGTGGAGCCTCCACCACAACCGATTGCGGTACACCGCCGCGATCGCTACCGCGGCTATACCGCCGAGCGGCGACGGAATCGTAATCGCCGCGATCACACTGATGATGACGACAAACCAGAATCGAAAGTCTGAGATCGCGGCCTCCGCCAGCGTCGTGACCGGCACGCCGATCACGGTGCTGGGTCCGTCACGCAACACTCGTCGATCAAGCCGGTCAGCCATGCCGAGTACGCCTGTGCTCTCGGCGGTCGGATGCAGTTGTCGCCACGCCGCGAGTACGGGAGCGTCCTCGGCTTGTATGGTGCGCCAGCTCCATCCCATGACGCGCTCGTCAAGCTGATCTCCCCAGTACAGGAAGGACCGCAGGCGCATATCTATAACTGTGACACCGGGCGCGCAGGCCCTGCCGATAGCGTCCGACGCTGAGTGAACGCGAGGTGCCACTCGGCTGTTCAAACGCGGGCACGTGGCTCACTGTTAGATCATCACTAGGTGGCCGAGGATCGGTATCGACCAGCAATAGTGCGGGTCTGCTGGGTCACGACCTTTCTGGTTGCTGCTCCGGTCGCAGCAACGGTCCTCGACGCGCCGGTTTACATCAAGGTCATCGGCGCCTGCGCCGGTGTTATGGCACCGCTGTACCTATGGGCTGCGTTGCGGACGTTCATCGTGATCGGATCCAACAGCGTCACGATGCGCGGTGCTAGAGGTCCTGCGATAACTTTCCAGGCCGGTGACGCCACGGTGAAGGTCACGCGGGCGATGAACGGGCTCTACTCCACCGCGCCTGTGGTCACACTCAATCGGACGAGCGACGGGAGTTGCGCAGCGACGCCGCTCGCATCCTTCTCAGCGTCCGTTCGCGAGGAGATTCCGTCCCGGCTAAGGTCGGTGCTCGATACGAGCTAGAGGTGTCGTTCGCGGCGCGCGATACTGAACCGCCTGCGGAAAGCCCGCCCATGGGTGGATCCTCACGGAATGGCACAGCGCGGAACGCCGACGCCAGGTGAGCTGGGCCTTCCGGAGCACTCGGCGCTGACGATTGAGGGTCGAGTGGAGCGCGCCGCGTTGGTTGGCACGCACTTGGCGAGGCGTCGTCGTGGGGCCGAGGAGCGGCTGCGCAAGAGTCCTTGGGCGATGGGCCTCGGGCTGATACTTGGTGTGCTCGCTCTCGTCATTGCCGTGTCCATTGGCTTCTACCTCGCCGGATAGGTGCCGATTCCGAGGCTGAGCTCGAGTTCTCGGGGGTCCGGTTCACCGACCTACAGCCGCTATTCGCGCTGGTCCGTGTCGGTCGTCAGTTCGGCAAAATCGCCGGCATAGCGCTGGTGGTAGTTCGCGAGCGGCCCTCGCATGTCTTCTAGGTTCGCTGCGGGGTCGCTGCCGTGTAGAAGCGTCCCGAGGACGGCACAGCCGAGAACGAAGAGCTCCCCAGGGGGCGGTACGTCTCGGGGTGGGAGCAAATGAAATACCGAGAGAAGAAGACAGGCGACCGCGTCGAGATCGGCGGCCTCCAGGACAACGGAAACTGGGTCGAGCGCCCGTCTCGCAAGTTCCCCCAAGTCGTCAGCGGACGGGGAGCGGTTCACTAGCTTGATCACCCAGTACCTCAACAAGAAGTACAGATACGGGCCCGCGGTCGCGTGGTCATGCGGAGAAGCATCGGTTGCGAAGTGCTCAACTGCGTGTCGGAAGCGCGAGCGCTCGCCCGATGCCGCAGCAAGCACAATCTCGGAGATGTGAGCCCAAGCGTCGTTGTTGAAGCCTTGGTTCATCGCGCTGTCCGCGAGGCGGCGGCGAAAGCGCACTACTTCCTCCCCGTCGCCTATTCCTGCTGGTCACCGCGATTCTCACTCGCCAAGTGGCAGGTGTCCGATTTAAGCCGTTCCCGAGCTGTGGACCGGCGTCATTGGACGGCCTGCTCGCCGGTCCCTGTGCATCGGTCATGAGATCTTCGGTCAGTGGGCAAACGTGCGATCGGTCTTGGCGTAGCCCTCGTCGCATTGGTCACAATCGTGTGGGTCGAAGCGCGACCAGATGCCTCCGACCTACCTACTGCCAACGTTCAGCAAATCTGCGGGAAGACCGTCTCAGTCGAGAACGGCATGGTGCCATCCGACGTCTTCCGTGATCGCCGTCCGGTGCGCGCATATGTCGGGACTGGGATCCTGCTGCGCTTCGCGGGAAACTGCGATGGGGTTGAGGTTTCGCCCGCCCCTAACACTTGGCTGAGGCCGATCTCGGACCGGTGGTTGCCGACCGGGGAGATTACTGGTCCGCATGGTCTGGTTGCTGGCGTCTATGTGGCCCGATCGGGGCACTACAACTTCGAGTTGCGCCATCCGGACGGCACCGTCACGTTCGCGAAATTCCGAATCGTGCCGTACAAGCGGTCCCGCCAGCGACAATGAGTGTCGTGCGATCCTGATCGATCGCGAAGAGCCGGTCCCGAGCGCCCGCGGCCCCGGTGGCATGGGAGGAAGTGTGTGACGTGCCACGCCTCATCAGGATGTCCGAGCTGCCCGGATCTGACGGTGCCCGCCGATTTGAAGCCGGTCGGTACGGCGCGAACGTCTCGTTCTTCGTCATCGACAGCGAACCGGGTGAGGGACCAGAGCCCCACAGCCATCCCTACGGGGAGGTTTTCGTGGTCCTGTCGGGAGAGGTGACGTTCACGGTCGATGGCAACGCCATAGAGGCGGGAAGCCGCGACATCGTCGTTGCCGAGGCTGAGACGGTGCACTCCTTTGTGAACGCTGGCGGCGGGCGACTGCACATGGTGAACATTCACGCGTCCGGTGAAATGATCACCCGTTGGCTTGAGGAGTCCTAACCCTAGGAGGGACCCCTAGCACCGAATCTTGGAGTGCCGTTCTAGGCACCATCGCAAGCGCAAATCCCGGCCGCCTGGGTCGCGAGGACAGCCCCCACGACCAGCCCGGCCACGGCAGCTACGCAGGTCACCGCCGCGAGGGCCGGCTTCCAGGCTCGTCGTCCCGGTCGCACCCAGCTTCCGAAGAAGATCCCGCCTGCCGTCAGGAACAGAAAGGCCGCTGCGAGCTCGACCGATCCAGCGGCGTGAAATCGCGAGTCCTTATCGCTGACGCCCCAGGCTGCACCCAAGTTATGAACGGCGAGGGCACTTTCGATCACTGCCGCCGCCACGGCGGTTGCGGACCACGCAAGCAGTCCACGACCCCGCTCCACCATCACCGCGCCAGTATCGAGTAACGGCCGCTGCCGGTCCGCCGAATGGCGAGGCGAAGACTGTGATCCTTGATCGAGCGATCGCGCTTCGTGCGATCAGCTCGTACCCGTCACTGACGTGTATCCCTAGAGGATTGCGCCGCTTACCTTGTGCTCGATGATCTGCTCGTAGTCGAGACCGAGTTCGAGAAGCACCTCGTCGGTGTGCTCGCCGTGACCTGGTGCGCACTTGACGCTGGCCGGCGTCTCGTCGAACTGCACAGGATTCGCGGGCAGCACGAACTCCACCCCGGACGGTGCAGTGATCGGCTCGAGGTAGCCGTTGGCGATGACCTGCCGGTCCGCGTGCACTTCGAGAGCTGTCTGCTGCGGTGCCCACACACCCTTCAGATCGATGAGCTGCTCGCACCATTCGGCGTAAGACCTCGAGCGGAAGATTTCGCGCAGCGTCGCGATCACCTCGACGCGGTTCTCGTACCTGGCGGCAGCGTCTTTGAACTTGGGGTCGTCGATCAGGTCGGTACGGCCGAGATGCTCGGCGAGGTCGGGCCAGAAGCGGTCGGACTGCAGCAGGATCAGCGAGATGAAGCGGCCATCCTTGGTCGGGAACGTGCCCACCAAGGGGTTGGGTGCCGAGTCGCGGTCATAGGCCGGTACGTCGACGCCCTCGAACAGTTTCGCTGAGGTGATCTCCGGCCCGAGGCTCCACAAGCCCATCCCGAGCAGTGACACGTCGACCACCGACGGCGTGCCGGTGCGTTCCCGTCGGAGCAACGCGGCGGTGATCCCGCCCGCGATGGTGAGCCCGCCGAGCACGTCCCCGAAGGCCGGCCGCTGGTCGACCGGCCACTCGGCACCGTTCGGCGTGAAGGTGTTCGCGAGGCCGCCGCGGGCCCAGAAGGACGCGCCGTCGAATCCGCCCCGCCCTGCCTCTGGTCCGCGGGATCCCTGGCCGCTGCCCCGGACATAGATGATCTTCGGGTTGCGCGCCCGGATGTCCTCGAGGTCGATGCCGAGGCGCGCGCGCACGTCTGGCAGGTAGTTGGTGACGAAGACATCGGCCTGCTCGACCAGCCGGTAGAGCAGCTCTCGCCCGTCCGGGTGCGACAGGTCCAGGGCGACTGAGCGCTTGCCGCGGTTGGGAACCTCGAACATGAAGTTGACCTCTGCCATGCCAGGGGTCAGGCCGGAGGTCACCAGTCCGCGCTGCGGGTCGCCACCCTTCGGCGGCTCGATCTTGATGACGTCGGCACCCCACTCCGAGAGCACGGCGCCGGAGATCGGCACGAACGTCCACGCCGCTACCTCGACGACTCGAATCCCGGCAAGCACGTCCTGCATGGTGGCTCCTGACAACGAAGGCAACAGTTCCTGGAACGCTGATTCTCGGATACGGTAATGCCAAATCCGAAATCTGGGAGGGCGACCGCCGTGACGTTGTGGCATGAGGACAAGTTGCTGATCGACGGCGAGCTCGTCGCCGCTGAAGGCGGCGCGACGTACGAGACGATCTCGCCATCGACCGAGGAGGTTCTCGGTACGGCGGCGAACGCGACGGTCGCCGACACCGAGCGGGCGATCACGGCCGCTCGCCGTGCCTTCGAGGACACCGAGTGGTCACGCGACCGCGAGCTCCGAGCCCGGTGCCTGCACCAGCTGCATCAGGCGCTGGTCGACAATCTCGAGCCGCTGCGCCAGATCCTGATCCACGAGGTCGGCGCGCCGCTCGCGATCACCACGGGTCCGCAGCTCGAAGGTCCGGTCGGTGTCGTGAAGTGGTACGCCGAACTGCTCGACACGTATGAGTTCAGCGAGGACCTCGGGATCGCCGAAGCGTTCGGCAGCAAGCACCACCGTTGGGTCGAGAAGGAAGCAGCCGGCGTCGTCGCCGCCATCACGGCCTACAACTACCCGATCCAGCTCGCGCTCGCGAAGCTCGCACCGGCCCTCGCCGCCGGTTGCACGGTCGTCCTGAAGGGGGCGCCCGACACCCCGTGGGCGACGCTAGCGCTCGGCAGGCTGATCGCGGAGTCGACGGACATCCCCGCCGGCGTCGTCAACGTGCTGAGCTCCGACGCTGTCGAGGTGGGTCAGCTGCTGACGACGCACCGTGATGTCGACGTGGTGTCGTTCACAGGTTCGACGCCGGTTGGCCGCCAGATCATGGCGGCGGCCAGTGACACGGTGAAGCGAGTGTTCCTCGAGCTCGGCGGCAAGTCAGCCTTCGTGATGCTCGACGACGGCGACCCAGCGATGGCCGCGATGTTCTGCGCGTTCGCGGCCACGTCCCACGCTGGACAGGGCTGCGCGATCACCTCGCGCCTTGTGGTTCCTCGCGACAAGCACGACGAGGTCGTCGCAACCGCCAAGGAAATGATGGCCGGCATCAACTACGGCGACCCTTCGGATCCGAGCGTCATGATGGGTCCGCTGATCAGCGCGAAGCAGCGGGCGAAGGTTGCCGGCTACGTCGACGATGCGGTCGCCGACGGCGCGACGGCGGTCTGTGGCGGCAAGGCGCCCGAGCACCTGCCGAAGGGTTTCTTCTACGAGCCGACCATCCTCGTCGGCGCCGACGAGAACTCCGCGGTTGCGCAGGAGGAGTTGTTCGGCCCGGTCCTCGTCGCGCTGCCGCACGACGGTGACGAGGACGCGTTGCGGATCGCCAACAACTCGATCTTCGGGCTGTCCGGCGCTGTCATCAGCGCTGACCACGATCGGGCGGTCAACTTCGCCCGGCGGGTGCGCGCGGGGACGATGAGCGTCAACGGCGGCATCTACTACGCACCGGATGCGCCGTTCGGTGGCTACAAGCAGTCCGGCATCGGACGTGAGATGGGCGCGGCGGCGATGGACGAGTTCCTCGAGCGCAAGACCCTTGCCGAGCCCGCTCCCTGACGTGCGCCCGCTACGGGTGGTCCAGTGGGCGACCGGCAACATCGGCACGCGCTCGCTGCAGGCGGTTATCGGTCATCCGTTGCTCGAGCTCGTGGGGCTGGTGGTGTACGGCGAGGCCAAGGCCGGCGTCGACGCGGGCGTCATCGCCGGGCAGGAACCGGTCGGTGTGCGTGCGACGTCCGACCGTGTCGCCGCACTCGATCTCGATGCCGACTGCGTGATCTACATGCCGCGCGCGGCGGACGTCGGCGAGGTCGTCGCACTGCTGCGCGGCGGCAAGGACATCGTGACGACGTGCGGCGAGTTCGGCAGCGGGGGCGCCGGTCTGGCGGACGACGTTCGCGAACAGGTGGCCGACGCGTGCGCGGCTGGCAGAACGTCGATCTATGCGACGGGCAGCAGCCCTGGATTCATCACCGACGCACTGCCGTTCGCGCTGCTGTCGATGCAGCGCCGGGTCGACCTGGTCGAGATCAACGAGTACGCCGACATGTCGCGACGCAACTCCCCGGAGCTGATGTTCGACATCATGGGATTCGGACGCCCGGTTACGCCTTCGGCTGATGGCCGCGCGAAGCACCTGCTCGGCCAGTTCGGGCCGTCACTGGCCGGGATCGCGGCCGCGGCCGGAAAGCCCGTCGACAGCTGGTCGGCGACCGGCGCGGTTGCCGCAGCCGCTCGCCGTACCGAGATTGCCGGCGGTGTGATCGAAGCCGGAACTGCGGCAGCGTTCCGTACCGTGCTCGCGGGTTCCCATGGAGGCTCGGAGATCGTGAGGTTCACGGCGGACTGGTACACAACGCGTGAGCTCGACCAGGCCTGGGAGCTCGGCGAAACGGGCTGGCGGGTGCAGGTCCACGGTGATGCGCCGTTCGACGTGGCGCTGCCGTTCCCGGTGCCGTTGGAAGACCTCGGCGAGTTCACGCCGGGCTACACCGCCAACCGGCCGGTGAACGCCGTGCCGTTCGTGTGTGCCGCGGCGCCGGGATTCGTGCGGACCGAGGACCTGCCTCCGATCGTGCCTGGCGGGCCGCTCAACTACCGCTGACCGCGGCGGCGCGCCGCTGCTCCAGCCTCGACAGCAGCCGGTTCATGCCAGCTGCCGCGTCGGCGGTGGCGGTGTCGTAGCCGGCGCCCTGATCCTGGACGAGGCCGAAGGCGAGGCCCTGCATCGCCGCCGCCACGAGAGCGGGCGCGATCGCTTCCGGGTCGATGCCGTATTCGGGCAGCAGCGACCGCAGCCGCTCGATCTGCATCTCCCGAACCTCGCGCGCGACCTCGCCCACCTCGGCGCGCAACGCCGGCCGGTGGTTGGCGGCGGCGATCAGCTCGATGAACAGCGCCGAACCGCGCGGGTCGGATGCCAGCCGCCACCACTGCGTCAGTGGCTCGGCGGCGGCCAGCGCCTCGGCCATGCGCGCGACGTTGCGCAGCGAGCGACGGCGCAGCACCGCGACGAACAGGTCGTCGATGGTCGCGAAGTAGTAGTGCACGAGCGGCGGATTGATGCCGACCCTCGCCGCAACACTGCGCGAGCTGACGGCGGCATAACCATCGCGCAGCATGATCTCCTCGGTCGCATCGAGGAGCCGGTTGCGTTTGTCGACCGTTGAAGCCCGGGCGCGGCGCTCGCTCACCGATTACCTCACCGTTGCTGAACGGACGTTCCACACCGGCCAGTCCCGACGCAGTGTGGCTTGACAATTCATCGGTGCCAAAGTTAGAACGATTGTTCAAACTTTTCAAGCACGATGGAGCGCCGCCGTGAGTAGTGACAGTGGACCGTATTGGGACCCGTTCGATCGTGAGATCGCGGCCGACCCGTACCCCGTCTACCAGCGGATGCGCGCCGAGGCGCCGCTGTACTACAACGACCGGCACGAGTTCTACGCCTTGACTCACTGGGACGACGTCGACCGCAGCTTCACCGACTGGCAGACCTTCTCCTCCAGCCGCGGCCCGATTCTCGAGATCATCAAGTCGGACATCGAGATCCCGCCCGGGACGCTGCTCATGGAGGACCCGCCGATTCACGACCTGCACCGAAGCCTGCTCTCGCGCGTGTTCACGCCGAGGCGCATCGCGTCGCTCGAGCCGGAGATCCGTGAGTTCTGCGAGCGCGGCCTGCGAGAGCTCGCCGATCGCGACTCGTTCGAGGTCATGACCGAGTTCGCCAACGACGTACCGATGCGGGTGATCGGGATGCTGCTCGGCATCCCGGAGCAGGACCAGGTTGCCGTCCGCGCCCGGGCTGACGCAAAGCTCCGGACGAAGCCGGGCGAGGCGATGCAGGTCTCGAAACGAGCGCTCACTGACACCGACCTGTTCGCCGATTACATCGACTGGCGGGCGAAGAATCCGTCGAACGATCTGATGACGGAGCTGCTCCGCGCCGAGTTCGTCGACGAGAACGGGGTCACGCGCACCCTGACCCGTCACGAGATCCTGACCTACGTCACCGTCCTGGCCGGGGCAGGCAACGAGACGACCGCTCGCCTGATCGGCTGGCTGGTCGCGGTGCTCGACCGGCACCCAGACCAGCGCAAGGAGCTGGTCGCCGACCCGAGCCTGATCCCGAACGCCATCGAGGAGACGCTGCGTTACGAGCCGACGGGACATGCCATCGCGCGTTACGTCGCCCGCGACATCGAGCTGTACGGCGAGACGGTGCCGACCGGCAGCGCCATGATGCTGATCGTCGCGTCGGCGAATCGCGACGAGAAGCGCTGGCCGGATGGCGACCGCTTCGACATCCATCGCACGATCAGCCAGCACCTGACGTTTGCCATCGGCACCCACTATTGCCTGGGCGCCGCGCTGGCGCGCCTCGAGGGCAAGATCGCCCTCGAGGGCATCCTGCAGCACTTCCCGACCTGGGAGGTCGACTGGGACAACGCCGCCCTGTCGTGCACCTCGACGATGCGCGGCTGGGAGACCCTGCCCATCAGCGTCGGGTAGCGATGTGAGTGATGTGTGAAGACCTAGCCGTAGCCCGCTACGCCTAGGTCTTCACAAACCAGCCTTACTCCTGGCCGTACATGGGGCCGCGGAGGAAGCCGACGACCGGGGCAGCCGCCCGGAAGGACTCCGTCACGCCCGAGGCGACGTACCCCGCGTCGGTCACGATCGTCACGCCGGTGATGCCCTTCGCCGCGTCGCTGCAGAGGAAGACCAGCGGGTACGCCTGCTCCTCCGGCGTGGACGGCTCGGTGCCGGTCTCGTCGCGGTAGTCCTGGCCGAAGCCGAGCCACATCTCAGCGTTCGCTCGAGCGAGCGGCGTGTTGGTCGGGCCGGGCAGGATCGCGTTGATCCGGATGCCCTGCTTCAGCAGCGGGAAGGCCTGCTGGGCGACGTACACGTTGATGGCGATCTTGCTGAACATGTAGTCGGCTTTGCCATTGTCCTGCGTCCACTTCGTGGCCTCGTCGAAGTCCGTGATCTCCAGGAACTCCTTGGCGACGCCCATGTTCGCCTCCCAGCCGAGACCGGCCGCGGAGGAGATGAAGCCGACAGCGCCGCCACGCCCGAGGTAGCCCTTCTCGATCGCCCGATCGAGCATGTGGCGGTGGCCGATGAAGTTGATCCGCTCGATGCCGGGCGTGCCGTCGGCGACGCCTGCGCAGTGGAAGATCGCGTCGATCGGCCCGCCGCACTCATCGATCGCCGCCTCGATGGAGGCCTTGTCTGACATGTCGACCTGGATGTACTTGCCGACGCTCACCTCAGCGCGGTCCATGTTGATGACGTCGGCACCAGCGTCCTCAGTCAGCGCGGCGACTGCCGCACCCATGCCGGTGGCGCCGCCGACGACGAGCACCCGCTTGCCGTTGTAGGCGAAAGCATCGAACAGACCCATTCCCACTCCTTGTTGCGTCGTCGTACGGCGAATCCGCGTTCGCTGATATTAGCGTTTTCTGTTTTCGAGAGCCATGTTCTCGGTCAGCTTTGCTGCCCTCAGGTGGCGCCGAAGAAGACCGCGCGCGCGATGTCGTCCTGTTCGAGAAGATCTGCGGTACGCCCTTCGAAGCGGACCTGCCCCTTCTCGAGGAAGATCGATCGTTCGCAGAGCTGAGCAGCAATGTTCAGGCTCTGCTCGACGATGAGCACCGCGACCCCGTCAGCGTTGATCTCCCGCACGCTCTCCATCAGCTCGCCAACCACTACAGGCGCCAGTCCGAGCGAGAGCTCGTCGATGCAGAGCACCATGGGGTCCAGCAGCAGTGCCTTCGCGAGCGCAAGCTGTTGCTGCTCGCCGCCGGACAGCCGACCAGCGGGCTGGTTCAGCCGACGCGCGAGCTGAGGAAACTTCGACAGGACCTTGTCGCGGCGCTCCTGCACCAGGGCTTTGTCCTGTCTGATCATCAACGACTGCATCTGCAGGTTCTCGGCCACCGTCATGTCGGTGAAGACGGCCCGTCCTCCGGTGATCAGAACCAGGCCTTTGGCGCCGAGGTCCTCCGCGGCCGCACCGGTGATGTCGGCGCCGTCGAAGTGGACCGACCCGGCGCCCGGTCGCTCCAGGCCGGCTACCACTCGGAGCACCGTCGACTTGCCGGCTCCGTTCGTGCCGAGCAGGCCGACTGCCTCGCCGCGTGACACGTGGAAGGACACTCCGAACAGCACCTGCAGCGCGTCGTACGAGAAGTCGATGCGGTCGACGCTGAGGACCGGGCCCAGCTCGGGCGCGGTCATGACGGCGTCGGATGGAAGGCCTGGCTGATCAACTGCCAGCAGGTACAGCTCGCATGGAACTGCACCGGGCGCCAGTACTGTCCGCCGTACGTCACCTTGCTGCCGGCCGCGAAGTCGTTGGGCGCCTGCGGGTACGCGAAGGGCACCGCCTTGGCCGCATGGAGGCCATCTGCGAGAGACGTCTGCGACAGAGTCGGCGCGTGGGTGACAGCGGCCGCGAACATCCACATCTGGTCGCACACGTTGCCGGCGGCGTTGCCGACCTTCCAGAGGTCGTACCCGATGATCTGACCGCACTTCATCGTCTCCGCCGACTGAGTGGTGCCGGGGGTCTTCTCCTCGCCGTTGCGGTCCGGGGCGATCGCGATCGCGCCGTCGAAGTTCTGTGGGTTGGGCCTGGCGAATCCGTAGCTCGTCGTGATGAGGGAGTCGTCACCGAAGCCGTACTTCGGCTTGAAGTGCTGTGCCTGTGCGAGGTTCGTGAACGTCGACATGTCACCGACCAGCCCTGTCACGATCACATTGGTGACGCCTGCGTGCTTGAACTTGAGGATCGCCTGTTGCAGCGAAGCGCCAGGGGTGAACGCGGTGGTGCAGCCGGTGTTGAATCCGACGGTCTGATCGGCCGTCACGCCCGCATCGGCCAGCGACTGCACAACCTGGTCGTGCAGCTCGATATGACAGTCGTTGTAGAGATAGCCGAGCTTGGTGAAACCGTTCTCCGACTTGAAGAAGCCTTGCTGCTGAAGGCCAACGACCATGTCTCGGTACACCTGATCTTGTGAGTTCAGCTCGAACAGGTACGGGTACCACTGCGCCATCTGGCTGTTGGGCAGCAGGTAGCCGCCGAAGTACGGCAGTTTGTGCTGACCGAAGCAGTTGACCGCTTTGAACGCCGCAAACGCGCCGGCGTCGAGGACGGCGAACACCTTCTTCTGCGCCAGGTCCAGGCAGATCCCCTGCAGGCCGCTCTGGTCCGCTGGGTTGGCGGTGACGTAGTCCGCGACGATCTGGTGACAGTCGACGCCGCCGGCCGCGTTGAGCGACTTGATCATGTTCGCGAACGCTTTCCGCTGGATCGACGCGTCGAGGATGCCGAGATCCGCGTTGGTCGCGATACCGGATGCTTCCACGATGATCACGCCGATCGTGATCTGGTTGTCCGTGACCCCGTTGACCGGGCCGGTCGCGGTGGTGCAATCCGCCGGTTTGGGTGCGGGAGTGGGCGGCGTGCTGCTGACGGCGATCGGCCCACTGTCGACGACCGGGTTCGAACCACCGGATCCGGAGTTGGCGATCGGGACCGCGGCCCAGATCAGCAGGCCGAGCACGCCCACGGCGGCCACAGCGGCGGCGCCGCGCTGACCGTTCGGCGCCCTCCGAGCCCACAGTCGGAACTCCTGGAACGGGGTCATTGCTTCCTCCTGGGCGTCCTGGGCTCGGCAGCCTTCTTGGTCGTCGTGCGCTTCGCCGCGGTCTTCTTGGTCGTCGTGCGCGTCGCGGCGGCCTTCCGGGGCGACCGCTTCGTGGTGCCCGACCGTGAGATTGCGACTTCTTCGCTACCGAGATAGCTCGCGATGACGCGGGGATTGGCGCGGATCTCTTCCGGCGTGCCCTCGGCGATCACTGCGCCTGCTTCCAGGGCGAAGATCCGGTCGCACACGCCCATCAGCAGAGGCATGTCGTGCTCGACGATGAGGATCGAGCAACTCAGCTCGTCGCGCAGGCGGCGGAGCATCGGCCCGAACGCCTCGGCCTCGCGCTGGGCAACGCCGGCGGTCGGCTCATCGAGCAACAGCAGCTTGGGCCGAGCGGCGACCTGCGTGGCGAGATCGCAGATCCGTCGGGTTCCCGTCGACAGCTCGCTGGTCCGGACGTCAGCCCACTCGCTGAGCCCGAAGCGAGCGACGATCTCGTCCGCCTCCTCGCGAGTACGACGCTCGACCGCACGGGCCCACGGCGCACCGACCATCGCGGAGATGATGCCGATCTTGTGCTGTTGCGAGAGAGGCACCTGAATCGCCTCGGTGACCGTGAGGCTCCCGAACAGCGTCGCGTCCTGGAAGCTTCGCGCGAGACCGAAACCGGCGGCCCGAATGTCGGTGGGCAGGTCGCCGACCTCCTTGTCGAACAACTTCACCGAGCCGTCGGCGGGCTTGGCGAGACCGGAGATGACGTTCATCAACGTGGTCTTGCCGGCGCCGTTCGTGCCGATCAGGCCGACGATCTCGCCGGGTCGCACGTCGATGTCGGGCTCGCTCAGCGCAACGATCCCGCCGTAACTCAGTCGCGCGCCCGCCACCCGAAGCGGCACCTCGGCCGGCGTGGCCGCTCGGGGCGTCGCAGGCGTGGCGCTCGCCTTCGCCGCAAGCTCGTCGTACAGATCTTCCTCGGTCGCTTCGGTTTCAGCCGGCGTCGTTGAACCACGCGGCGGGGCAAGAGCCGCGGCGCGCCGGTCAAGGAACGACTGCCACCGTCGTTGCACCTCGCCAGCGATGCCAGCCGGGTAGTTGAGCAGCACGAGGACTTGGAGTGCGCCTGCAAGGAACAGGCTGAAGCCGATGTTGTTGCCGAGGTTGCCGAAAACCGATGAGACGTGCGGCCCGACGAAGAACGTGCCGCCGTAGATCAAAGCAGCCGCCGCTACTGCTCCGCTGAGGGAGCCGAGACCGCCGATCACCGGGATGGCAATGATCGCAATCGACACGTCTGCGCCGAAGTCGGCCGGCGCGACCGACTTCCACGCGTCCGCCCACAGCACGCCGGCGATACCCGCGATGAAGCCGGACACGGCGAGGATCGACAGCTTGACGCTGGCAGGCATGACGCCGAAGGCGGAGCTGGCACGCTCGTTGTCACGGACCGCGAAGATCAGGCGTCCCGGACCGGAGCGACGCAACAGCGCCGAGGCGGCGAAGGCGAGCACCAGGACGACGAGCGCGACGTAGTAGATGTCGAGTTGCGAACTCGGCGTCCCGAGTCCCCGCACCACGCTCGGCGGGTTGACCGTCAGTCCGTTCGCGGCATCGGCCCCACCCACCCAGGTCTGACGGAGCAGCCAATCGGTGGTGATCACGGCGAAGCCGAGGGTCGTGACGGCAAGAGTGAGGCCCCGGACGCGGAGCGCCGGCAGCCCGATGACGGTGAGGGTGATGGCGCCGACCATGCCGATCAGAAGGCAGAGGAGGGGCAGGGAGAGGCCGTGAGGTTCCCACCGCGCGGTGAGGTAAGCGCCGAGGCCGACGACGCCGAAGTGACCGAGGCTGACCTGCCCACCCCAGCCGAGGAGCATCGTCAGTGCAACGCCGAGGAGGGCGTAGATGAGGACCAGCGACAGCAGGAACTCGTTGCGGTCGGTGTGGAAGTACGGGATGTGCGGGAGGCCGGCGAGTGCCACGAGGGCGACGGCGCCGAGGACCAGCTGCGGGTATCTCGCGAGAGCGCTCGAGCGCAGCGCGGCGGGCACCCGGACGACGGGTCGCTCCTCCGAGATCGCGCCGGCGAGGTCGAAGACCTGCGCGATTGCACGGCCGCGGATCAGCACGATGGCGAGGATGACGAAGAAGGATGCGATCTCGCCGTCCGAGCCGTTCGAGTAGTGCGCGGTGACCAGCTGGTTGACCAAGCCGATCAGGAGGCCGCCTGCGAGTGCGAGCGGCAACGAGACGAACGCGCCGAGCGCTGCCGCACCAAGGGTCAGCATGAGCAGCAGCGGGCCGAACGACTCGTAGTTGAAGCCCGACTGGTCCGGCGCTGAGAGCACCGCGGACAGGACTGCACACGCGCCCGCGATGCCCCATGTGACGGCGCTGACCCGCCGGATCGGGATGCCGCACAGCCGAGCCTCGTCGGGGTTGTTGGCAGCCGCGCGAATCTGCTTGCCCAGCACGGAGTAGCGCATGAACGCGGCCAGGGTGATCACCAGGACCGGGATCAGGATCGCGGTCAGCAGGTTCATGCCGAGGAGATGGACGCCGGCGACACTCACATCCGCGTGGAACGGCTGCGGGTAGCCACCCTCGTGTCCTGATCTGGGCCCGAGCTTGGGGATGAAGGTCAGCGCGAGCAGCAGCTGGGAGACAGCAAGGGACAGCAGCAGCAGCCGGATCGGCGACCGAGTGCGCTTCATCAGCGGGCGGACGAGGACGCGCTCGACCACGAGCGCTGTTGCGACGCCGATGACGAGTGCGACGCCGAACGCGAGCCACCAGTTCCAGCCGGAGTCCAGCGACCACTTCGCGAGCAGCAACGCGGGAACGGTGCCGAGCTGGGCATGCGCGAGGTTGATGAACCGGTTGGACTTGTAGACCAGCACCAGACCGACCGCCAGCAGGCCGATGGTCAAGCCGTTGAGGATCCCCAGTACCCAGGAACCTGCAGTCATGCGGGTGACCTCTCGACGTCGGTGTCGCGCATCGCTGAGCGCCTGCCGAGCCGCTCAGCCGAGGCGAAAGTATCATCGGCAGGCAGGTCCGAGAACCATGATTCCGAAATTGAGAACGGTTTGCCCAGAATCGGTAACTCTTTTTTTCCGAAAGTCTTGCGAGGGCTTCCCGGGCCTGGTTATGGTCGCTGTACCGGACGGTCCAAATACCCGGCAAGTGCCAACAGGTGCTGTCGCGCAGCAGCAGGTCGAAGGGATCAATCTCACATGAACAAGAAGGCAATCGTGGGGGCTGCCGCCAGCCTCTGCCTCGTGGGCACGGCGGGTACCTCAGCCCTCGCCGTCGCGCATCATCCCGCCGCCAAAGGCAAGCTCAGCGTCTCGCTGTCCAACTACAAGCCGAAGTCAGGCGACACCGTGAAGGGCACGCTGCACCACGCGAAGAAGGGTATCGACTACGTCTGCCTGCAGACGACCTACAAGAAGGGTGTCGCCCTGTCGGTCGGTGATTCGTACGTGGGATCGGCGAGCACGGGCCACAAGGCCCACAAGGGCAAGGTTCACTGCAAGGTCACCTTCGTGAAGGGCCCGACGCCGAACGGCCATAACTGCCCGCCCACCCACAAGGACAAGAAGCACGGCTGGAAGTGCGGCTTCGCGATCGCCGACCCGGCCGC
>JAFAZI010000164.1 GCA_019239875.1 Frankiaceae bacterium
TCTCGCTGACCGCCTGCGCCGAGTGGCTGTGGTCGGGCTACCCGGTGCGCTTCCCCGACCTCAAGATCGCCATGTCGGAAGGTGGCATCGGCTGGGTGGCGATGCTGCTCGACCGCCTCGACAACATCGTCGACCGGTCGGGTTACGGGCTCGGTTGGGATCTGCGACCGTCTGAGGTG
This sequence comes from Frankiaceae bacterium, assembly GCA_019239875.1. GTDB lineage: Bacteria > Actinomycetota > Actinomycetes > JAFAQI01 > JAFAQI01 > JAFAZI01. The sequence goes on from JAFAZI010000164.1 coordinate 180, forward strand.
CTGCGCCGAAACTTCTGGTTCTGCACGATCGACGACCCGTCGACGATCGAGACCCGGCACCGGATCGGCGTCGAGAACATCATGGTCGAGGTCGACTATCCGCACGGTGACTCGACCTGGCCGGACACACAGTCGGTCATCGCCGAGGCCTGGGGGCACCTCCCGGCCGACGAGCTGCGCATGATGTGCAGCGAGAACGCCGCGAAGCTCTATCGCCACCCCTTGCCCGACGTGGTGCTGCCGCTCGACTGACCGCTGCGATGCTGAGGCAGCGCGTGATTGGGCCATGCGCGGACGGGTAGCGCCGAGCCGCGCGACGCAGGCGACACCGAGCCGCGCGAAATGGGTCTTCCAGGGGCTCCCAGGCGCCCGCTTCGCACGGCTCGGCGATCGGTCCGCACCCATGGGCCATACGCACCCCCAGCCCCGCACCCATGGGCCATGCGCACCCCCAGGCCCGCAGTGATGGGCCATACGCCTCCCCAGCCTTGCACCCATGGGCCATGCGCCTCCGCGAACCGGAGGTCAGCGGAAGTTGCGGGCGGTGTGGCGGATCAGCTCGCGGTCGGTGCCGAGGTGAAGCGGTGAGATCTTCTCTGCCATCACGTTCACCACGTTGTCGGTGTGCTGGAGCATGCCGCGGACCAGCAGCGCTGCCGAGTTGCGGGCCAACACCCGATAGCGCGCCCAGATCTCCTTCGAGCAGATGACGTTGATCATCCCGGTCTCGTCCTCGAGGTTGATGAACGTGACCCCTCGTGCCGTCGCCGGCCGCTGCCGGTGCGTGACGACGCCGCCGACCGTTACCCGCGTGTGGTCCTCGAGGAGTCGTAGCCCCGCCGCCGTCGTCACCTCCATGCGGTCCAGCCGGTCCCGAACCAGGGCGGTCGGATAGAGGTCCGGCGTCACACCCGTCGCCCACAGGTCGGCGATCATCTGCTCCGGCTCGGTCATCTCGGGCAGCGCCGGAGTGGCGAGCTCGTCGACGGTCGCGAGATCCAACTGCCCGGGGCGCACCGCCGCTGCGGCACCTGCGGTCCACAACGCCTGCCGGCGAGGTACGCCGAAGCCGTCGAAGGCGCCCGCCGTGGCGAAGGCTTCGACCTGGTCGCTCGACAGCCCGATCCGGTGTGCGAGGTCCGCCATCGAGGTGTACGGCCCCCGCGCCTCACGGTCCGCCACGATCGTCTCGGCGAGGTCGTCACCGATCGAGCGGACGCTGGACAGGCCGAGCCGAACCGCAGGCTGGGTCGGCGAGTGGTCGCGGCACTCCTCCCGGTCGCACTGGGACGCGCCCTCGTCCGCCTCCAACGTGGCACCCGCCGCCGAGATGTTCAGGTCCGGCGGGCGGGTCTGCACACCATGGCGACGCGCGTCGGAGACCAGTGACTGCGGCGAGTAGAAGCCCATCGGCTGGGCGTTGAGCAGCGCCGCGCAGAACGCCGCCGGATAGTGCCGTTTCAGCCACGACGAGGCGTAGACCAGCAGCGCGAACGAGATCGAGTGGCTCTCCGCGAACCCGAATGCCGCGAATGCCTTGATCTTGTCGATGATCTCCTCCGCCGGGTCACCGAGGATCCCGTTCGCGGCCATCCCGTCGTACAGCCGCTGCCGCATCGCCTCGATCTTGTCGGTCGAGCGCTTGGACCCCATGGCACGGCGGAGCTGGTCCGCCTCAGCCGGGGTGAAGTTGGCGGCAGCCACCGCGACCTGCATCAGCTGTTCCTGGAACAGCGGGATGCCGAGCGTCCGTTTCAGGCAGTCCTCGAGGATCGGGTGGGGATAGGTGACCGGCTCCTGCCCATGTCGCCGCCGGATGTAGGGGTGCACCGAGTCGCCCTGGATCGGGCCGGGCCGGATAAGCGCGACCTCGATCGCCAGGTCGTAGAAGTTGCGCGGGCGCAGCCGCGGCAGGGTTGCCATCTGGGCCCGCGACTCGATCTGGAAGACGCCGACCGTGTCCGCCTCGCACACCATGTCGTAGACGCACTCCGACTCCTTCGGGATCGAGTCGAGGTCGTACGTCGTCCCGTGCCAAGCCTCGATCAGCTCGAAGGAGTAGCGGATCGCCGAGAGCATCCCGAGTCCCAGGAGGTCGAACTTCACGAGACCGATGGCAGCGCAGTCGTCCTTGTCCCACTGCAGGACGGTGCGGCCGGGCATCCTTCCCCACTCCACCGGGCAGACCTCGATGATCGGCCGGTCGCAGATCACCATGCCGCCCGAGTGGATGCCGAGATGCCGCGGCGTGTCCTGCAGCTCGGCGGTGAGCTGCAGGACCTTCTCGGGTACGCCGTCGATCGCGGTCATGTCGTAGCCGTGCTCGATCTGCTTGCTCCAGGCGTCCTGCTGGCCGGTCGAGTAGCCGAGTGCCTTCGCGACATCTCGCAGCGCAGACCGCGGCCGGTAGGTGATGACGTTCGCGACCTGGGCGGCGTGGTCGCGGCCGTGCTTGTCGTAGACGTACTGGATGACCTCCTCGCGGCGGCCGGACTCGATGTCGATGTCGATGTCCGGCGGCTCGCCGCGTTCCGGGGCAAGGAAGCGCTCGAACAGCAACCCGTAGGCGACGGCGTCGACGGCGGTGATCTCCAGTGCGTAACAGACCGCGGAGCAGGCGGCCGATCCCCTGCCCTGGCACAGGATCCCGTTGCGCCGGGCGAACTGCACGAGGTCCCACACCACCAGGAAGTAGCCCGGGAAGTTGAGCTCCTCGATGATCGTCAACTCGTGCTCGATCTGGGTGTATGCCGGTTCGTTGCTCTTGCCGTACCGATCGACCCCTCCCCGCGGCCCGTAACGACGCTCCGCGCCCTCGAGCGCCAGCCGCCGCAGGTAGGTCATCTCGTCATGGCCGGAGGGCACCGGAAACGGTGGCAGGTCGGGGGCGATCAGCTCGATCGGGAACGCCAGCTCAGTGCCCAACGCAGCGGCGGCAGGTACGGCGCCCGGCCAGTGGGCGAAGCGCTGCGCCATCTCCTCTCCGGTGCGCAGCTGGGCGTCGGCCCAGGCCGGCAGCCAGCCGTCCATCTCCTCGAGGCTGCGCCGCGCCCGCACGGCTGCCATCGCGGTGGCCAGTGGTCGGCGGGCCGGACCGTGGTAGTGCGCGGCGGTGGTCGCCACGATTGGCAGCGACTGCTCCTCGGCGAGCAGCGTGAGCGCGTCGTACCGCTCGTCGGCCAGCGGGTCGCGCGCGAAGGCGAGCTCCACTGCGACGTTGTCCCGGCCGAACCGGTCGACCAGGTCGGCGAGGGCCGCCCGGGCGGGGTCGAGCCCGAAGCTGCCGCCGCCCGCCGCCTCCAGCGCGGCACGCACCAGGCCCTTCCGGCAACCGGTCAGCACCAGCCAGCGGCCGGCGGCAAGGTCGGTCAGCTCGTCGAGGTCGTAGACCGGCCGACCCTTCGCGCCGCCGCGGCGTTGGGCGATGCTGATCGCCCGGCACAGGCTCGCGTATCCGGCCGGGTCGCGGGCGATCGCCAGCAGATGGCGGCCTGGCGGGTCACCCATGCCGGCACGAGCCCCGACCGACCGTTCCTTGCTGGTCTGCGGCACCGGGATGTCCAACGAGAGCTCGGCGCCGTAAATCGTTGGCAATCCATGGGTTTTCGCCGCTTCGGTGAACCGCGGTACGCCGTACATGCCGTTGTGGTCGGTCAATGCCAGCGCGTCGAGGCCGCAGGCAACGGCTTGCTCGACCAGCTCTTCCGGCAGGCTCGCACCGTCGAGATGACTGAACGAAGAGTGCGCGTGCAGCTCGGCGTAGGGCACCGTGCGGGCCGGTCGGACCAGCGGCGGTGCGACGTACGCCGGCCGGTGCCGGGACCAGGCGACCGAGTCACCGCCGTCGCCCTGGACCTCGCCGGTGTCCTGCAGCTCGGCGGTGGTCGGCCCAGGCCCGTTGCGATTCGGGTCGGGACGCCCCGACAGCCGCCGCTCGAGCTCCCGCCACGGCATCGGCGGGTTCTGCCAGCCCATCAGCTCACCCCGAACCTGCCGCGCGTGTCGTGCGTGCTGGCATCAGTCGTAGACCCCTTCCAGGTGCCAGGTGGGAGCCGCCGGAGCGGACATGTCGCCGACCACGAGGTAGGCGCGGCCGCGGACGTCGACGAGCTGCAAGCGCACGACGCGGGAGGCGGTCGCGGGGTCCCACCAGCGCTCGTCGACCGGCCAAGGGCCGGCCCACGAGGTGACGGCCACCGGCGCCTCGTTGCCGACCCCGAAGCACCGTGGTGGCCGCACCACGGCACCCCGGTCACTGACCCGCACCGGCTGGCCACCCTCGTCGAGCACCTTCGCGGGGCGCGGCGGGTCGATCAGCACCGAGGGAGCGGGCGATGGCAGTCGGCCCGGCCACGGGCGGGCCGGCTCGCGAACACTCACCCGCTCCTCTCCCCACGGCACCAGCTGGGTCCGGTCCAGCGGCGACCGGCCGCCCTCGATGGCCGGGACCACGACGGAGCCGAGGCCGAGCATCGTCTGCACCCTTGCCAGTGCCCGGTGCGCCCGCTCCCCCGCCTCGCCTGCACCGCCCCACAACGACTGCTGGTGCGCACCGGTGGGCACCGTCTCCACCGGCACGAAGCGCAGTCGGGTGATCCCGGCGGTCGGCCGGTCACCGGGGTCGGGGTCTGTCCCACCCCCGCCCCGCGCCGCCATGCCGTGCAGCCAGCCCTCGAGCTGCCACCGGATCCGGTCGACGACATCCGGCGCGGTGAGAACGCCGGGATGCCGCCAGCGTCGGGTCAGCTGCTCGCCGTTGTCGGTGAACGCCTCGAGCTCGAAGCAGGCGCACGACAGCCCTCGAGCCGCCAGCCCGGAGATGAACCGCTCAGCCGCACTGCGCGCGCTGAACGCCACCACGTCGACCCGGTCGACCGGCGTGTCGAGCTCCACGGTGATGGTGCACTCCGGCGGTGGTTCACGGACGACTATCGGCCGATCGTCGCGGCCGCCCGCCTGGCGGTGCGCCCAGGCACCGGCTGGGCCGAACCGCATCGACACGTCTTTTGCGGGCAACGCCGCGAATCCGCCGAGAGTGTGAATTCCCAGTCGTTGCAACAGATCCACGAGTTCGGCGTGTCCGAACGCCGAGAGCGTCGACACGGGGAAATTGGCAAGGAAGTCCGCCGACTCACCCGCCGGGACGATCCGGCCGAGCCGCGCGGCCTGCTCCGCCGCGAACGAGCCGTCGGCGATCCCGATCTGGCAGGCGTCCTCGGTCAACCAGCCGACTGCCCGCCACAGGGCGTCGATCAGTCCGGACTCTCCCTCGAAGCGACGAATCGGTCCGCGGACCCCGGCCGCGGCGAGCCCCGGCCGGGTCACCTCGACCGCGGGAACGACGGACTCGACGGCCGTGATCACCGGCTCGAAGCATCGCGCCTCGGCGGTCTCGTCCCGAGGGAGTACGACGAGGTCCGGACAGCGGTACTGCGCTTCCCGCCGGCGCATCCCTCGCCGTACCCCGACCGAACGCGCGACGGCGGAGCACGCGACGACATGGTTGGCGGTGAACACCGCCACCGGCGCATCGCCGGGAGCACCGGACGTCATTCGGGCGGCGGTCACCGGCCAGTCCGGACACCAGACGGTCGCCATCCGGGGCGGGGTCGCGGTGCTCACCTCACACCACGGCGGCGAGGGGCTGGGAAAGGTACGGCTCGATCCCGCCGGACGCGGTCGGGAGCCACAGCGCGGTGCTGCGCGGCCGGGCAGCGGAGCCACGACCGTTCGCGCTCACCGTGATCTGCCGTTGCCGCAGCCGGCCGTAGCCGAGCCCGATCCCGGACCAGCTGCCACCCTCGGCGGCGATCCTGACGTCGGCATGCGGCCAGTGCGCCCGCCCGGTGAGGAAGGGCATGAACACCGCGCCGCGGGAACGGACCCGGGCGGCGAGCCGCCGGATGTCGCCGTCGGCCAGGCGGGCCGGCACCCGGGCGACCACGACGTCGACGGCGTCGATCAGTGCTCCGACGACCACGACCCAGTTCTCCCCGGGGTGGGGCACCATCGGGAGCCTGGAGAGCTCGATCCCCACGTCCTGCGCCGCTTCGGCGCTGATCGGCGGCATCCCGACCAGGGCACACCAGGCACCTTCGTCGGAGGCGGTCGCGAGCAGGGCGAGCAGCAGCGACACCGAGCCGCTGACCGCGACCGTGCTCCCCCGCCGCAACCCGTCCGGCAGCACCGGCGCCAGGGCGGGACTGACCGGCAGCGTCGGGGCGGTCGGACGAGGTGCGACGGTGGCCGGGTTCGCTGTTGAGCTCAGCAGCGTCGCGACATCGGCCATGACAGCGACTATCGAACATATGTTCGACACTCGTCAAGTCAGCGACGTCTTGAACACCACCGCTTGCTACATAGCCGTGTTGCACGCTCCCGCACCGCGCGGCGAAGGACGAAACGGGCTCGGTTGGGTTCAGAAACTTCACGGGGAGGATTCGTTACGCTCCCCCCATTACGCGTCACAAGACGCGAAATGGGGGGAAATGAAACCTGCAACGAGCGAGCCCTTTTCGCTGGCACGTCGCAACCCACCCGGACTCCGGCAGAACCTCAGTCGCTTCGCCTTCGCCGTCGTCCTTCCGGCGCTCATGCGGTTGCTCTGCCGGCTGTCGCCGGTGTGCCGCATCCCAGGAACCAACCTGGTCATCATCACCGGATTCGACAGCACTCAGGAGGTCTACTCCCGGCACGTCGACTTCGAGGTCCCGTACGAGGAACGCGTGAAGATCCTGCGCTGGCAGGGGTTCGTGCTGGCCCTTCAGGACACCCCCGAGTACCACGACATGTACGACAACATCAGCCGGCTATGGCAGCCCGCGGACACGACGCGCGTCCAGGAGATCGCTCGCCGGACGGCCGAGACCATCCTGGCGGAGACCTGGGAAGAGCTGGATTTCATCCAGGACCTGGTGAAGCCAGTGCTGATGGCGATCGTGGAACAGCACTACGGAGTGACGGTCCCTGACGAGCAGCTCCAGCCCTTCTTCGACGGCAATCTCGCGGGCAGCGGTTTCTTGTTCAGCGGCCCGTGGATCACGAAGAAACAGCGGGAGACCGGGGCGGCGGCGATCGATGGTGTGTGGCCGGTGCTCGACGCCGCGATGGCCGCTGCGTGTGCGAACCCGGACCCGACGACAGTTCTCGGCCGTTACTACAGCGGCGGTCCGGACCCGGCCTTCTCCGAGGCGAAGCTGCGCTCCGCCCTGATGACCATGATCGGCGGCTACCTCCCGACGTGTGCGAACGCCAGCGGCCGGATCATGGACGTCCTGTTGTCGCGCAAGGACGCGATGCAGTTCATGCAGGAAGCGGTGCACGCCAAGCAGGACGACAGCGTGTTGACCGGGCTCATGGAAGCGCTGCGCGTGAACTACATCATTCCGTTTCTGTGGCGGCGGGCGGCCCAGGACACGTACCTCGGCGAAGGTACGACGAGGCGTCGTACGGTCCGGAAGGGCAAGATCCTCGCCGTGTCACTGCCGACCGCGATGTACGACCGCAGGCGGATCGAACACCCGAAACGCTTCGACCCCGGTCGGTCCCCGGCGGTCCGCATGGTTTACGGGCACCAGTTCCACCACTGCATCGGAGCGAGCATCGCGAACACCGTTCTCGTCGAGATGTTCAAGGCGGTGCTGACGCGCCAGCCCGCCCCAGCCCGCAAAGCGAAGAACCGGAAGAACCGATGGGTCGGCGCCTACCCCTGGAATCTGTGGCTGGCGTTGTCCAAAGCGAGTGCCGCGCCGTGAGAACCGTGACTGTCGCATGAAGCCGGGCGTCGGTGAGTTCCGCAGCCGTCAGCAGCCGATCACTCACATCGCCCCGACCCGACCCGGCATGTCGTGGCTAGCGTGGCTGTTCCTGATGGTGTTGCGGCGGATCTCCAAGCTGAAGATGGCGCGAGGACTGGAGTTCATCCATTTCGCCCAGTGGCAGCGCGTTCGCACCAAGAAGCTGCCCCGGCTCTCCCCAGACCAGCCCGCAGAGAACTTCTCCCACGACTTCTTCATGTTCACGACGAACTACAACGGCGACTGGGATCAGTACATCGACACGTTCGCCAGGGTGGCGCACATCCGTCGCGGCATGTGGTGGCTGTGGCGGTTCTCGCAGGGCTTCCCCGGACCGATCCCACTGCGGAACTTCAAGCAGTTCATTCACTACCAGACCTATTCCGAGGCCTTGTACTACAGCGCATATCCCGCCGCAACGGTTCGCAACATCGCGGCTGCGCTGGAGGTGAAGCGAGAGCTCGAAGCCTTCTCCGCGGTTCGTCCCGGCGAGGAGACGCCGGCGGCCTTCAAGAAGCGGTACCTCGGCATGGTCACAGCGATCGCACCCAACCTCGGCAGCGCACCCGGCCCGGCCCCGTATGTGATCGCGACCTCCCAGCCCGGCGGGCTGCCGGCGATGGTGACCTACACCCGCAACGGAAAGCGCAAGCGGAAGCTTGCGCTCGGCCCGCTGCTCGGTCGGCTCGCCACGGGGGGTGGTGGCGAGCAGACGCTGATCGCCGCGATGAGTCCCATCGAGGTCAAGCCGGCACATGCCGTGACGAAGGAGATCGCGAGCCGGATCGCGGCCGTGAACGCTTCGACGTCACCGTCGCCGTTCGCGATGTGCCCGATGCTGCACATGGCTCGCCTGCTCATCATCGACGACCTGCGCCCGAAGCTCGGGTCGCGTCCCTCGGCGTCACTACGGACGAACTACCTGCTGTTCGTCGCCGCGATCGATGGGCGGCTGGAGGACTTTCTCGACTGCCTCTACACGGCCGACCCTGACTTCGCGCAGGGCGTGTGGGGTCGCTGCCTCGGGTATCCCGAAGGCCGCGACGGTCCCGTCTACCTGCGGCGGTACATCGCGCGGTCGCTGCTTCCGGTGCAGCTGCCCTTCGTGGGCTTTCCCGGCCACTCCGCCCTCGACATCCGGCGGGCGCTCAGGGTCCACTCCAACATGCTCGACTGGATGGGAGATGTCCACCGCACTGACATGAGCGACGCCGAGCTCATGGCTGCCTGGCAAGGCCAGCTCGCCGTGCTCCTTGCCGGAGACGAGGCGACGCGATGAGTGATTCGGCCGAACGTCACGACGACATCCAGGGGCTGCTCCGCGGCTTCGGGATGAGGTGGCCATACGCACTGTTCGTCTACAGCGCATTCGGCGACGACCCCGAGCAGAACCAGGAGTTTCTCCGCACCTTGCCCGACGCCCTCGGGTGCGTCGGCGGGCCCACATCGGTCGCCGAGGTCGACGCCAGGCGAGCCGACCCCGGCTTCGACAGTCCGTTCAACGTGGCGTTCACCTTTCGCGGCCTGTCGAAGCTCGGCATCGCTCCCGACGTACTCAGCTCGTTCCCGCCGGAGTTCATCCAGGGCATGAGACGGCGGGCGGCGGCGAACCGCGACAACGGTCGGTCGGCCCCGGAGTGCTGGGAGCCGCCTTGGCGCGACGGCACGGTCGACATCTGGCTCGGCGTCTACGCCGACACCGAGGCGGTGCGCGAGCGTCAGCGCCAGCGGCTGTCGGAACACCTTGCGAAGTACGGCATGCAGGTTGACGGGTTCGACCTGCCCGGCCAGCTCACCGCGGGTGACACGCCGGTGTGGCTCGATGACCCTGCTTGCCAGCCCGAGGCGTCGCAAGCGGTCGAGCACTTCGGCTTCGGCGACGGGATCAGCGACCCCCCGGTCAAGGGTCTCGCCCGGCCGGGTTCCGGTGTGACCGACGTCGGAGGGAAACTCGACGAGAAAGGGCGGTGGCAACCGCTCGCCGCCGGCGAGTTCCTCCACGGCTACCTCGACGAGATCGGAGAGGTGCCGGCCGGACCGACGCCAACCGACATCGGCCGCAACGGCACCTATTTGGTCCTGCGCAAGCTGTCCCAGGATGTCGATGCGTTCCGCTCGTACCTGTCGGAACGGGCACAGCGCAACGGGATGACGGCCGACGAGCTCGCCGCGAAGCTGGTCGGCCGGACGCGCAATGGCGTGCCGCTGGTTGCGTCGGCGACGGCAGATCGCAACGATTTCCGGTACGCCGGTGACGAACATGGCGTGCAGTGCCCGCTGGGCTCGCACCTGCGACGGACGAATCCCCGTGACAGCCTCGGATTCCAGACGATTCTCGTCGACCGACACCGTCTCCTCCGCCGAGGGATGCCGTACGGACGGCTCGTGCCGCGAGATCGAAAGATGAGCGACATCAACCCGCTAGCCGCCGGCGCCACCGCCGACGAGTCCTACCCCGGGCAGGGACTGATGTTTCTCGCGCTCAACGTCGACATCCGCCGCCAGTTCGAGTTCGTGCAGAGCCAGTGGATCAACTTCGGCAACGATCTCCGCCAAGGCAGCGACCGGGACCCGATCGCCGGCCTTCACAATCCGGCACATCCGAAGAACAACCGAATCGTCATCCTGACCGAGCCGGCGGAGAGCGTCGTCGTGTGCTCGGAGATCCCGTCGTTCGTCGAGACCCGAGGTGGCGACTACTTCTTCCTTCCAGCCCTGCACGCATATGCGGCTATCGCTGGAGGCCACCAATACCAGTGAGCACCTCGCCGGCAACGCGTTCGATCCTGGCGCACCCGTAGCCGGCGGCAAGGTCCCGGGCTCGGGTCAGCATGCCACGGGCGCGGTCCGGCTCGGTCGTCTGGAGCAGCCGGCCCCACTCGAGCTGGGTCTGCGCGATGAAGAACGGAGCTCTGAGCCGCTCGTGGATGCTGAGCGCCTTGGCGAAGTGAACGCTCGCCTCGTCGTGCCGACCGAGCAGGTCGGCGAGCCGCCCCAGATAGTGGGCCACCGCCCCTGTCATTGCCACACCTGTGAAGCCGACTCTGTCGTGCCACGGGAGCAGCTGCTCGTAGAGCTCGGCCGCCGCGTCGGTGTCGCCGACCTCGACAGCTGCCGCCGACCACAACGACATCACCATGAAGAAGATGTAGTCGAAGGAAACGCCGAAGCCGGCCAGCCTGCCTTCGGCGAGCACCTGGCGCGCTGCGTCGACGTCGGAGGTTTCGGCGTAGGCCATCGCGAGGCCGGCCGACAACGTCTCCTCGTTCGGGTTGATGGCTCGGAACTGCTCGACCAGCGGTGCGATCTCACCGAGCCGGCCTTGGTGCCAGCGGATGAAAAGTGTCTGGGCGGCGTTGACCGACGCGACGTCGGGCTGCCCCGAGTCCATGCCGATCTTCATCGCCTCGATGGCGAGTCGTTCAGCCTCGGCCGCGTCACCCGCATGCAGCGCGCGGACGCCTCGAGAGAGCGTCAAGCTCCACTGCAGCGCAGGCTGGGAGATCTCGGCGACGAGGCGCTTGCTCTCCTCGAGGCAATGGTCCGCTTCATCGATCTCCCCCGACATCAGAAGCGGATATCGGCGAGTGAAGTACGCCCGGTATCGCAGCGCCGGGTCATCGACCGCTCGGGCCAGAGAGACTGCCTCGGCGGTCAACGCCAGCCGCTCGTCGAGGGTGTCCGGAAGATGTACGGCGAGCCGTGGCAGACAGATTGCATCGATCAGAGCCGCCGGATCGCCGGAGCCGCGGGCAACGACGACCGCCTCTGACGCAAGAGCCTTTCGCCGCGCCTGATCGGGGTCGAAGGTGAGCTCGGAGGCCAACGTGGCAAGGAGCCGGGCTCTTTCCGGCGAGTCGGGTTTGACGAATCGCAGCGCGATCTCGATCAGGTCGATCCGGTCATGATCGAGGTCCGAGCTGCTGGCGTAGAACCCACGGTTCACCGCGAGTGCGGCGCGAACCACAAGGCTGGCCTCGCCGAGCTCGGCCGCCTGGCGGCCAGCATCGAGCAGAGTGTCTCGAAATGCCGCGTCACCCGTTTGGCTCTGGGCCACGCCGAGGCTGACCTTCAGCTGGCAACGAACTCGCTCGTCCACCTCGTCGACCTGGTCCAGAACGCCGAGCGCCCGGGAGTAGCAGCGCACCGCTTCGTCGGGTCCCAACGACGACATGGCGCTGTCGCCGGCGAGTGACGCATAACGGATCGCCTTGTTCGCGTCGGTCGGGACAGCAGTCTCGCCCCAGTGACGAGCAAGCTCGACAACGCGCTCGTTGAGGTCGTCACCGCACAGGTCCTCGAGCGTCTCCGCGACGCGGCGATGCAGCCGTTGTCGCCGGGTGGACGATAGTGCGCCATACACCGTGTGCTGAATCAAAGCGTGGTGAAAGGCGAAGCGACCCGGTGCCCCCGCCACCTCGCTGATCAGCGTTGCAGCACACGCCTGCTCGAGGATCTCGAGCACCTGATCCTCATGGCGATCGGCCGTCGCAGCGACCAGATCGAGATCGAAGACCTGCCCGACGACCGCCGCGATCCCGAGTATCTGTTCGGCTTCTGTGCCGAGCCTTCGAACCCGGTGGCCGATCACCTCACGCACGCTCGCGGGCAGTGACTGGAGATCCAGCGACCGCTGCGTGATCCACTGACCGTCCGGCTGCTGAGCAATTGCCTCGGTCTCGTAGAGGTGTCGGAGGATCTCTCCGGCGAAGAAGGGGTTCCCGTCGGTCTCTTCCCACACCGCCGTCGCGAGCGCCAACCCGTCGGAGCCCAGCCGGTGTCCGGTGCGGCGCTCCATCAGGTCGACGATGTCGCTTTCCCGTAGGCCTTTGAGCTCGAGGACCGCGGCGCGGGGTTCGCGACGGAGCCAGGCCAAGAGGTCGGCAAGGGGATGCTCGGCACGGACCTCGGTGTCACGGTAGGTCGCGAGAACGAGCACGCGCATCTGCTCGTCAAGGCTGAACAGGTGTCGTAACAGCTGCAAGCTCTCCCGGTCGGCCCACTGGATGTCGTCGAGGACGAGTACGACGGCGGTGTGGGTGCTGACGTGGGCGAGCAGGCGGGCCACGGCAGTCCAGAGCCGGTAGCGCTCCGTCTCCGGATCGCCGGACGGTGCGGGCGGGGACGCGTCGTCGGGAACGGCGTCGGGAAGCAGCCGATGGAGCTCGGCGTGGTGCTCACCGAGATAGGCGTCGATCAGGCCGGGAGAGCAGTGGGTCAGCAGGTATTGCAGCGCTTCAGCCCACGGTTGGTAGGGGCGGCCGAGCTCTTCGTCGCACCGCCCGAACAGGACCGCGGCGCCGAGATCGCTCGCTCCTGCCGCGAGGGCCGAGCAGAGCCTGGTCTTGCCGACGCCTGGCTCGCCACCGATCAGAACCAGCTGGTGATCACCCGCCCAGGTCGCGGACAGGTAGTCGCTGAGCCGCGCGTGCTCGGTCTGCCGGCCGACGAAGACCGCCTCGTCGAGGCGCGCCAGCCGGGGCGGAACGGGGACCGGTGCCGCCTCGCGGCTGGGATCCCATCCCACCTCGACCACCAGCACGGGTTCGGCGAGGCCCTTGAGGTCCCGTTCGCCCACCACGGTGAAGCGGTGCTCGGTTCGCCGCGCGATGAAGCGCACGGCGTCCGTCGCGAGGATCTGGCCCCCGTCGGCGATGGCGCAGATGCGGGCGGCTTCGACCACGACGTCGCCGTGGAAGTCGCCCCCCGCGTTGAACGCCTCGCCGGTCGACAGCCCGACGCGGACCCCGAGGGCTTCGCCGCCGGTCCGGTTGTGGCGGTCGACAGCCTGCTGGATGGCCACTGCGGCGTCGAGTCCTGCCTTCACCCCGCTGAAGACGGCCATGATCCCGTCTCCGAGGTCCTTGCCGGTCTCCCCGCCGTGCTGGGTAACAGCGTTGCGAAGGTCATCGATGTGCTTGCGCCGCAGGTTCTCGGCTGCCTCCGGAGCGAGCCGGGAGAACATCGCGGTCGATCCCGCCAGGTCAGTGAAGAGGACGGTGACCGTCGTGGTCCCGGCCGCGTGGGACCCCTCGCTCACGGGATCACGCTATCGGCAACACCCAAAACGGCGCACTTCCCCCACCGCTCCGCCGCGCGGTCCTCTCGATGCCTAGGCGGTGCCGGTTACGGCAGCCGAAACCAGACGTCCTTCCCATGACCGTCCGGTCGCGCGGTGACACCCCAGGCGCTCGCGAGGGATTCCATCATCCGAAGCCCGCGGCCACCCATCGACATCAAGCGTTCGGGCTGGATCTCGGGACCAGCTGGCTCCTCGTCGCCCACCGTCACCGACAGCGCGTGGTCGGCGCAATCGATCGAAAGCCGTACGACGCCGGTGCCGTGAGTGATCGCGTTGGTGACGAGCTCCGAAACGAGCAGTTCGGCGGTGTGCGCGACATCTGCCGGTACCAGCGGAGAGACGACGTCGCGCACGAGACGGCGGGCCCGGGCCGGCGCAAAGCCAGACGGCTCGAGATCGAGCACCTCATGAGTGGCGCACGGCACGTCGTATCACTCCTCGTGGGGCCGCTCTCCATAGCGGTTGACAATGTGATGGTGCCCCGATTTTGCGGAGTTCGAACCCGCCGGTGAGCCGAAATAGCAAGGCCCTGGCTGCTCCCTTTGGCCGATCAGCGCCGGGCTAAACCTTGACGACAGAAAGCGTCGTACCGTCCGTTCCCAGGAGCACCAGCTTGGCGAGCTGGTCACGTGCGATCGAGATCGATCCGGTCTCCTTCGCGTCGCCGTCGTAGGTCGCATCCCACTCGCCCGCCACGTCGCGGGTGCCGTCGTCAGCCACGGCGATCAGCTTGCAGTGCTCGTCGGTCGGCAGACCTGAGACGTTGACGGTGTAGCTCGTGCCGGTCGCCTGGGAGGCGAGTACGACGTCCATCTGCACCGATGCCGTCGTCGGGGACGTGAAGTGTTTGGGCCCGTGCAGCGCCGCCCAGGCGCCGAGGCCGCCACCGGTCACGATGACGAGGGCCGCGGCGACGGCCAGCAACCGCCGGCCGCGGGTTCGGCTTACCGCAGCTGGCGTGGCCTGCTCAGCGCGCGCCTTGGCCGCCACCCGATCGAAGAGGTCCGCCGGCAGCGGAACCGGGTTGAGGTCGTCGAGGGTGAGCCGGTCCAGCAAGGCGGGCAGCCCCGAGATCTCCGCCAGCTCGGCGCGACAGGCCGTGCAGGACGCCAGATGCGTGTCCACCTCTGTCCGCTCGATCGTGTCGATCGCACCCGTCACGTACACGCCAAGGGCGAGCCTGGCCTCGTCACAGCTCATGTGGTCACCCCCCGCTCGGTCAACGCGAGCTTCAGAGCTCGAAGGGCATAGAAGGTGCGGGACTTCACGGTGCCCGGCGGCACGCCGAGCTCGGCCGCCGCGTCCGCAACCGAGTGCCCGACGAAGTAGGTCTGCACGATCACGGCCTGGTGCTCATCGGACACGACGCCATGGCATCCGCGATGAGAAGCCGGTCGAGTCGCGCGTCGATCTCGTCGGCGGCTGGCACTGTCGCGAGAACGGCGTCGCCGACCTCAGTGGGTCGCGCCGACCGCGCTCGGTGAGCGTCGATGGCGACGTGATGTGCCACCGTGAACAACCACGGTCGGACCGGGCCACGTGACTCGTCCAGCGCGTCGCGATGCCGCCACGCCCGCAGCAAGGTCTCCTGTACGACGTCCTCGGCGCGGCCACGGTCGCCGTTCGTCAACCGCATCGAATACGCGAGCAACGCCCCGGCATGCGCGTCGTACAGCTCGCGCAGGGCGACCTCGTCATCCGAGTCCACGCAGGTGCTCACCCCACAGTCACGGCCACCGTGGTGGATCGGTTCACCGGTCCGAGGTCAAACGTACCCCCCGGTCAGTTCTTGTTGTACCAGCTCGATGGTGCGAAGCCGCCGGTGTACGGCGACGGGACGTAGAAGTCGTTGCCGGACATCGCAGCCTGGAGCTGAGCCATTTGCGCGATCGTCATCCCATCGGTGCTGACCTCGTCGGCGATGTCGACGTCAACGTCGATGCCCTCGTACTCCTCCTCGGCCGCGGCGAGGCTGAGAAGCGCGTCGACGGCGTCGTCGAGTGCGTTCTCACGGGAGCGCTGGACGGGCATCCATTGGACGTCGAGGGTTGGTTCCGCGATCTCGAGGTGGTCGTCGCGCTCCCGCAGCTCGTCGTAGCGGGCTTGCATCGGGTCGGGCAGCTCGCCGAACTGTGCGAGGACGTGAATGCGGCGGAGTTCTTCGGTCTCGTCTGGTGTGAGCGCCATGACGGGTCATCCCCTCTTGTGCCCCAGCAGGCGTGAGGCATCACAGGAAGATTTCGGCCCCGTCACCCGCTCAGCGCATGCTCCCTTGAGCGCAATTTTTGGCGACTCGATGTAGTCATTCCGGGCCGGTGTTGATCACCGACCTGACTATGGGCCGAACGGTTCACGCGGCCTGCGACATCTCGAGTGCCCCGAGGGACGTCTCCAGGTGGGTGAGAAGTCGTTGCAAATGCGGAACATTCCGCCGACATCCGGTCAGACCGAAGTCCATCCGGTCGACATAGCTGGTGACCGTGATGTTGAGCGCCTGCCCGACCGTCGGGATCGAGAGCGGATAGAACTCATCGAGCGTGGCGCCACCCATGTAGAGCTTCTGTCGGGGGCCGGGCACGTTCGAGATGGTGACATTGAACGGCGGCGGCAGGAGCTTGTGCACGCCGTACATCGTGCCGAGGGCGATCGGTGCCATCGAGACCGCTGAGACTGCCATCACCTGCAGCGGACTCATCGCTGCCATCGCTGCCTTGCCGTCGTTCATCGACTCCTGGATCTTGGCCAGGCGCGCCGCGGGATCCGGCTCGTCCGTCGCGAGGTTGCACAAGATCGAGCCCACGTTGTTGCCGCTGGTCTGCTCGGAGTTCACGCCGCGCAGCGAGACCGGCACCATCGCGATCAACGGACTGTCAGGCAGGGCCGCGAGCTCCTGGAGGTACAGCCGTAGCGCACCGGAGCACATCGCCAGGACGACGTCGTTGAGGCTGGCACCGGATGCCGCGCCGACTGCCTTCAACCGGTCCAGCGGCCAGGACTCCGCGGCGAACCGTCGTGACCCGGTGATGCTGCCGTTGAGGATCGTGCGCGGCGCCTGGATGGGCAGTGCTGCCGCCTGCTCACGGATCAGCTTCTCCCCTGCGCGCATCAAGCCCGGCCCGAGCGCCATCACCTCGTCGAGCGCACCTTTCGCCAGCCCGCCGAGAGCTGCGATCGGAGAGCTGCCGCCCTCCGAGCGCCGTTTCGGCTCGTAGGGCATGTACGGCGCACGCAGTGTCGTGTCATCCGGATCCTTGGACAGCACGGCCTGCATGAGCCGGAGTCCGGAGACCCCGTCCAGCATCGCGTGATGGACCTTGAAGTACACCGCGAACCGGTCGTCGTTGAGGCCCTCGATGAGGTGCATCTCCCACAAGGGCCGCTGCCGGTCGAGCAACGTGCTGTGCAGGCGGGACGCGAGGGCGAGCAGCTCGCGGATCCGTCCGGGCCGAGGCAGTGCGGAGTGGCGGACGTGATGCTCGAGATCGATGTCCGTGTCTTCCTGCCACGCCCACTGTCCGGCGGTCGACCAGGACCGGTACGCCCGCTTTCGGAACAGCGGCGCGATCTCGTCGACCTCGAGCAGCGCCTGGAAGGCGTCCTGCAGAAAGTCCTTACCTGCGCCGGACGGCTTCGTGTACAGCTGCAGGCTGCCGACATGCATCGGCTGGTCCCGCGTCTCCGGAAGCAGAAACGCAGCATCCAGCGGAGACATCAGCGCCATGTCGCTCCTCGAGCCTGGTTCTCGTGATCAAGTTGTTGGAGATCATTCCCTACCTGGCGCGCAATTGCACGATGGGCGAATGCGGAGAGCACCAGCGGGCGGATCACCGAGAGGATCTTGACATTCTTGGGCACGTACGCACGCTTCGCCCTGCGCTCGATCGCGTCGACGAAGGCAAGCGCACACTCGTCGACGGACATCGTGCTGTTCGCCGGCCATGGGAGCTCGCTGCGCATCCGCCGGAAGCTCGGGAGCGCGTCCTCGCTGTCCCGGACGAGATCGGTGTCGATCCACGAGGGATGGATGCTGCCGACGGTCACGCCGTACTGATCGAGCTCGAGGCGAAGCGCAGCGGCGAGTGACTCGACGCCGGCCTTGCTTGCGGAGTACGCCGACCCGCCGGGCAGCGGCACGAACGACGCGACCGATGCGACAACCAGCACGTAGCCGCGGCTCTCAGCGAGATGGGGCACCGCTGCAGAGACGGTTCGGAACACGCCCGTGAGGTTCACGTCGATGGTGCGCGCGAACTCCTCCGGAGCGGCGGTCCGCACCGTGCCAAGATTGGCGATGCCCGCGTTCGCGAGGACGACGTCGATCCCGCCGAGCTCAGCGGCGGTGTGGGCCACGGCCGCGTCGAGCGCGGCCTGGTCGCGGACGTCTGCCTCAGCCCAGGTGTGGTCGGGACCCAGCTCCTTGGCGTTTCGTTCCAGCAGGTCCGGCTCGAGGCCGACCAGCGAGATCCTGGCGCCTTTCGCTGCTAGCGCCTTCGCAGTGGCGGCCCCGATGCCGCGAGCCGCGCCCGTGATCAACACGGCCTTGCCGGCGACCGAGTGCTTCATGCGGAGATCGTCTCAGGCAAGGTGACTCGTGGTCGAACGTCGTACTCGGCCAGGTCTGCCCGGCGCAGCTCGCGCATGAACTCGAACGTGAAGGTCGGCCACAACGTGGTGTTCCGCCCGTTGGCGTCGAGGTACCAGCTCTGGCAGCCGCCGGTGTTCCACACGGTGCCAGCAAGCTTTCGCTGGACCTCCCCGTTGTAGGCGTCTTGGGCGGTCTGCGTGGGCGCCAGAACGGTGTCAGGTCCGGCCTTGCGCATCAGGTCGATCAGGTAGCCGACCTGCGCCTCGATCATCAACACGATCGAGTTGTGACCGAGGCCGGTGTTCGGGCCCACCAGCATGTACAAGTTCGGGAACCCGGCGATGGTGGTGCCGCGGTGAGCCGCCATGCCGGAGGCCTGCCACTGCTCGGCGAGCGTGGCTCCGCTGCTGCCCCGCACGACGTGCGCCGACGGCGGGTCGGTCACCTGGAAGCCGGTGCCGAAGATGATCGTGTCAACGGGATGCTCCACCCGGTCCCCCGCATCCGACTCGGTCACGATGGCGTGCCGCCGAATCTCGACGATCCGATCCGTCACGACCTCGGCATTCGGCTGCGACAGCGCCGGGTAGTAGTCGTTCGACAGCAGCACCCGCTTGCACCCGAGGCGGAACTTCGGTGTGAGCTTGGCCCGGAGGACCGGGTCCGGCACCTGCTTCGACAGATGGCGCAACGCGATCTTCTCGGCGTACCGCAGGATCGACGGCCTTACCGCGAATCCGACGAGCCACAGCTCCCGCAGGGCGTACATCCGGGCTCGGACGGCACGTTGCAAGCCGGGCACCAGCCGGTTGAGCCGCCGCTCGAACCGCCCGTAGGCGCGGTCGCGCCGAGGCAGCACCCAAGGTGCGGTGCGCTGGAAGACGGTCAGCTGTGCGGCCTGCTGCTGGACGTGGGGGACGAACTGGATGGCGGAGGCGCCGGTACCGATCACGGCGACGCGCTCGCCGGTGAGCGAGTGCTCGTGGTCCCAGGTCGCGGAGTGGAACGTCGTACCGGCGAAGGTCTCGATGCCGGCGATGGCGGGCAGGCTCGGATCGGACAGCCCGCCGGCACCGAGGATCAGGTGGTTCGCGGTGAACCCTCCGCGCGATGTGCTCACGACCCAGAGCCCAGCCGAGTCGTCCCAGTCGGCACCCGTCATCGCCGTACTGAAGTGGATGCGGTCGTAGAGGCGGTAACGGGTAGCCACCGACTTCAGGTAGTCGAAGATCTGCGGCTGCCGGGAGAAGGCGTGGTGCCAGTCCGGGTTCGGCGCGAAGGAGAACGAGTACAGGTGGCTTGGTACGTCGCACGCGCAGCCGGGGTAGCTGTTCGCCTCCCACGTGCCGCCGACCTCGGTGTTGCGCTCGAGCACGACGAAATCGGATCGGCCGGCTTCGTCGAGCTTGATCGCGGCGCACAATCCGGCGAATCCGGCGCCGACGATGGCGGTGTCGACGTGTGTCGGGAGTGGGGTGGTCACGGGTCCTCCGAGAAGTGGGTGCACCTAACCTACCGCTAGTAACCTACTACCTGTAAAGTAGTTCTCGTGACCGCCTCTGTGACCTCTGCCACTCCCGCCGTACGACGGCGACTTCCTCGCGACGAGCGAGCCCGCCAGCTGCTCGACGTGGCGGAGGCGGTCTTCGCTGCCCGCGGCGTCCAAGCGGCGTCGATGGATGACATCGCCGAGGCCGCCGGCGTCACGAAACCGGTCCTCTACGACCACTACGGGTCAAAGGACCGCCTGATGGCCGCTGTCGTCGAGCGCGTCGGGCGGACGCTCGGCGAGGTCGTCCTCTCGGCGGTTACGGCCGCGGGATCGCCGGAGGCCGCGATCGCCGAGGGCCTACGGGCCTACTTCGGTTTCATCGACGAGCGGCGAAGTGGGCTGCACTCGTTGCTGTCAGAGGGTGTGACGCCCGGGTCGGAGGCCGCCGCCGCACTTGAAGCGGTCCGGAGTCAGCAAGCCACGATGATCGCGTCATTGCTGCTCGAGCACAGCGACGGCGGCGACGCGGCTGAGGCGAGCATTTACGCGCAGATCGTGGTCGGCGCGACCGAACGCCTCGCGCTGCGACCTGACGCGACAGCGGGCCCGTCGGCCGATGAGCTGACCCGGCATGTGATGGACGTGATCTGGTACGGCTTCGACCGGCTTCGCGAAGGCCTCAGGTGGTCACCGAGTCCCGGGCCACAAGGGTGAGTTCGGGCGGTCTGGGAGCGGGCACGCTCGCTGTGTAACGATGCCAGTCCCGCTTGGCCATGCCGTCGAAAGGTCGCAGTCGTGACGGAGCCCGCACTCGACGCCCTCCTCCACGAGGGACGCCGGTTCGATCCACCTGTTGAGCTCGCCGAGAACGCCAACGCGCAGCCGGAGATCTACGAGCACGCCGCGAAGGATCGGCTCGGCTTCTGGGCGGAGCAGGCACGCGAGCTGACGTGGGACACCGAGTGGACTGACGTCCTCGAGTGGAACGCACCGTTCGCGAAGTGGTTCCTCGGCGGGAAGCTGAATGCGAGCGTCAACGCCGTCGACCGTCACGTCGCTGCCGGGAACGGCGACAAGGTCGCGTTCCACTGGATCAGCGACGGGGACACCGAACGCCGCGACGTGACCTACGCCGATCTGAAGCGCGAGGTCTGCAAGGCGGCGAACGCCTTGACCTCACTTGGCGTCGGCGCGGGCGACCGGGTCACGATCTACATGCCGATGATCCCCGAGACCGTCGTCACGATCCTTGCCTGCGCCCGAATCGGTGCGCCCCACAACGTCGTCTTCTGCGGGTTCTCCTCCGACTCGCTGTCCGGCCGGATCAACGACTCGGACTCGAAACTCGTCGTCACGACCGACGGCCAGTACCGCCGCGGCGAGCCGGCACCCGTCAAGCCGGCCGTCGACGAGGCCCTTAAGTCGACTCCCGGGATCGAGAAGGTTCTCGTGGTCCGTCGTACCGGGACCGACGTCGAGTGGGACGAGGGGCGGGACGTCTGGTGGCACGACGTCGTCGAGCCGGCCTCGGATGATCACACCCCGGAGCCGTTCGACGCAGAGCACCCACTGTTCATGATGTACACGTCCGGGACGACCGCGAAGCCGAAGGGCATCCTGCACACGACCGGCGGGTACCTGACGCAGGCCGCCTTCACCCACCGGATGGTCTTCGACCTCAAGCCCGACACCGACGTGTACTGGTGTGCCGCGGACATCGGCTGGATCACCGGGCACAGCTACATCGTGTACGGCCCGCTCGTGAACGGGGCGACGTCGGTCATGTACGAAGGCACGCCGCATCCGGCGGACAAGGATCGCTGGTGGAAGATCATCCAGGATCTCAAGGTCTCGATCCTCTACACCGCACCGACGACGATCCGCACCCTCATGAAGTGGGGGGCTGAGGTCCTCGAGCCATACGACCTGTCATCGCTGCGCATCCTCGGATCAGTGGGCGAACCGATCAATCCCGAGGCCTGGATCTGGTATCGGGAGAACGTCGGCGGTGGGCGGACGCCGGTCGTCGACACGTGGTGGCAGACCGAGACCGGCGCGATCATGATCACTCCCCTGCCCGGCATCACTGCGACGAAGCCGGGCGCCGCCATGACGCCGCTGCCCGGGATCAGCGCCGACGTCGTCGACAACTCCGGGAAGTCAGTCGGTGAGAGCGGCGGCGGTCTGCTCGTGCTGACCGAGTCCTGGCCATCGATGCTCCGGGGAATCTGGGGCGACGACGAGCGGTACCAGGAGACGTACTGGTCGCGCTTCGACGGCGTGTACTTCGCCGGTGACGGCGCGAAGAAGGACGACGACGGTGACATCTGGCTACTCGGCCGGGTTGATGACGTGATGAACGTCTCCGGTCACCGGATCTCGACGACCGAGGTCGAGCATGCGTTGGTGTCCCACCCTTCGGTCGCGGAGGCGGCCGTGGTCGGCGCCACCGACCCAACGACGGGCCAGGCAATCGTCGCCTTCGTGACCCCGCGCGGCAGCGTCGCCGAGGACGAGTCCGCAGGCGAGGAGTTCGTGCAAGGCCTGCGTGATCACGTCGCCAAACAGATCGGGCCGATCGCAAAGCCACGTCAGGTGCTGGTCACCCCCGAGCTCCCCAAGACGCGCAGCGGCAAGATCATGCGCCGGCTGCTGCGTGACATTGCGGAGAACCGTGAGCTCGGCGATGTGACGACCTTGCTCGACCCTACGGTGACCGAGGCGATCCGCGATCGCATGGCTGGCTCCGACACCAAGGAGGACTGACGGTTGGCCGAGATCCCGACCGCCCGCGGCACCGTGGACAGCGGTGCGCTAGGACGCGTCCTGATGCACGAACACGTCTTCGTGATCACGCCCGAGGTGCTGCAGAACTTCCCGGAGCACTGGGACGAGCAGCTGCGGGTCACCGATGCGGTGGAGAAGCTGACGGCGCTGAAGAACGCCGGCATCGACACGATCGTTGACCCAACTGTGATCGGTCTCGGTCGCTACATACCCCGCATCGTCGAGATCGCCGGGAAGATCGACCTCAACATCATCGTGGCCACCGGCGTGTACACCTACGACACGGTCCCGAAGTTCTTCAAGTTCCGTGGACCGGTGTTCCCCGGGCTCGATGTGCCCGACCCGATGGCTGACATGTTCATCAAGGACATCACTGAGGGCATCGCCGACACCGGCGTACGTGCTGCGTTCCTGAAGTGCGCCATCGACGAGCCAGGTATGACGGAGGACGTCGCGCGGATCCTGCGGGCGGTCGCGAAGGCGCATCTCGCGACCGGTGCGCCGATCATGGTGCACACGGTGCCGTCGATGCATCGAGGCCTCGAGGTGCACGAGCTGCTGAGCGGTGAGGGCGTCGATCCCTCCCGCGTCCTGCTGGCCCACAGCGGCGACGTGAACGATCCCGACCACCTCAGCGAGCTCGCCGACCTCGGCTACCTGCTGGGGATGGACCGGTTCGGCATCGACCTCTACCTGCCGTTCGAGGAGCGCGTCGCGATCGTGGCGACCCTGGCGGAGCGTGGGTACACCGAGCGCATGGTGCTCGCGCATGACGCGTCGTGCTACATGGACTGGATCGAGCCGTCGTACCTGGAGTTCTCGCCGAACTGGCACTTCCTGCACATCACGAACGACGTCCTGCCGGCGCTGCGAGAGCGCGGCGTGAGCGACGACCAGATCGACACGATGCTGATCGCCAACCCCCAGCAATGGTTCGCCCCCGCCTAACCAGTTTTGAACTGTTCACCACGCGCTTTGCGGCACGACGCGCCGGCGAGTCGGCCTCAAACCGCGTGATCAACTGGCTAAGCCGCGCGGAGGGCGTCCTTGACCGCCCACGCGATGTAGCCCCGGCGCCGCGTGTCCTCGTAGGTGAATCGGATCGTGTCGCACGACCGCCCGACGAGTGCGTTCCCGCGGTGGCGGTCGCGGTAGACGGGCGCCGGCAAACCATGCACGCTCTCGCCATCCGCCTCTGCGAGGAGCGGTCGTGCGCGCCGGAGGAACCAGGCAAGATCTCCCACCGCGATGATGTTGTCGGCCGTGTCACGCACCGTGTACTGCAGATCGTCCGGGGTGACGCCGCCGTCGATGCAGGCCAGGCGAACGAGGGACTCCAGCGGCGACTCCGCTCTGCCATCCGCATAGGTCGCGATCTGACGCAGCATGACGATGCCCGGTCGATGCGCCGCCGCGGCAACGCTGTTCCGCAGTTCGGCCGGCGTCAAAGCACGCGTCCGCAGCGCCGAGTCGAGGAGAGCGAGGGCACTGCCTCGGTCTACCGACAGCGCCGCGTCGATGACGCTCCGGTCGGCTCGGCGGACCGGGATGCCGTCGACGTGAACGATCTCGTTCGCTTGGACCGGCAACTGCCGCACGATGAAACCGTCGTCCCATCCCTGTAAGCGACGGGCCCGTTCGTCGATCTTTCGGCCATCCCGTGAGCCACCGCCAACCTTGGCGACTTCGATGGGGCGCCTGCCAGGTGGTGATCCGGAGATGCCGAGCGCCGAAACGGCGGCGACCCCGACGATGCACGAGCCAGGGCCATAGCTCAGAACCGCGGCGCGCCACCATGCCTGCTCCGGCAGCCCGTCCCAATGGAGGTCCGCGTTCACGAGGTAGACGCCGCGCGCCATCAACACCCACTCGCCGCGTCGGACGCGAGTTCGGATGTCGTCACGAGTCATACCGATCATCAGGCACTGCCGTGCCGAGATCAGCCAGTTCTGAGTGATCGCGATGGCGGCGATCCGGTCGTCGATGGACATGCGCGATGGTGACCCCGCCGGGCTGGCATGAAAGGCGCTATCCGGCGATCAGTGGATAGCGCTTCGATATCCACAGGATCGGCACGGGGTTGGAGGCAGACACTCCCGCGTGTCGTGCCTTCAACCGCGTGGTCAACAGTTCAAAACTCAGGTGGTGAGGGGTGGGAAGTTGGGCTGGCGCTTCTCGAGGAAGGCGACCACGCTCTCTGCTAGGTCCGGGCGGGTGAACGCCTTCAGCAGCAGCTCGTCGGCGCGGGCGTTGGCCTCCGGCAAGGACGCGGCCGCGCCGCCCCAGATCTGGTCCTTGATCTCCCGCAGCGACGCCGGCGAGCACTCACGCACCATCTCCTGCGCGTACGCCATGGCTGCCGAGTAGGCGTCGTCGACGACGAAGTTGACCAGCCCGAGCTCGAGGGCCTCCTCAGCGCTGATCGTCCGCGCGGACAGCAGCAGGTCCAGCCCCTTCGACCACCCGACGATCCGCGGGATGAGCCAGGCCAGACCGTCCTCGGCGGGCAGCCCACGGCGGGCGAAGGCCGTCGACAGGCTGGTGCCCCGCGTGAGGAAGCGGACGTCGCAGTACAGCGCCCGGGCGAGGCCCAGGCCGACACACGGCCCGTTGATCGCCGCGATGACCGGCTTCGGTACGGCGGGTTCGGTCGCGAAGTCCTCGCGCACACCTTCGCGTGGCGGCAGCTCCCCGGCCATCAGCTGCTTGAGGGTTCCCATGTCGGCGCCCGCGCAGAAACCCCGGCCGGCCCCCGTGACGATGATGACCTTGACATCCGGGTCCGCCGCAGCGGCATCCAGGAGCGCCAGGTACTCGACCCCCATCTCGAACGTCCAGGCGTTGAGCGACTCCGGGCGGTTGAGCGTGATGACGCCGATCCCGTCCTCGTTGCGGAACTCGACGACGCTCGCGCCGGTCGCCGTGACCACAGCCTCGCTCATGCGGTCGGCGCCAGTCCCTTGACCGCGTCGGCAGCCTCGACCCCGACCGGCAGTACCGCCAGGACCGGCGTCGTGATGCCGGCGTCGACGTACTCCTGCACTCGCGCGCGGCACGTGTCGTAGTCGCCGTGCACCACGAGCGAATCGACCAGCTCGTCGGGGATCGCCTCCAGCGCGGCCTTCCGGTCCCCCGCGGCCCACGCGTCCTGCATGCCCTGCATCAGCTCGGTGCGGCCCAGCCACTCATGGAACGCTCGATAGACGGGAACGGTCAGGTACGCCGCGATGGCGAAGCGGCCGACCGCGCGGGCGGTCTCCTTGTCGGGCGTCGGGGCCACGAAGATCCGTGCCGCGAGCTCCTTGTCCGGTCCGCCTTCGGCGAGGTGCGCCGCGACGGTCGTTACGTCCTGCGGCGCCAGCCAGTTCGTGATCGCGCCATCCGCCTCGCGGCCCGCCAGCTTCAACATGCCGGGACGGAGCGCCGCGACGAGCACCGTCGGCGGCTCCGGCGGCGTGAAGCCCATCCGAAAGCCTTTGATGGAGAACGTCTCGTAGTCCTCGGTGACCTTCTCCCCACCCATTGAGGCCTTGAGGAACCGCAGGGTGTCCCTGACCTTCTGGTACGGCTTGTCGAAGGGGGTGGAGTTCCACCGCTCGACGATGACGTTGGACGACGTACCGATCCCGAGCACGAAGCGCCCGGGCGCGGCCGCCGCCATCGTCGCGGCCGACATCGCCAAGGTTGCCGGCCCGCGGGTGTAGACGGGGACGATCGCGACACCGAGTCGCAGCTGCGGCGCCCAGACGCTGGCCAGCGCGAGCGGGGTGAGCCCGTCCATCCCGTTCGACTCGGCAGACCACAGATCGGTGTACCCGAGGTCGGGGAGCGACTCGATGATCGGCCGCTGGTCGAGCAGCGGTATGCCGTCGAAAGGAAACGTGATCCCGTAACGTCCTGCCACGGCGCGAACCCTAGCGCCTCACTGGTGCAGGTACCGCCGCGCGGGGTGCGGGCTCCAACCGTGCTGACCGTTCGCATAATCGAGCCAGACCCGCAGGTGCGGGTGCGGCTTCGCCTGCTGCAGCTGCCGGTCGCGCAAGCCGTTGGGGGGTACGCCGTACGTCGATCCGGGGATCTCCTCGCGGCAGATCCGCGCCCCCTGCCACGCGAACCCCGCCGCCGAGGTCACGTGCCAGTCGAGGTGTCCGTCGACACAGGCGAACGGGTGCCTGGTGGCGCAGTCCGCGACGCGGAACCGGCCATGCTTGCCCTGCACCGCGCAGTGACCGCGACGTAAGGGCTGATGCGGTGACCAGCTCCACACGAACGCCCGGAGCCGCCCGTCGTTCGGCGTGAGTTGGTCCCAGCCCGTGAGGTTGACCCCGCAGTGGACGGCGCGGCGCGTCACCGCCGGAGTGAAGGTCTGTGATGCCGACAAGACCGCTTCGAGGAACGGGCTCTCCTCGAACATGCGGCGGAACTCGCTGTGCGACTCCCGAGCGGCCGTGTCGGCGGCGCAGTCCTTCCGCCCGTAGGTTGTCGGGTCGCCGCCTTCGTTCCACTGGTCACCGCGGGTGAACACCCACCGGTTCCACGCGCCGGGGCCACAGTTGCCGACGAGGAGCACCCGCGCGCCGTGCCGCATCATCTGTCGCCGGGACGTCGAGTAGGGCATGGAGTCACACGTCCCGGAGGGGAGGTGGCCACGCGGTTGGTAGACCAGCCGACCCAGATGCTGGCGAATCAGCGATGCGGCGACTGCGTGCGCCTTCGCGTTGTTGTCGAGCTGGTTCTCGAGGTAGATCAACAGGAACTGGCGTTTGTGATGTGCCAACCAGTGCCGCACCTCCAGCAACGCGCTCTGGAAGGACCGGTCAATCGAGCAGCCGACATGAACGGTCGGGCCGCCGAGCGGCAGTGACTGGGAGTCGCCGTGACAGACGTCGACCCAGTAACCACCCGTCGACACCGAGCCGTAGAGGCTGAGCACCCAGTGCAGGTCGATCTCGATGCCGCGGATGTCGAGCCGCAGCTGGTCGGCGATCGAGAACACCTGGTTCGGGTCCTGATTCGTCAGCGTCGGGTAGTAGTCGACCGGCTTGCCGTTCGCCGGCACGAAGTACGACGACGCGTTGAAGGTGTTGTGCGAGCCCGCGAACTGCGCCTCGTACAACGGCGATCGGGCATCGAGCCGGCGTTGCAGCAACAGCGCATGGTGCACCCACGAGTGGCGGTACTTCTCCACCTGCTTCTCGCTGACCTTGCGCCCGTCGACGAGGGCACAGGAGTCGGCCGCACCCTTGCTCGGCAGGTCTCGCAGCGGCGTACGGCAGATCGCGCCGACGGACGCGGCGACCGCCTGCAGGCCACGACAGAAGGCGTACAGCGGTGTGTTGATCGTCGAGCCGAGGTCGTGGTAGCAGGTGTGGACGACGACATCAACGCCCGGTGCCGGCTGCTTCGACGACCGTGACGCCGACGCGGGCACCGCAAGTGCGACGCCCAGCAACACGGTCGCGAGGATGGTGCTGGCGCGCCGCCCGCCGTTGACTCGACGAACACGGTCACGAGGGCGAAAGTCCAAGTGGTTCATGACACAGGCATTGTCGCGCTCCCCGTCACGTCACCGCCACCAGGTCCACCGCCACCTGATCATCTGCGATCCGTATCAACCCCATCGTGCCCCTGGGCTGGCGACGGCGATCGGTCGGTGAGCCGGGGTTGAAGCTCCGCTGACCCGCCTCCGTGTGGTCCCACGGGATGTGCGAGTGACCGAAGATCACGAGGTCCGCATCGGGGAACAACCGACGCAACCGTGCCGGTCGCCCCGCCTTCGGGCCGCTGTCGTGAACCATCGCGACTCGCGCGCCGGCGAGGTCGAGCTGCACGGTTTCCGGCGCCCCCCAT
Organism: Frankiaceae bacterium; assembly: GCA_019239875.1. Taxonomy (GTDB): domain Bacteria; phylum Actinomycetota; class Actinomycetes; order JAFAQI01; family JAFAQI01; genus JAFAZI01. The sequence goes on from JAFAZI010000164.1 coordinate 28,772, forward strand.
GCCACGACGTCGGCTCCGTCGTTGTTCCCGAGGACCGCATGGACCGGCGCAAAGCCCGTGAGCTCGTCGAGCACCTCAGCCGTGCAGGCGTCACCGGCGTGCAGGATCAGATCGACGCCGTCGAGCTGGCGGGCGACCTCGACCGGGCAGCGCTTCCACCGCCGCGGACCGTGCGTGTCGGACAGTACGGCGACGCGCATCGGCTCAGACGCCGAGCGACCGGCCGACGATCTCCTTCATGATCTCGGTAGTGCCGCCGTAGATCGTCTGGACGCGGCTGTCGATGAACGCCTTCGCGATCGGGTACTCCAGCATGTAGCCGTAGCCGCCGTGCAGCTGGACGCACTGGTCGATGACCTTCTTCTCGAGCTCGGTGGTCCACCACTTCGCCATCGCCGCGTCGGTCGCATCGAACCGTCCGGCGTTCAGCTCGGTGATGCACTTGTCGAGGTAGTGGCGCGCGATCTCGACCTCGGTCGCCAGTTCGGCGAGGACGAAGCGGGTGTTCTGGAACGCGCCGATCGGCTTCCCGAACGCCGTACGTGTCTTGCAGTAGTCGATCGTCGTCGAGAGCGCGCGTTCCGCGCCGGCAACCGCGCCGACGGCGATCGACAGGCGCTCCTGCGGCAGGTTCTCCATCAGGTGG
>JAFAZI010000023.1 GCA_019239875.1 Frankiaceae bacterium
AAGCCAGCACGATCCGAGAGCGCTGAGCCAACGACTGAGCACTCTTCGGACGTCGCGACCAGGCCTCAAGCTGGGCCCGCTCGTCCTCTGTCAAAACCACCACTGCTGCATACGGATCCGGCACTCACTAAGCCTAATCCAGACTGGCAGCAAGCTAATGACTCAACACACTAGGGACCCCGCCGGCGGGTAAGACTGAGGGATGCCTTCAGTTCCTGACATCCAGCTCAACAATGGCCAGACCATCCCGCAGTTCGGGTTCGGCGTCTTCCAGGTCAAGCCTGAGGAAACCGTCGACGCCACGATCGCCGCGCTCGAGGCGGGCTACCGCCACATCGACACGGCGCAGATGTATGGCAACGAGCGCGAGGTCGGCGAAGCGGTACGCAAGTTCGGCATCGATCGCGATGAGGTCTTCATCACGAGCAAGCTGAACAACGGCTACCACCGGCCCGACGATGCGCGCGCTGCCTTCGACCTGACAATGGAGACGATCGGTCTCGAGTACCTCGACCTCTTCCTGATCCACTGGCCACTTCCGACCCTGTACGACGGCGACTTCGTGTCGACCTGGCGTGTCCTCGAGGAGTTCTACCGCGACGGCCGAGCGCGGTCGATCGGCGTCTCCAACTTCCAGGTGAACCACATCAACCGGCTCGCGGCCGAGTGTGACGTCGTACCAGCGGTGAATCAGATCGAGGTCCATCCCTACCTGACCCAGACCGAACTCCGCGAGCACTGCGCCGACAAGCAGATCGCCGTCGAAGCCTGGTCACCGATCGCACGCGGCCAGGTGCTCGACGACCCGACAGTCACATCGATCGCCGCCGGTCACGACAAGACACCGGCCCAGGTCGTGCTTCGGTGGCACATCCAGCGCGGCGACATCGTGTTCCCGAAGTCGGTCAAGCCAGAGCGGATCCGCGAGAACATCGACGTGTTCGACTTCGAGTTGTCGGCCGAAGACATGCAGGCGATCAGCGCTCTGAACCGCGACGAGCGCATCGGACCTGACCCGGACACGTTCGACTACATCCCCGACTGACGCGCGACCCGATCACTCGCCACGCAGCCGCATCCCGGCCGCGCGGTAGATGTCATCGATCAGGCGCATGGTGACGATCGCGTCGTCAGGTGAGGTGATGACGGGCCCCCCGTCGTTGACCGCGGCCTCGAACGCGCGCAGCTGGGCTGTGTAGGTCGCCTCGCCCTTGACCCGTTCGCTGGTCTTCTTACCTTCGATGACCACTGTCAGCCGGTTGAAGAACTGCGGTGCGATGAAGTTGAAGACCTTCATCTCGCCCTTGGTGCCGGTGACCTTGAGCGCGAACCGGAACAGGCGATGCGACCACATCGATGTCGTCGAGTGGCCTGTGGCGCCGCCGGGAAAGGCGTAGTCGACGTCCATCGCCCGATCGATGTCTGGGCCACGCAGCTTGGGCCGCGCTGCGACAACAGTCGGCTCGCCGGGTCCGACGAGACGTAGTGCGTGCACGGCATAGCAGCAGTCCATCGTCGTACCGCCACCGAGGGCGTAGTTGTATCGAATGTCGGAGAACTTCGGCAGCGGGAAGCACATCCACGTCTGCACGTTGGTGACGTCGCCCAGGCTCCCGTCATGGGAGATCGTCCGGATCCGCTCGGCCAGCTCGTGGTACCGGTAGTGAAACGCCTCCATCACCACCAAGCCGGATGCGTCGGCGGCCGCCGCGACCTGGCGGGCCTCGTTCTCATTGGACGTGAAGGGCTTTTCGCACAGCACGTGCTTGCCGGCTGCCAGCGCCTTGAGCGTCCACTCGGCGTGAAGCGCGTTCGGCAGCGGGTTGTAGACGGCGTGCAGATCGGGGTCCGCGAGCAGGTCGTCGTACGACGAGTGAACGGTCGGGATCTTGTGCTTCGCGGCGAAGGCCTCAGCACGCTTCGGGTCGCGGGCAGCGACGGCGGCGACCGTGACCCCGGCGACCTCGCGCGCCGGCCGGACCAGAGCCATCGGGGCGATCCGGGCAGCCCCGAGGATGCCGACCCGAAGCTCACCCACCCGCGTCACCCTTCCACAACGCCATGACCTCGGTGGCATGAGCCGCCGCCTGCGCACGGCCAGCTTCGGCGGCGGGTTTGGCTGTCGCCGGGTCCAGCGGGTTGCTTCCCATAGCGGCGAGCGAATCCGCGTCGGCTTGGATCGTGACCACGCAGGAGCCTTCGCTCAAGTGCTCGATCGCCCTCTTGACCGACGCCGCCACCATGGGCAGCTCTGGCATCGGAGAGATCACGAGGATGTCGTCGTACCCGGCTGCAAGGTCAGCGTTCGACGTCGACCGCATGCCCCCGTCGATGTAGCGACGACCCTGAATGGTCACCGGCGGCCAGATTCCCGGGACGGCACAGCTCGCGGCGACCGCATCGACGAGATCCACGCCGTCGTCGCGCCGGAAGTTTCGTGGCTTCCCTGCTCGCGCATCGACGGAGGTGATGACGAGCTCGCGTTCGGGCCACTCGTGCACCGGAAGTCGCCCAGCGATCACCGCGCGACGGCGCGCCTCCGGAACCGTCGAGGCGTGCAGGGCGTACTCGCCGATCGCTCGATTCATCACGACCCCAGGGACGAGCTTCGCAACGATCTTGCCGAACGTGGCCATCATCGACTCGGCGTCGAACTCGGCATGGATCTCGTGCTTCGCCGCCTCACCCGACACCTGCCGCTGGTAAAGATCCGGCAGCGAGCTCCCCGTCGTGATCTGCGCCGCAACCGCCGATCCCGCGGACGTGCCGATGACGACATCGGCGTCGGTGACGTCCACCCCCGACTCCAGCAGACCGAGGAGCAGTCCGGTCTCCCACGCGATGCCCGCGACGCCGCCGCCGCCGAGCACCAGGGCCCGGGTCATGCGCTCACCAGCTCGGACCACTCCGCGATGGTTGGAAGGACATCGGCAGCGAACGGCAGGATGAGTACGGCGCGCTCGATCCCCATCGCCGCGTAGTGGTCGAGCACGTCGCGGTCCGGCCGGACACCGGTAAGCGTGACCGCCGGGACCGGCTTGCCGGCTTCGTCGGCGATCTGCTTCAGCGTGGCGAGCCGGTCGCCGAACTTCTCCTTCGACGGCATCGGCATCCACCCGCCGGCGTACTCGACCGCGTGCCGCATCGGCCGCTTGCCGCCGCCGCCGATGAGGACTCGCAACGGTTTCTGCACGGGCTTGGGCCACTGCCAGGTCGGCTCGAGCGACACGAACTCACCCGCGTACGACGCAACCTCCTGGGTCCATAGCGCCTGCATCAGCTTCACGCGATCGCGCATGATGTCCCATCGCCGGTCCGGATCGATGCCGTGATGAACCATCTCCTCGACGTTCCATCCGGCGCCGACGCCGAAGACCAATCGCCCACCGGACAGCAGGTCGAGCGAGGCCACCTCCTTGGCGAGGGAGATCGGGTCCCGTTCGTTGACCAAGCAGATGCTGGTGCCCACCTTGAGGCGGCTGGTGACGGCGGCGGCCATTGACATCGCGACGAACGGGTCGAGCGTGTGGGCGTATTCGATCGGCATCTCGTCGCCCGACGGATGTGGCGTCTTTCGCGACGTCGGGATGTGGCTGTGCTCCGCGACGAACAGTGACTCGAATCCGGCATCCTCGGCCGCCCGTGCCACGTCACGGATGTCCGTGGTGAGGTCGGTTGCGAACAGCGAGATGCCGACGTGCATGTGGTCGTTGCGCTCAGTCGAAGGTGATCACTTGGCGGATGACCTCGCCGGACTGCATCGCGGCGAACGCGTCGTTGATCTGTTCAAGGTTCAGCCGTCGCGTGATCATGCCTTCGAGATCGAGCTGACCGGACCGCCAGAGGTCGAGCAGCAGCGGGAAGTCCCGCCGGATGTTGGCGCTGCCGTAGTAGGTGCCGCGCAGATTCTTCTCGTTGTAGAACAGCTCGAACGCGCTGAACGACACCATGTCCTCCGCACGACCGACGCCGACGATCACCGTCGTGCCGCCGCGCTTCGTGTTGTCGTACGCCGTGCGAATCGTGTCGCTGCGTCCCACGACTTCGAACGCGTAGTCGAAACCGGCGCCTCCGGTCAGCGCGAGGGAGGTCGCCGAGAGGTCCTCCGGCTTGACGGCATGAGTCGCGCCGAACTGCTTCGCCCACTCGAGCTTCTGGTCGACCATGTCGACGGCCACGATCTTCGCGGCGCCGCAGATCTTCGCCGCTTGGATCGCACTGATGCCGACGCCGCCGCATCCGATGACGAGGACCGACGAACCCGGCTGCACCTTGCTGGCGTTCATGACCGCGCCGGCACCGGTCATGACACCGCAGCCAACGAGTGACGCGACGTCGAACGGCACGTCAGCGTCGATCTTGATGGCGCCGTCCTCCGGAACGATCAGCTCCTCGGCGAACGTGCCCGCGCCGGCCATGCCGAAGATCGGCTCGCCGCCCATCGTGAAGTGGGCGTCCATGAACGCGTCCATCATGTAGGTCATGCACAGGTGGGGCTTGCCGTTCACGCAGTCCTTGCAGTGACCGCACTGCGGCGACCAGCAGACGACGACGTGGTCGCCCACTGCGAGGCTCTTGACGCCGGCACCGACCTCGATCACCTCGCCCGCTCCCTCATGACCGAGCACTGCGGGGACCGGGCACGGGATGGTGCCGTTCATCGCGGACAGGTCGGAGTGGCAGACCCCCGTGGCCTTGATCCTGATCTTCACCTTACCGTCGGTGACCGGGCTCGAGGCGATGTCGTCACGGACGTCGAGCTTGTCCGCGCCGATCTCGTGGAGTACGGCGGCCTTCATGTGGGTCCCCCTAGGAGGTCTGGCGCTTCAAGAAAAGGGCCCGCTTCGGGCACATGTCGACGGCCTCCTGGACCTTGTCCAGCAGCTCGGCGGGCGGGTGGAAGTTGCTGACCTGGAGGTTGTCGTCGTCATCGACGGTGAAGATCTCGGGCAGGATGCCCTCACACACCGCGTTCGCTTCGCACTCGTCCCATTCGACGACGATCTCGGCTTCGCTATCGCTCACCCCGAAAGTAGAACACGTTCCCGTTTTGCTCCACAAGCCGGGATTTGGTTCAGGTAGGTCGTGAAGGCTGCGACACGACAGGCCGTAGCGCATCCTTCACAACCTTCACAGCGCGGGATTCTGACGCGCCGTCAGATTCGCTAGGGTCGCGGTCATGCTTCGCACCGAGCCTCGGATCGACGAGCCGGACTGGATGCTGACGCTCACCGTCGAGGACGGCATCGGCATCGTGACCCTCGTCCATCCCGAGAAGCTCAACGCCTGGTCGTGGGAGGCAACGAGGCAGCTCGCCAAGCGAGCTCAGGAGATCCGCTTCAACGACGAGATCCGCGTCGTGCTGATCCGCGGTGAAGGTCGCGCGTTCTGCGCCGGCATCGACGTCGGCGACCCGGGCGACCGCGTGACCGGACGCTCGCCCGCCGAGCACGTGCGCAACTTCTACGAGGCGCTGCGCTGGGTCCACGAACAGTTCCGCACGTTCGCCAACCTGCCGCAGCCGATCGTCGCAGCGGTCCACGGCTACTGCCTCGGGTTCGGCTTCGAGCTCGCAATGATGGCCGACATCCGGATCGCCGCCGACGACGCCAAGTTCGGGCTGCCCGAGGCCGGCATCGGTGTCTCGATCGACGCCGGCGGTGACATGCGTATCGCCCGCGACGCCGGGGCCGGCTGGGCGAAGTACCTCGCGTTGACCGGGCGCCGGATCGATGCCGCGACCGCTGAACGCATCGGCCTGGTTCAGCTCGTGACGACGCCCGAGGAGCTCGACGAGGCGGCGCTTCAGGTCGCCCGTGAGATCCGCGACAACGCCCCGCTCGCCGTACAAAGCATCAAACGCACGATCAACGAGTTCGCTGACCGGGGGCTCACCGACGCCATGCGATTCGAGGCGCTGTCCGCGGCCGTCGAGTTCGTATCCGAGGACATGCCGAAGGGGTACGCCGCCAAGGCGGCCCGCGAGACTCCGAAGTTCGAGGGCAAGTGAGCCTCGAAGCCCGCGAGCCCGGCGGGATGCTGCCCGCCGACACGTTCGCGGGACAGACCGTCCTGGTCACCGGTGGCGGCACCGGCCTCGGCAAGGCGATCGCCGTCGAGTTCGGACGTGCGGGCGCCAA
>JAFAZI010000127.1 GCA_019239875.1 Frankiaceae bacterium
AAGTACACGGACTCGCCGCTGATCATCAAGGCGCTGTCGTTCGTCGCGGGCAACGGCAGCGGCTTGGAGGACCCGGCGTACGACTACACGCACTTCCCGGAGATCGCCGCCACCGCCGCCGACGCCTACGCCCAGGCCGGCATCACCGATCCGCGCAGCGAGCTGGCGATGGCCGAGGTCCACGACTGCTTCACGCCCACCGAGCTCGTGCTGATGGAGGACCTCGGTTTCTGTGATCGAGGGACCGCATGGAAGGAGGTCCTCGCCGGGACCTTTGACCTCGACGGCGAACTCCCGGTGAACCCCGATGGCGGCCTGAAGTCCTTCGGCCATCCGGTCGGCGCGTCTGGTCTGCGCATGATGTACGAGGCGTGGCTGCAGCTGCGGGGCGAAGCGCCTGAGGAGCGGCGGATCTCGACGTACGGCAAGCGCTCGCTTGCGCTGACCCACAACCTCGGCGGTTATCCCGGCGAGATGGTCAGCTTCGTCGGGATCGTCGGGACCAACTGAGCGCTCATCGTCACGAGACGCCGCACAAGATCGAATCGCGCACCGGTGACTTCTGACGACGCGCCGCTCGGTCGGCTCTACGAAGAGAGTCGACAACGGATCACTGAACTGGTGGGCGCTCTCAACGAGGCTGGGACGGCAGGGTCCGTGCCGGCACGAGGAATGGCGTCTCAATGAGTGTGGGTTTGTGCAACCGCTACCTTCCGGCTCAGAATTCGACCGCTCTTCAGGATTGTGTACACAGCGACGGTGTACCTCGTGTGGGAGCGAAGCTGACCTGCGGCTGCGGTTGCTTTCCGCCCGGCGTACAACCTGCGGCCGCAATGACGGCATGGGATGGAGTGTGTCCCGCGACCGAGCCGTACTTGAACCTCTCGAAACCTCTCGGGGTTCTGCCAATGGAACCTCAGGCTGTGGCGCTTGGTGCTTGCTGTTAGGGCTACCGACGGAGCATCAGCTACTGCACTGTCGAAGACGTCAACAGTGTCGTTGTTATCTCCAGGCACGAGATGGTTGTCTATCGCGTCGAAAACCACGTATTGGCCATCGCCACTGATTCGTGTGTTCTCTGCGCTGGATATGTTCTCGCCTCCATGCCAGCCGACAGTGAAGCGCTCCAATGAGGACTTCTGCAGGTCTGCAAGGTAGGTATCTGTTGTTCCGTACACAACTCCGATGGCGAAGTGCACCGGGTCAGTCCGGTAGGTGATCACGAGCTTGGAACCATCAGTCGACATCGAACCGTCGCCGTCTGAGCCGATTGTGGCGGCAGCGCCATCCGGATCCGCGAGCACGGGATCGACCTGGATCACAGCTCCGCTCTCTCGATCCCAAGCGAAGACGTGCGTCTGCCAGTACTCGGCAGCTGGACAGTCGCCTTGGCACGACCGAGTGATGTTGGTGGACCTTGATGTGTAAGCAACGTATCGGCCATCGCCGGACATTGCCGAACCGTCGTCAACTTCCACGCCGTAGTTCGGAAGATCTGACTGTGGTGTGAGCATGGCGGACGGGACCGCCGTCCCCGTAGTCGGCATTGTGTAAAGCTGAGGAGAAGCTGGCGGCTCCGATGGTGTACTTACAAGATTTTGGGGCTGACCGACGAATGCGAGTTGGCGGCCATCGGCGGATAGCGTCACGGAGCCGCCTATCATGCGAAGTTCTTGGCCATCAGTGGTCGTGACGAGATCACGGACCTTGCCCGTCGCTTGCGACCAAAGCCATACCCCTGCGCCCCAACTTCCGTTTGTGAGGCGTCCCCATCCGAGCCACGCAGCGCGATCACCTGCAGCGTCGACGGAAAGGCGAGATGTCATCGCCAGACGACTTGGCGAGAACGCGGTGATAGGCGCTATCGCATCGGCTACCCGGTCGTATCGAAACAGGCCTTCGCGGATTGTGCCGTCGGGGAGGAGCACGTCTTCAGCGGTGATCACGTAGCGTCCGTCGTCGCTTATGCGAGGCAGCTGGTGGCTGTCACCCAGCAATTCGTATCGCGACGACGGGGCCACATCGATGCGCTTCGTCGTGCCCTCGACGTTGTCTCGCAAGAAGACGCCCCAATAGTCCTCGGCGGGAGGTGGCGACGAGGGGTCGAGTCGAGACGACGGCGATTCGAAGACGACGTAACGGCCACTGCTCGAGATGTCTCCATAAAACGAACCTGTACTAAAGCCTGGACCGTGTGCAGTGAATGCGCCTCGGGTCGACACTGAAGCGACTGATGGCGAAAGCAGTACATCGTTAGGCCGAGGCGATCGACCATCGCTTGGATGTCGCCGACTAGCTGCAGCCGTACCCACAGATGCAGCGAGGGCAATCGAGACCGCGACACAGTAGACCGCAACATCGAAAACCTTGCCGCGCACGCGAAGTCCCCTAACACTGATCCGTCGAGTAGATCAGGGTTCGAGCGGCCGTGTAGGGGTTTGGCACAACCGACTCGGCCGGCAACGCCTGCTCCGGATTCACGGGTCGACGCCTGCGCCGCGTGAAGTGGCCGACCGTCGATCACTGATACGTCTTCTCGGAGGAGAAATGGGCGAGACGAGCGCTTTCCACGGCGCGCGGGTGTTCCCGCAGACCTGGGCCCGCACGACCAACGCCATAGGAGAAAGCCGCGTTACGAAATTGGAGCGTCCGCGGGAAGTGACTCGAATGGCTATCCAGACACCGGAGAGGCGGCGACGCCGAGTTGGCTCATGATCGTCATCGTGTCGAAGTAGATCCGCTCGATCACGATCTTCTCGCCCTCGAAGAAGAAGATCGCGACGACCGGGCAGCGGAAGGTCTTGCCGGTCGGCGGGATCCCCATCAGCTCGCCACGGTGTGTGCCAAGCAGGTCGAACTCTGCGATCACCGCGTCATCGGTGTGGTGGAGCCGGACGTTGTCGTGCCGCTGGTCGGGGAACGCCGTGCGGGTCATTGTGTAGTACTTCATGACCTCGTCGGCGCCGTCGTAGACGGAGTTGGTGGCGACCACCTCATAGCGCGGGTGGTCGAACGTCGACAGCGTGACGTCGAACTCCTGCGCCGCCTCCGACTCGAAGTGAGTGCGTACGACGGTTTCCCGCTTGGCTCGCAGATCAGCGTTGGTCATGCGCGCACTATGCCACCGGGCATCCGTATTGAGTGAGAGCTGGCAGCAGCACCGCGAGGATCTGAAAACCCGTCAGATATCGTTTCGCGCATGCCAGGAATGCTTGCGAACAAGGTCATTGCCGTCACGGGCGCGGGTCGTGGCATCGGCCGCGCGGTCGCGCTCGCGTGTGCTGAGGCCGGTGCGACGGTCATCGTCAACGACTACGGCGTGTCGATGGACGGCAGCGAGCCGTCGAGCCAGGTCGCCGACGCGGTCGTGAAGGAAATCGAGGCGGCGGGCGGTACGGCGATCGCGCTGGCGGATGACATCTCGACGATGGAGGCAGGCGAGCGGATCGTCTCGACGGCTGTCGAGAAGTTCGGTCGCATCGATGGTGTCGTGACCGTCGCGGGCATCCTCCGTGAGCGGATGTTGTTCAACATGACCGAGGAGGAGTGGGACGGCGTCATCCAGACTCACCTCAAGGGAACGTTCACCGTGTTCCGTGCGGCATCGGCCGTGATGCGCAAGCAGGAGGGTGGCGGTTCGCTCGTCGCCTTCACCTCTGGCGTCGGGATGTGGGGGAGTGTCGGTCAGGCGAACTACGCGGCGGCCAAAGCCGGCATCGTGGGGCTCATGCGCAGCGCGGCTCTCGGCCTGATGAAGTACGGCGTCAACGCCAATGCGATCGCCCCGGTGGCCAGCACTCGTATGCAGGCGAATGTCCCGGGCGGTACGGCGGAGACCGGCGAGCCCGAGGACATCGCGCCAATGGTGGTCTTCCTGCTCTCCGACGCGGCCCGCGAGATCACCGGCCAGACCTACACGGTGGTCGGCAACAAGATCGCCTTGTGGAGCCAGCCGCGGGAGATCAAGGAAGTCACCAACGACCACCGCTGGACTCCGGAAGAGCTCGCGGAGCGGCTTGTCGCGGAGGTTGGCACCGACCGGCTGCCGATGCTCGAGTACATGGAGATGATGAAGGCCCGCGCCGCCGCGGCGGAGCAGTCTTCATCGTGAGCGGTCCGCCGCCGTACCCCGTCGGTCACGGCCTGCTCGACGGCAAGACGGTCCTGGTGACCGCAGCCGCAGGCACCGGCATCGGTTTCGCCACGGCGAAGCGCTGTGCCGAAGAGGGCGCGATCGTTGCGATCAGCGATCGACACGAGCGGCGGCTCGCGGAGTCAGCGGATCGGTTGGCCGAGGTGATGGGCAGCGAGCCGGTAGCGGTGCCGTGTGACGTGACGGTCGAGGCCGACGTCCAGAAGATGTTCGACGCGGTCGGCGACTTCGATGTCCTGGTCAACAACGCGGGCCTCGGCGGAACCGCAGAGCTTGCCGAGATGACCGATGAGCAGTGGGACAGGGTGCTCGACGTCACGCTGAACGGAACCATGCGCTGCACACGGGAGGCGGTGAAGCGCTTCCAGGCCAGCGGCCATGGCGGCGCGATCGTGAACAACGCCTCGGTCATCGGCTGGCGCGCCCAAGCCGGGCAGGCCCACTACGCGGCGGCGAAAGCCGGCGTGATGGCGTTGACCCGGACGGCCGCAGTCGAGGCCGTGCAACACGGCGTCCGCATCAACGCCGTCGCGCCCTCACTCGCCATGCACGAGAACCTGGCGAAGGTGACGACCGACGAGCTGCTCGCCGAGCTCACATCGCGAGAGGCCTTCGGCCGTGCGGCCGAGCCGTGGGAGGTCGCGAACGTGATCATCTTCCTCGCGAGCGACTATGCGTCGTACCTGACCGGCGAGGTCATCTCGGTGAGCTCCCAGCACCCGTAGGCGCGACGAACCAAGTCCGCCCGTTTCTGAACACAACGGCAGCCAACTCGCGCGAGCGTCCGCTGTCTTGAGCGTTGGCAGCTCGGTCGTGAGCGGTGGTTGTGTTCAGCACCGGGGCACAGCGGAAGCGTGCGGCGCAAGTGCGCCGCCGGTTTGCCACAGTTCGATGCGAGACGTAGGGGAACACGTCTACTCCGAACGAGTGGGATTCAACGGGTCGGGGTTCGGTTTGTGCTTGATGGGCACACTGCCCCCAACGCAGTGCCCTCGAGCAAGCGAGGTGACATGCATGCCCAGCAAGTCGACCCTCTCGTGTCTGGACTGCGACACGACGCGCATCCTCCCCGAGGACCCCGTCGCTCTCGCGGCGGCCGCGACCGAGTTCATCGAGTTCCACAACCGCATGCAGCACTGGAAATTCGACCTGAGTCCACCGGTCGAAGCTGGAGAGTCCCCTGACTCGGAAATGGCCACCACCACCCAGACGCGTCCGCCGGTGCGGTAGAAACCCGACCCGAGAAACCTGACGAGGCGTCAGATACGCTTCGACGCGTGAGCGATGAGAACTACCGCCTCTATATAGGCGGCGAGTGGGTCGAGCCCGCCAACGGCTACTACGACGTCATCAACCCGGCTGACGAGTCGATCGTCGGGCAGGCGCCTGAGGCGTCGAAGCAACAGGTGTACGACGCCGCGGCGGCGGCGAAAGCGGCGCTCCCCGCCTGGTCGAAGACCACGCCGGAGGAGCGAGCTGAACTGCTTCATCGAGTGGCGGACGTCATCGCGAAGCACGGTGATGATTACGCCGCGATCGCGCAGGCCGAGACCGGCGCGACATCCGCGACGGTCGGCTCACTGCAGATCAACATCGCCGTCCAGCGGTTCCGCCGCTACGCGAAGGGCGCGCTCGAGCAGACCCACATCCCGCTACCGCCCACGGTGAGTGAGTCGACGCCGCTGGCAAAGGGGGGCCTGACCGGCGCGGTGGTCTACCGGCAGCCGGTCGGCGTCGTCACGTGCATCACCTCCTACAACAACCCGTGGGCGAACCCGAGCGGCAAGATCGCCCCCGCCCTCGCGATGGGCAACACGCTGGTCGTGAAGCCCGCCCCGCAGGATCCGCTGTCGGTGATCCTCATGACACAGGCCCTCGAGGAAGCCGGTATCCCGGGTGGCGTCGTCAACCTGATCGGCGGCACCGCCGTCGAGATCGGGGAGGCATCGGTCGACTCGCCCGACGTTGACATGGTCAGCTTCACCGGCTCGACTCAGGTCGGCCGGGCGATCGGCGCGGTCGCGGGTGGCCAGATGAAGCGCGTGCTCATGGAGCTGGGTGGCAAGGGTGCAGCCATCGTCATGGATGACGCGGATCTCGCGGCGGCGATAGGTGCGATCGGGACGACGTTCTCCTTCTACTCCGGCCAGATCTGCACGGCGCCGACCCGGGTCTACGCGCACTCGTCGGTCTACGACCAGGTGGTCGGCGGCCTGACGCAGTATGCGGCCGCGCTGAAGGTCGGCGACCCGACCGCACCGGACACCGTCGTCGGTCCGGTCATCTCGGCCGCGCAGCGAGACCGGGTCGAGGCGTTCGTCCAGAAGGGCAAAGACGAGGGCGCGACGCTTCTCGCCGGTGGCGAGCGGCCCGACATCGACAAGGGCTTCTACGTCGCACCGACGCTCTTTGCCGACTGCACCAACGAGATGTCCATCGTCCGCGAGGAGATCTTCGGGCCCGTCGTCTCGGTCATCAAGTTCGAGACCGAGGAAGAAGCCGTCGCGATGGCGAACGACTCCGACTACGGCCTGATCAACTACGTGTGGTCGAAGGATGCGGCCAAGGCCTACCGGGTCGGTCGGCAGCTGCAGGCCGGCACGGTCGACCTCAACACGGTGGCCCAGCAGATGGAGGCGCCGTTCGGCGGCTTCAAGCAGAGCGGCGTTGGCCGCGACCGTGGCTCGTTCGGGCTCTACGCCTACAGCGAGATGCAAGCCCTCGTCTGGCCGCACTAGTCGGTCGACCTCAACAACGCCTGCCAGGTAGGAGAAGCGCAATGCGTGGAGTTGTGTACGACGGCACCGACTACCAGCTGGTCGACGACCTTGGCGTCAAGGACCCAGCGGCCGGTGAGGTGGTCGTGCGGATCGAGGCAGCGGGGCTGTGTCACAGCGACCTGTCCGTGATCAACGGGACGATCCCGTTCCCGACGCCGGTGGTGCTCGGTCACGAGGGGGCGGGCGTCGTCGAGGCGGTCGGCTCGTCGGTCACCACCGTCAAGGAGGGCGATCACGTCGTCCTGTCGACGCTCGGCAACTGCGGCGCGTGCCAGTACTGCGACCAGGGCAAGCCGACCATGTGTCGCTCGACCTTCGGTCTGCGGCCGCAGCCCTTCACCTGGCGCGACGCCCCGGCGTACTCCTTCGCCAACGCATCGGTGTTCGCCGAGCG
>JAFAZI010000166.1 GCA_019239875.1 Frankiaceae bacterium
GTTGCACCGGCGTTGATCAACGAAGCCACGCCTGCCATCGTCGCAGCCGGGTCGCGATCGCCGGCCTCGTTGGTCGCCACCCGCGCCGGCGCCTGTATCGCGATGGGTCGGCCGGCGGCACTGTTGATGTCGGCGGCGCCGGCTCGAATCTCGTCGAGCGATGCGCCCATGATCGGGATCCAGCCGTCGCCGAGGTCGACGATGCGCCGAAGGTTGCGTTTCGTGAGCGCCCCCGCGAACCAGATCGGCAGCCGCTCCTGCGCCGGTTGTGGTGAGCAGAAGGTGTCGGCGAAGGTCACCGTGTCGGAGGCGTACGCCGCCGGCAGGTTGGACCACAGCGCGCGGCACGCGCCGATCACGTCGTCGAGCCGGCCGGCACGTGCCTCGAAGTCGAGGTTCTGTGCGTCGTACTCCTCTTTCTGCCATCCGGTGCCGACACCGAGGTCGATCCGTCCGCCCGACAGCACGTCGAGCGTCGCCACTGTCTTGGCGAGGACGGCGGCTGGGCGTAGCGGCGCAATGAGGATTCCGGTCGACAACCTCACCCGGCTCGTCACTGTCGCCATCGCGGCGAGGACAGTCAGCGGCTCCAGCCACGGACCGTCCGGTGCAGTGGGGAAGCGGCCCCACACGTAGGCATCGGTGTTGCGTCCCATGACGACGTGATCGTTGACGACGAGCCGGTCGACACCGGCGTCGTCGCAGGCGCGGGCGACGTCGAGCAGGGCGTTCCAGTCACCCCCCGCCCATCCTCCGAAGTTCGGGATGCCGACCGTCAACGTCGTGCCGGTCATGGCTGGCTCAGCCTCCGTTCCATATCTGACACCCTTTCAGATATCGTCAGCACCGACCAATCTCGAAGGGTTTTCGGATGTCCAACGCGTCGACGTCGCCGGCTGAGCTGCACCACCCAGCCTTCATGCCGGACCTGCTCGTGGCGGCACTTGCCCGCCATGCCGACAAGCCGGCCGTGTACCTCGGGGACGAGGTGCTGACGGCGTCTCAGGTGGCCGACGAGATGAGCCGCTACATCCAGGCGTACGGCTCGTTGGGCATCTCCGAACATCACCCGATCGCGATGCTGTCGAAGAACCGTCCCGAGGTGCTGTTCACGATGGGCGCGAACATGCTGACGCCCTGCCGCAGCACGGCGCTGCACCCGATGGGTTCGCTCGAGGACCAGGCTTATGTGCTCGAAGACGCCGGTGTCGAGACCCTCGTGTTCGACCCGAGCGCCTTCGAGGAGCGCGCGCGCGAGCTCAAGGACAAGGTCCCCGGGCTCAAGACGATGCTGGCGCTCGGCCCGTCCGAGGTCGGCACCGACCTGATCGCGCTGGCCAAGACCTTCGACCCGCAGCCGCTCGTCGCCCCGGTGGTCGACCCGGAGGAAGTCACCGGCCTCACCTACACCGGCGGTACGACGGGCAAGTCGAAGGGCGTCATGCAGACCTACCGCAGCGGCGCCACCCTGACCCAGATCCAGCTCGCCGAGTGGGAGTGGCCGGAGGACACGCGCTTCCTGATCTCCACTCCGCTGTCTCACGCGGGCGCGGCGTTCTTCGTGCCGACCCTGCTGCGCGGCGGCTGCATCGTCGTACTCCCCGGCTTCGAGCCGACCGCCGTGCTCGAGGCGATCCAGAAGTACAAGATCACGGCGACGATGCTCGTCCCGACGATGCTCTACATCCTCATGGACCACCCCAAGCTCGCTGACTACGACCTGTCGAGCCTCGAGACCGTGTACTACGGCGCGTCCGCGATGTCACCGACGCGGCTCAAGGAAGCGATCGAGCGGTTCGGCCCGATCTTCTTCCAGTTCTTCGGGCAGTCCGAGTGCGGCATGACGATCGCGGTGCTCAAGAAGGACGAGCACGACACGAACGACATGGCGCGCCTCGCGACCTGCGGCCGGGCCGTGCCGTGGCTGAAGGTCGCTCTGCTCGACGACGACAACAACGAGGTTCCAGACGGCGAACCCGGTGAGATCTGCGTCCGCGGGCCGCTCGTCATGAAGGGGTACTGGAACAAGCCCGAGCAGACCGCGGAGACCCTGGCCGGCGGCTGGCTGCACACCGGTGACATCGCCCGCAAGGACGCTGGCGGCTTCCTCACGATCGTCGACCGGAAGAAGGACATGATCGTCTCGGGTGGCTTCAACGTCTTCCCGCGAGAGATCGAGGATGTGATCGGCACGCACCCGGCGGTGGGCCAGGTCGCGGTCATCGGCGTGCCCGACGAGAAGTGGGGCGAGGCCGTCAAAGCGGTCGTCGTCCTGCGCCCCGACCAGACGGTGTCTGCCGAGGAGCTCTCGGAGCTGGTCAAGGACAAGAAGGGTGCGGTGCACGCCCCGAAGTCGGTCGATTTCGTCGAATCGATCCCGCTGTCGGCACTCGGTAAGCCTGACAAGAAGGTGTTGCGCGCGCAGTACTGGTCGGGCTCCGACCGGCTCGTGAACTGACCGGCCTTCCTACTGCAAGTGGTGCGACAGGTCCACGACATGGTCGACGGCGTAGCGGCGTTCCGCCCACTGCCAGACGCTGTTCGCCGATTGGAAGGTGTCGACGTATCGGCCCGAGATGATCGGCCGCAGCGGTGCGACGTCGGGCACGTCCTGGAACACGATGTACGACGAGCGGCATCTCGCGGTCGTGCCGCCCTCGCTCAGCGTGATCACCGGGTTCGCCGTGATGTGGCGGGTTCGGGGCGAGCCGTCGTAGAGGATCGTCTGCTTGTGCCACATCGCCGCGATCTCAGCAGTGCCGGTGGCGAAGACGTTGCCCTCCTCGTCCGTCATGCGGGCGTGGTTGAACAGGGCGGCAAGACCGTCGAAGTCGCCGGCGTCCATGCGCTCGCAGTAGATGCCGAGCAGGTTGCGGATCGCCTCGTGCGCATCAGACATGGCGCTGACTCTAGAGGTTCGACGACATGAGCGACCTCGACTTCACCCTCGGCGAGGAGGAGGTCCTCGGGCACCGGATGACGGTCTTCGTCAACCGGCCGAGGAGCCTGCGCGAGATCCTCGACCGCTCGCTGGAGTTCGGTGACCGCGACTACATCGTCGACGGCGATCGAAGGATCTCCTACGCCGATCACCACGCGGCGGTGCGACGGGTCGCGCGATGGCTGATCGACCAAGGGGTCGAGAAGGGCGACCGGGTCGCGATCCAGGGCAAGAACTCGATCGAGTGGGTCACGCTGTTCTGGGCGACGGTGTCGATCGGGGCGATCGCCGTCGGGATCAACATCTGGTGGGCGCCCGACGAGGTCGAGTATGCCCTCGGCAACTGCGAGCCGAAGCTCGTTGTCGAGGACTTCGCTGCGATCACGGCACTGCTGGCCGGTGACGGCGTACCGATGCCTGACATCACGATCGACGAGGATGACGCCTGCCTGATCCTCTACACCTCGGGCACGACCGGTCGTCCGAAGGGTGCGACGCATTCGCACCGCAACATGGTGTGCCTGATCCAGGCGCAGCTGGGCATCATCGCCAGCCGGGTGCCGCCGGGCTTCGTCCTGCCGCCATCGCGTGCGTTGACGACGACGCCGCTGTTCCACGTCTCGGGTCTGCACAGTGGTGTGGTCGCCTGTCTCGGCGCCGGCAACACGACCGTCTGGGCCGGTGGCAAGCACGACCCCCGGTCGACGCTCGCCGTCATCGAGCGCGAGAAGTGCACGACGTGGAGCGTGATGCCGACCACGCTGTGGCGGGTGCTGCACGAGCCGACGATCGGCGAGTTCGACACCTCGTCGCTGATGCACATCGGCGGCGGCGGCGCGGCGTGGTCCGCCGCTCTGCAGCAGACCATCCGCGAGAAGTTCGGCGAGCACATCTCGTGGGGCATCGGGTACGGGCAGACCGAGTGCTGCGGGCTCGCAACGACCTCATCGTTCGAAGACCTCAAGACCTATCCCGACAATGTCGGCAAGCCGGTAGGCACCGTTGAGCTGAAGGTCGACCCCCAGACCGACGAGATCTACATCCGCGGCCCGATGGTGATGCTCGGGTACTGGAACAACGACGAGGCCACGAAGAAGACCGTGGAT
>JAFAZI010000130.1 GCA_019239875.1 Frankiaceae bacterium
CTGTATCTCCTCGCAGCTGATGACGCGGCAGACATGCTGCACCTGTACTACCTGTCCAACACGACGCCCACGGACCCGCCGGTGACCCTGGCCGCCGACATCCCCTACTCGTTCGCTGCTCCGTCGCGACCGATCAACCAGCCGGACGGCCGGACCCTCGTCTCGGGCGACGGACGAATCACGAGCTCGCCGACCCAGGTCGGGAACTGGCTGTACTTCGCACACGAGGTGGATGCCGATGGCTTCCCGGGTGTCAGCTTCGGACGAGTGAATCTCTTCAACCACCAGCTGCAGACCGCGCTTGCTTATCACGGGAACACCACCGACGACTTCAACCCGTCCATCACCGCCGCGGTCAGCCCTGACCGCGGCGGCAACATCGCGTACGAGATCAACTGGGCCTACACGAACGTCAGCGTCGAGGTTGGCGTCACCGATGTTGCCGCGATCGGCGTCGGCGCCCCGCGCCACTTGACGGGCGTGCTGTTGGACAAGCCGGGCCACGTGTCCTCGCCAGAGACCGCGTTCTCCCGGTACTCCGGCGCGGCGACTGTCTACGACACCGTCGGTTCTTGTCGGCCGGGAACTGATGCGATCGTCGCCAACCAGTACTTCGCACCAGACGGGACCTGGAAGACCCGCTTCGCGCGGGTCGGCACCTGCTGACCGGATCAGGGATCGAGCGCTGGAATGTTCGGCGTGGCCGGCTCATCGACCGGCGGTAGCGCCGGTGGTTGGCGTCTGGCGGGTTCGCGCCGAGTCGTCGCCGGACGAGGCGCGGACTGGCGCGGCCGTTCCGCGGTCGGGGTGCTTCGGGGCGGACGCAGGCCGGTGCCCGCAAGACCCGTGGGTCCGGGCGGCCGTCGCAGACCTCGACCGCTGCGTGTCGCGATCGGCCGGAGTTCCTTCATGGGATCGGGAGCCGGGCGAACTGCGACGGGCTGCTCGTCCGGTTCGGTGGCTGGCCCAACCGCGGCCGGCTCCTCGGCGACGTCGGGCGCGGCGGGGATGGTCACTGACGGCTCGGCGGGGCGCGGCTCGATCGTGGCCGCGTCTGTTGGCGGCATGTCGACGCTCGCCGGCCGGCGGCGACGCAACGGAAGCGGTGCGATGAAGGCGAGAGCGAAGCCCAGCACCGCTCCAGAGACCGGCGCCGTGTTCCAGGCGGTCTCGCGTTCGGCGATCGGCGGGCTGAACGCCTGGGTCCGGTAGTCGCCGAGATAGGCGACCTGCTGGAGTCGGTTCTCGAGCAGCGTGTAAGCCGCAAGTGTCCCTGTGCTGCTCGGCGACTCGACCCGAAGTGTGCCGACGCCCGGCGTCGTGTAGTTGTCGCGACACTCGATGCGGGTGTCGGGCAGGTCGACGACGAGCGCCTTCGCGGCGTCGCACACCGTGCCGATCAGTGATGGCCCGGCGCCGCCACCGCCGTTGGTGACGACGCCGAGATCGCTGACGGTGGAGAACGTGCGCTCCTGCGACACGATCACGGGTGCGACCAGGTAGGCGAACCCGCCGACAAGCGCACCGGTCACAGTGAGGAACACAGCGCGCGGAGTCGACCACTTGGGGAGCAGAGCGAACCCGAGCTCTGGCTCGGCAGCCGCGGTGGCGAGCGCCAGCAGCAGCATCGCCAGCTGCGCCGGCTGACCGAGGAGCAGTGCGTCGTCGAACAGGCCGCTGGCGAGGAACGCGATAAAGCCGAGTACCGACGCCGAGATCACGGCCCGCCGGGTCCGGTCCGACACGGTGATGCCGCGGCCGGTCTGCACCAGCGCGGTGAGACACACGGCGATCAAGACCGCGGCGCCGACCACCCCGGTCTCGCCGTACGCATTCAGGTAGAAGTTGTCGGTCGTCGACACGCCGATCGACGACAGCCCGCCGAGACCGAGACCGAGGTACGGGTGATGTGAGGCAGCCTCGAGGATCGGTGGCAGCCGCTGGAACCGGATGCCGACCGAGCCTGAGTCGGTCGAGAGCGACAGATGGTGGTGGATCGTTGGGACGGCGAGGTACAGCGTGAGTGCACCCAGGGCCGCCAGTCCGCCGACGCTCAAAGTACGACGGTCCCGGACCGCCATCGCGAGCAGGATGAACACCGCCGGAACCGCTGCCGCAGCACTTCGCGAGTAGGTCCAGTAGATCGCCAGCAGCACCAGCGCGACGGCGGGGACGCCAAGGCGAACGACGCGGCGGTAGCGCAACGCGACCAACGTCGCGACCGGGAGCAGCATGACGGCGACCCAGGCGTAGGCAAGCGCGAACTCACCCGATGCCCGGACCCGCACATGCCCGGCACGCGTCTCGAGGACGTGCGATGCATCGATCTCGCCCGGATGACCGGCGATCCCGAAGATCCAGTGGCCGAACGAGTTCTTGGTGAAGTGTTCGACGACGGCGACACCGGCGGTCGCCACCAACGCGACGGTGAGCATCTGCATGACGCGCCACGGGTCGTCGATCTGCCGGACCAGCGCGAGTACCACGATGAAGAAGGCGATCGTGAACGCCAGGTTGATCATCCGCTGCTCGGCGGTGGCGGACACCTCGGTGGGTTGCGCGAACACCACGCCGGCAACTGCCCAGGTGACGAGCAGCAGCGCAAGTGCGAGATGCAGCGGCGTGGCCCGGAACGCGTCCCGGCTGGCTTCGCCGCGCCGATACCTCCCGATCATGCGGAGGGCGGCTGCGGTGATGACCACATGGTTGACCGTTGCGTACGACGTGTGGAGGTGCGGTGTGACCAGTGTCGCCGGAATGAGCATGACGGTGCCGACAAGGACACCGAGCGCCGTCACCGGGCGGCCGTAGAGGACGACGAGTGCTAGCAGCACCGTGACCAGATCGATCAGGAGCGGACCCATCAGCGCGACCGCTTCATGACTCAGTTACGACGGCGTAGCAGGTCCGCGATGATCAGGAATGCGCCACCGACCACGATGAACGCGATGACCGCCGGGAGCAGGATCTTCGTGGTCGACAGCGAGACCCGCACGCCGGCGTGCGGCGGCGTGAGCTCGGTGAGCACCACGCGGCTGGTGACCGGCACGCCGAGATGTTGCTGCGACTTGTCGACGTAGCTGGTCAGCTGGGAGACCGCCGCCTGGGCGACGAGATTGGACTCCGAGGGGTTGTCGGCGGTGGCGGCGATCGTGATCGTGAACGACAGCGGGTCTGCCGAACCGACGAGGTCGTTCTCGACCTGCCCGACCGAGATGTTGCCGACCTGTCGAGCCACGGGCACCGCGATCGTCTCGGTCTTCAGCAGGCCGATGTACTGGTAACGCAGGAGTTGGAGCTTCTGCAGCGGCGCGGCGTCGGGGGTCTGCGCCACGACCAACGGCTGGTCGATCAGCAGCACTGCGACGCTGAGGTAGTTGGCGGGACGCGACTTCTGATACAGCGCCGCGCCGGCGCCGGCCATCAGCGCGAGCGCAAGGGCCAGGATCGCGGTTATCGCGGTGATCTCGATCGGAAGCTGCAGGCCCGGCCGCCGCGCGCCGTCGTACTCGGGGTCGCCTGTTGCCATCAACGCCCCAGCGCTCGGCGACCCGAATTCGGCACGCGCCAAACGCTAGCAGCGCTCGACTCACGAGTCTGAGAACCTGCTGCGGTGCAATCGAACGCGCCCGACGCGATCTCGGTGATCGTTCCGACGCGGGATCGGCCGGCGGAGTTGGCGCGCTGCCTGGCAGCTGTCCGCGCCTCCGTACGGGACAGCGACGAGGTGATCGTCGTCGACAGCGCCTCCGCGGACGCGGCTGCGATCGTCGCGACCGCGGCGGAGTACGGCGCAACGGTGGTCCGTTGCGACACACCGGGAGTCGGGCGTGCCCGCAATGCCGGATGGCGTGCGGCCCGTTCCCACGTCGTGCTGTTCACCGACGATGACGTCGTGGTGGCGGTGGACTGGCGGGAGTCGCTGGCGGCGGCGGTCGCGTCGCACCCGGAAGCCGGCTTCGTCACCGGACGCGTGCTCCCAGGTCCCGGACAGAACCCGTCACGTGACGTCGCGATCAAGCGTGACGAGTCGGTCGAGGTCTACGACGCGACGAGCACCGGCAACCTCGGGCACAGTGCCAACCTCGGCATGCGCCGAGACGCGCTCGCCGCGGTCGGCGGCTTCGACGACGAGATGGGTGTCGGCAGCCGGTTCCGCGCTGCACCCGAGACGGACCTGTTCGACCGGTGCTTCGCGGCTGGTATGGGTGGGCGCTACGAGCCGAGCGCCCTCGCGTATCACGACAACTGGCGGGGTCCGCGCCGGCTGCTGCTGCTCGAGGCGCGCTACGGGTTCGGCAACGGGGCGCGGCTGGCGAAACTTGTCCGGACCGATCCGGATCGCGCGCGGTTGGTACGCCGGGACGCTTTTCTCGGATGGGGCATCCACGAGGTGGTTCGGGAGCTGCGGCTGGGTCACGGTTATCCGGCGATGGGCGCGCTCGTGCGGATGGTCGCAACCGGACTCGGGTTCGCCCGCGCGCGGTTCGTTCCGATCCAGAACAGTCACTTCCGGCCGCGGGGTGGGCGGTGACGTCCCCACCGCTCTCGGTGGTCGTGCCGACCCGGGACCGGGCGGACCAGCTGCAGACGGCTCTCGCGGCACTCGCCGCTTCGTTACGGCCGGATGACCAGCTGATCGTCGTCGACTCGGCATCCCGGGATGCGCGGCTCATCGCACGGGCTGCCGCCGACGCGGGCGCCCGCCTCGTGCGTTGCGACCTGCCCGGCGCCTCGCACGCCCGAAATGCCGGCTGGGCGGCTGCGGTGCACGACATCGTCGCGTTCGTCGATGACGACGTCGTGGTGGACGCCGGTTGGGCGGCGGGGATCTCAGCCGCGATGGCGGACCACCCCGACGTGGGCTTCGTGACCGGCCGGATCGAAGCGCCCCCGGAGAGCGGGACGATGACGGTTGCGATCAAGTCTGGCGACCAGCCCGCGGTCATCGATCGCACGACCACGGGAGTGCTCGGACACTCGGCGAGCCTTGCGGTGCGCCGGGCCGTCCTTGCCGAGGTCGGCGGCTTCGACGAGCTGCTCGGAGCCGGGGCCAGGTGGCGTGCCGCCGAGGACACGGACCTGTTCGACCGAATCCTCGGCGCCGGCCACCTCGGTCGATACGAAGCGTCGGTCGGGGCAACCCACGAGCAGTGGCGCCGCATCCGCGCCTGGGTCGGGCTCCAGCACTCCTACGGCATCGGGAGCGGTGCCCGGCTCGCGAAGCTCTGGCGCACTGACCGCGAGCGCTGGCGACGGGTGTTTCGTGAGGACGTCGTCACCTGGGGCGTCGGCCAGCTCCCTGGAGAGGTCGCCCGGCTCGACGGTTACCGCGCGCTCGGCACGGCGCTGCGGCTGGGCGGGATCATCCGCGGTTTCGTGACCGCGATCGCCGTACCGGTGCGCCACGGTCACTTCACGCGGCGCAGCAGCTCCTCGTAGAGGTCGTCGACCCGGGACGTGCAGGTGCGCACGTCCCACTGTTTGGCGTGGGGCACTCCGGCTTCGCCGAGTGACATCGCGAGCGACCGGTCCTGCAGCACGCGGATCACGGCGTCGCCGAGGGCACCGGGATCGGCTTCGGGCACCAGCAGCCCGGTCGTGCCGGTGGCGACGTACTCGGGGATTCCGCCGTGCTGCGTCGACACGACCGGCCGGCCGCTGGCGGCGGCCTCCAAGTTGACGAGGAGGAGACTTTCGCTGTCGCCGTCGGGCCCGGTCTCGCTGGGCGTGACGACGACGGTGGCGCGGCGGATCAGGTCGCGTACCTGCTCGCGCCGGCGGCGCGGCTCGGGTGCGTGCCAGGTGATGCGTGCGTCGTCAGTCGGGATGAGCCCGCGGAGTGGGCCGTCGCCGACCAGCTCGAGGGATGCGTCCGGCACCGCCGTACCAATCGTCCGCCAGGCATCGAGAAGGGTCGGAATCCCTTTCTTTGCAATGAGCCGGCCGACGAAGGCGACGACCGGAGGTCCATCCGGAAGCGGCGTTGGCGTGAAGAACTCCGTGTCGACGCCGCTGGGTACGACGCAGATCCGGTCCTCAGCAAAGCCGGCCGCCGTCGCGGTGGCTGCGAGGAACTGCGACGGCACGATCACAGCGTTCACGTGCGGCGCGACGCCCCGGTAGCGGTCGGGCTCGTCATGCAGCAGGCCGGTCACGTCATGGCCGTGCAGCGACAACACGAAGGGTCGGCGTCGCGTGACGGCGAGGGCATCGGTTGCGGCGTACCCGAAGTGCACGTGGACGATGTCGGCGCGCTCGGCCGCGAGAACCGCACCGAGCTGAAGTCGCAACGCGCGCGCCTTGTGACGCTCTGGCGTGCGGCTGCGGATCGGTGACAAGGAGTGCCGTGGCCGGTGGTCAAAGGCATCGAGGTTCAGCCAACCGTCGCGGCTGATGACGACGCCACGGTGCCGAGAGTGTTCGACGTGCGCGGCGACGAAGCCTGCCGAAAGTTCGAGCCACCGCTCGAGATAGTGCGCGACGGTGGTCACGTGACGCGCTCGATGACCGCGAGCCGAAGCCACGGCCGCAACGGCAGAACCGTGTCCATCGCCCACTCGACCGGCCCGCGGAGGCGTGGATGCCACCAGTGACGCCACGTCGCCTCCCGCGGATGCGACAGGGCCTTGAAGTATGGGTGGGTCGACGCAATGCGCAGGCCGACCGCCGAAAGCGCCGGGTCCCATCGGTCGCGACCTCGGAAGACGACGTGTTCGCCCGGCTGCTGGCTCGAGGCGGCGAGCGTATCGGTGATGATCGCTGCACCGCCCGGCCGCAGGACCCGCGCTATCTCGGCGAGCGCCTGCTCGAACTTCGCGTCATCGACCAGGTGATAGATGACATCGAGCATCGTGACGGTGTCGATGCTTGCGGTCCCGGCAGGCAGCGGGTCAACCCCGATCTCGACCCGGTGGAAACTGACGTCAGGATGCTCACCGCGGAGCCGATCGACGCCGACGGCGGTGAGCTCGCAGCCAGCGACGCGCGTCGCCCCCGCGGCCTTTAGCTGCTGCACCACCCAGCCGGTGCCGCTCCCGAGGTCGAGTGCCTCCCCGATCACGCGACCGCCGAGCGCGCGTCGCAGCACTGCTCGCTTTCGGCGATACAGCCAGCGGTTGTAGTGCTCGGGGTACTCCTGATGGCCGACCCCGGTCAGCCCCCAGTGCTCGTTCAGGCGCGACGACCAGTACGCGTCGGCGTCGAACGGGTGGGGCACGTCAGACATCATGGCCGTATGCATCCGGCTTTGGCGCGCCTGGCTCGCGCCGTGCGCGTCGGCCTGCCGATCGGCCTGCTCGCTGGCCTGCTGCAGCCGCAGGCATCTCGCCGGCGTCGAGGCCTTCTCGGCGCGGCGCTGCTCGCGGTCTGGTCGACGTCGTACCTGCGGTATCGGCGGCGGGGGATCGAGGCGACCCAGCACGACTGGGAGCTGCTGCGTACGGCGACACCGGAGGCGTTCTCGCGGCATTACAACGAGGCGGTGCCGACGCTCGAGGAAGAGCTCGAGATGTGGTCGGACTACCACGGCCACCGGCACGAGATGCGGTATCGGTTGGTCGGCGACGCCACCCGCGACCACGCACCGCCGGGCGGCGTCGTCCTCGACATCGGGTGTGGGTCCGGGCTGGTCGCCGACCGGCTGGCCGGGTTGCCGCTGCACTACGTGGGGCTGGACTTCGGCGGACATCACATCGAGTCGGCGGCGAAGCGTCACGCCGATTCCCGCGACTCGGTGCTGCGCACGTCGTTCGTGCGTGGCGACGGTGAGCGCCTGCCGATGCGAGACGAAAGCGTCGACGTCGTCGTCTTCACCGAGGTGATCGAGCACCTGGTCCGGCCGGAGCTCGCGGTGTGGGAGATCGCGCGTGTGCTGCGACCGGATGGCGTACTCGTGATGACGACGAACAACGCGTCCGAGATGCCGCTGCGCTTCCCGTTGTCGGATCCATTCGCCTTCCTGGAGAAGGCGGTGGGGTTCAATCACGACGGGCTGATCTCACATCGCCCATGGGTCTGGCCGCAGCCGGTCGACCCGGGGTTGCTGCCGGAGGGCGCACCCACCACGTGGCTCCCGCACACGTGGCACAAGCAGGGTGAGACGCGTCGGATGTTCGCCGCCGCGGGCCTCGACACGATCGCGGCGTCGAGCTTCGAGTTCCCGCCGCCGCAGAGCGCCACGGCGAGGCGGTTGGACAGAGGCGACGAGATCGCGCGCGATGCGGTCGATGTCATCGAGGCGCTCTGCCAGGCGGTTCCGCTGCTCAACCGGCTCGGCTGTCACCTGATGATGGTCGCGAAGAAGACCGGCACGCCCAGCGCCGTACCACCCCCCGGCATCTGGCCCGGCCCCTTCTCACCCTGACCCGCTCGCAGGGCCTTGGTCGCCCTGCCCCAACCCTTGTCGCCAAAGCGTCGCGAATCGTTGGTTCGAGGCGACTGAAATCAAAGATTCGCGACGCTTTGGCGATAACGCCGGGCCGGGCGGGGCGGGGCGGCAGCGGGGCGGGGTTGGAGGTGTGGGGTCAGAGAACGAGGGTGCGGTGGCGGATCGAGCCCCACAGACACGCGATGAGCTCCGCGGCGTCAACCAGAAAGGCCCCTGGTACGACGGCCCAGCGGCTGCGAGGGCCCGTCCCCGGCAGCGGTGCCAACGCGCCGCGATACACGGCATACGCCACAACCATGGCGCCGAAGAAGGCCCACTCGCTCCACAGGCCAGGCTCCGACGCGACCCCGATGACACCGAGGAGCACGCCCAGCACCCACACGTGTGACGGCCGCCAGATGAAGCGCCACGTGAACTTCTCCCGCAGCCCGGGGTGACGTTTGGCGGCGAGGGCGACGCTCTGCCACCGCCAGCTGTCGCGGATCGCGCGCCGCAGGCTCGAGCGCGGTACGTCGTGGAAGACCACCGCCTCGGGCACGAACGATGACGACGCGCCCGCTTCCTTTGCCCGCCAGGCGAAGTCCGTGTCCTCGCCTGCGGGGAATCGGAAAGCCTCGTGGAACCCGTCCATCCGTTCGAGGACGTCACGGCGATAGGCGATGTTGCAGGTCTGGTAGTAGCCGTCTTCCGAGGCCACGTCGAGAGTCCGGCTGAAGGGCCCTTGGTGCTCCCGCTGCTCCGGGTCGGGCAACGTCCGCCCTTGCGCCATGTCGACCGTGTCCGTCGCGGCCGCAAGCGCAGCGAGCCAGCCCGGCTGTGGCACGCAGTCGTCATCGGTGAACGCGACCACGGACGCCGTGGTGGCGCGCCACCCGACGTTTCGCGCGGTGGCGGGCCCGGCATTGCGGGCGAGGTGAATCACCTGCACCGGTACAGCCGCATCGCGGGCGAGGTCGTCCAGGACAGACCTCGTGTCGTCGGTCGACGCGTCGTTGACGACGACGATCTCGATGCCGTCGACCGCGGCCTGGGCATCGAGTCCCGTGAACAAACGCGGGAGCAGGTCCGCGCGGTTGTGGGTGGGGACGACGATTGCGATCGCCGGTGTGCCGTCAGTCGCCGGCGGCAAAGTCGGCCTCGACATCGATGACACCGTGCGCGTCGAGCTTTCCCTGCACGAAGAGCGTGACCGGCGCCGGCTCCGACAGGATCGCGATCTTGTCGTCGGCGGCGATGCTGCCGAGATGCATCCGCACGCCATAGGTACCGGTCGGCATCTGCGCGTTCCACGTCACCTCGTAGACGCGCCTTTCACCCGCGGCGAGCGGCGGGAACGGCCGGCTCCGATTGCCCTGGTGGAAGATGGCGTCGCCGCGTGGCCCGTCGATCGTCAGGCCGACGAACGGCCGCTCGATGTCGCGATGCGCAGCAACCGACACTCGCGCGGTGAGGCGCTCGCCGGTCGGTGTCGCGTTCACGGGAGTCCCGCTGCCGTTGCAGATCGCGAACTCGGTCACGTCCGCAACGTTCGGCACGACCTCGACCGCGCCGGCCTGCACCTGCGCCTCGTCGTCGAGCAGGGCATGCAGCGTCGAGATGGCCTCGAGGGTGGGCCCGTCGTACCGGACGGTCCCTTCGTGGAGGACGACGGTACGACGGCACAGCCGCTCGACCATCGACAGGTTGTGGCTGACCAGCAGCACGCTCGCGCCGCTGGTGCGGATCTCGTCGATCCGTTTCAGGCACTTCATCTGGAAGGCGAAGTCGCCGACTGCGAGCACTTCGTCGACCAGGAGCACCTGCGGATCGGCCTGCACGGCGACCGCGAAGCCGAGTCGGACCTGCATGCCGGACGAGTAGAACTTCACCGGGGTGTCGATGAAGTCGTCGATCTCCGCGAAGTCGACGATCGCGTCGAAGCGGCGCTCGATGTCGCGGCGCGACATGCCGAGGATCGTGCCGTTGAGGAAAACGTTGTCGCGGCCGGTCAGCTCGGGGTGGAACCCGACACCGACCGAGATCAGTGGCGCCACTCGGCCGTACACGGTGACGGTGCCTTCCGTCGGCGCGGTGATGCCGCCGAGCAGCTGTAACAGCGTTGACTTCCCAGAGCCGTTGCGTCCCACGACACCGACGCACTCTCCGGAGTCGATGCGCAGGTCGACACCGCGCAGCGCCCACAGCCGGTCGGTACGTGACCGCGCGGCCAGCCGGACCAGGGCGTGGGCGAGCATCGGCTGGTCGTGGTACTTCACGTACTGCTTGCCGACGCCCTCGACGACGATCGATCCGCTCACAGCAGGTCCGCCAGCACCCGGTCACGGGAGCAGTGCACGTAGACGGCAGCGATAGCGAGGGCGACCGTCCAGGCGCCGCTGATGAGGACGGCGTGTCCCCAGTCGGCGGCGCCACCGGCGATCGCGTAGTGGAAGAGCTGCACGATGCCGGTCGCCGGGTTGGCGAGCACGACGTGGCGCAGTGCCGACGGGTATCGCTGGAGTGGCAGGAAGACGGGCGTGAGGTAGAGCAGCCCGGTGAACAGGGCCTGGACGACGTACCGGATGTCGCGGAAGTACACGTGCAGCGCCGACAGCGTCAGGACCGCTGCCGAGCAGAGCAGCACCAGCAGCAGGGTTGCCGGTATCAGGATCAGGATGTGGGCGTCGAGACCATCGCCGAATCCGATCGCAAGGGCGAACACGATCAGGATGTTGATCGCGAGTCCGTAGAGGTTGGCGCGGGCCTGCACGAGCGGCAACACGGCGCGGGGGAAGTAGATCTTGTTGGTCAGCCCCGAGTTGTCGACGATCGACGTCGAGCCGGCCGTGATCGTGCTCGTGAAATACGTCCACACCGCCATGCCGGTGAACACGAAGACCGGATAGCTCGTGGACGTGTGGATTCTCACCACCCGCGAGAACACGATCGAGAGCACGGTTGCCTGGATCAATGGCAGGCCTGCCGCCCACAGCACGCCCAGTGAGGATCGCCGGTAGCGGACGAAGAACTCCTTGCGGGCGAGCGTCGTGATCAGCTCGCGGCATTCCCACACCGAGGCGAACAGCTGTCGCGGTGACGCCGAGCTGTTGGACAGCCGGAGTACGTCGGTTTCGGTGGCGGACATGGCGAACCAGCATGTCACGCCGCCACCTTCGCAAGCCGGTGTCGGGCTGGCATGATGGCCCATCGTGACCGCTCCGATCGACTCGCGTGTGTGGGCTCTCCCGGGCCGCCGATGAAGGCCGAGGACGCGAGTCGCCATTACGCGGACCGCGATGATCGCGAGGCGCAAACCGCGCCCGGAGAAGTGCGCGCCGGCCTCCGTCGCTTTCTCGCGGAGCACACGGTCGCGTCGCCGATCCTCGAGATCGGGACTGGTATTGGCGGCAACCTGCCGGACCTCAACGAAGCCGGACCGACATTCGGCATCGAGATCTCGCACGGGGCGGCGAGGGAGGCGGCGTCCTTGGCGCCGGTGGCGGTTGCCGACGCGGGCCGGTTGCCGTTCGGCGACGCGTCGATGGGCACGCTGGTCTGCACCGAGGTGCTCGAGCACGTGGACGAGCTCGACCGGGTGCTGGCTGAGATGGCGAGGGTGATCCGGCCGAACGGACTGGCGTACGTCACCACGCCGAACTACTCCAACCTTGCAGGCCTCCACAAGTGGTGGGCGGACCGCCGCTCCGGACGGCACGACTGGAATCCCTGGGGCGCCCACGAGGGTGGGTACGAGGCCTTCATGACCGGCCGCCGGCTGTGGCGAGCGGCTCGCCCGCACTTCGAGCTCGTGGCGGTGCGCGGTCTGGACTTCGGTCAGGCCATCACCGGCCGGTTCGCCGTCACCGACCGGATCGCCTGGAGTCGCGCCGGAAACGCCGTCATCCGCAAGACGCTGCCTCGGCTCGCCCGGTCGACCGGCGCAGTCGCCTGGCATGGAATGCACATCGAGCTGACGATGCGACGGCTCTCGTAAGACCCGTCCATGCAGTCGGCGGCTAGGCAACCGGAGAGTGCTACTGCCTCCCGCGAGCCCGCCTGCCGCGGTAGGCGACCACGGTCCGCCCGCTGCGGTCGGGGACGGTTCCAATCAGCCCGTTCCGTGCCGCACGCTCCATCAGAGCCGCCGCGTCCATCCCACCGTCCGCCTGCTGCGCCGCATTGACCACGACGATGCTGGCGGCCGCCTCGATCCGATCGAGCTGTTCCGTGGCGGTCGGTGACGTCTCGAGGTGGTCCAAGCACAGCACGACGTCGACAGCCGGCGGAAGGTCCGCGTCGGCGACGAGGTCAGCAGCGATGTGATGGGCGGCGCAGCGGTACCTGACGTAGTCCGAGTCGATGTCCTCACCGTCGCGGAAGGTCACCATGTACCCGGCGCGGGCAAGGTCGATCCCGGCGCTGCCGTCGTGGGCCGCCCAGTCGATGACGGTGCTGCCTTCGGGTGCCTCCGACTTCAGCAGTGAGAGGGCGGGCTCATGCGTGTCGGCCATTGCGCTCGCTGTCCACGCATACACACGGTCGACCTCGCTCGTCGCCTTGCGTGCGTTGTTGAGCTTCGTCGGAGTGAACTCGCCGTCGAGGTAGTCGACCAGATCGCAGAGCGTCTCGGCTGCGTCGAAACGGCGGATGAACTCCGGTGCCAGCCGGCGGTAGTAGACCGCGTTCGCGTGATCACGGACGCGCCGGCGGACGGGGCCGAGCCAGGCCGGGATCACGTCGGCCAGCCGTGTGACGGGCAGCGTCCGACGGCGGGCGAGAGAGGTCTGGCATCTTCGGAGGAAGAAGGGCTCGACCGTTGGGTGCTTGTGACACATCAGCCGCTCGCTTGCAGCGACCCCCTCGAAGCGCCGGGCGATGGCATCCCATGTGTAGTCGTGCAGATGCCGGACCTGAGCAGCAGGCTGGTAGATCAGACGAAGTCCCTTGTCCGCAAGGCGGACCCCGAGGTCGAGATCCTCGTAACCGAAGTAGAAGTCGGTGTCGAATCCGCCGACCGATGTGAACAGCTCGCGCTTCATCGACAAGTTGCTCGCAAACATCCGGCCGGGTCCGACGTCCTCGCCCGATCGACCGTCGAGCAGCTGGTAGTCGAACTGTGTGTTGGACCAGTCCAGCCAGCGATTCAGGGGGTTGCGAGCAACCCTCGGGTGCCACTGGACGAGCCCGAGGATCGCGTCGGTCAGAGCGGGGAACTCGTTGTGCGACGCGACGTGCCGCTGAACCAGGTCGAGCTCAGGGATCGTGTCGTCACCGAGGAACATCACGATTCGCCGCGTTGACGCGGCAGCGCCAAGGTTGCGACCGGCGCCTGGTCCGGCGTCCTCGGTACGCACGAGTCTGATCCCCGGCAGGTCGGGTGGCGACTGGTCCTCGCCGTTGACGACCACGATGGTCTCCGCGCCGCTCGACGTCTGATCCCTGAGCGCCTCCAGCGTCATCGCGAGGATGTCCCACCGGTTTCGCGTGGGGATCACGACGGAGACGTCAGCCGCGGTGAAGGCGGGCTCAGGCATCGACGCCGCCCCCAGAGCTGCGTGCCTGATGCTTGATCCCGGATCCGATGAGCCGCCCAAGCACGGGATCGACCCTAGCTTCAGGCGATGGCCGCGTCGTACGCGTCGAGGTGCTGCGGTCCCACGACGTCCCAGCTCCACCGCGCCGCGTGTGTCGCGCAGACGGCCGGCGTTGCGGGGTTCTCGGCGAGGGCGACGGTCTCGATGATGGCCACGGCGAGCGAGGCCGCGTCGTCCGGCTCCGCCAGATTGCCGACGGCTGGTACGACGATCTCTGGTAAGCCGCCGGATCGGGCACCGACCACCGGCGTCCCGCACGCGAGTGACTCGACCAGAACGAGCCCGAACGCCTCGTCCACCGACGGCAGCACGGTGACGTGAGCGCGACGGAATCGCTCGCTGACGTCGGCAAAGGTGCCAACACCTGGCGTGTCCATCGCGGCCCGGACCGCAGGGTCGACGTCGTCGGGGAGTACGCCAGGCCCTGCGATGACCAGACGCGCCTGCGGCACCGACTTCAACACCATCGGCATCGCGTCGAGCATGACCGACAGGCGCTTGCGCCGGTCTTCGACGTCGGCGGCGAACAACAGCTCGGGCCGGCCACGGCGCGCCCGGAGATTCGGTGAGAAGACGTCGAGACGGACTCCCGGCTGCACGACACGGGCCGGCACGCCAGTCATGGCCGTGGTCTCCGATGCGGCCGAGGCTGACAGCGCGGTGACCACGTTGGCGGCATGGCACGCGCGGTCGAGCAGCTTGCGGTCGGGGCGGCGGATCTTCTTCCGTAGCGGACCTGGGTGCCCGATGACGGAGTAGACAACCCGTTGCTTCGCTTTGACGGCGGCGACCGTGGCCGAGGTTGCGAGCGAGTGCACGACGTCGTACCGATGTGAAGAGAGCCAGGGCAGAACGGTTCGTCCGAAACCGTCGAGGCCGGTCAAGCCCCGACGGTCAGCCATGCTGGTCGGCCGCGGTGCCAGCTTCACGATGCGCGACCCGGCGGCGTACTCCGTCGTGTCGGTGGCACCAACTGTCACGAAGTCGACGTCGTGACCCTGGCTCGTCAGCCACCACGCGAGGTCATGGGCATAACGTTCACCGCCGCGCCGCACCTCTGGCCAGCTGAAGGGATGAAGCAGCGCGATCCGCATCGTCAGGGTGCGAAGGACGAACTGCCCTGCGCCAGATTGTCGCGGTACCAGTCGATGGTGCGGGACAGCCCTTCCTCGAGACTTACTTCCGACGTCCAACCCACTCGCTCGGTGGCCTTCGTCGCGTCGGCGTACATCCGGGGGATCTCGATCGGCCGTTCCTCGAGCGCGCCGAACTCCGCCTCGACCGGGTTGCCCATGAGGTCGAGGATCAAGGTGGCGAGATCTCGCATCGACACCTCTCGGCCGCACCCGAGGTTGAACAGGTCGCCGTCGATGCCGGGAGCGGTCGCGAGCTTGAGGAACCCGGCGGCGAGGTCGTCGACGTAGTTGAACTCACGGGTCTGCAGCCCTTGCGTCATCTTGAGCGGCCGTTTCTGGAGGCCGCGGGTGATGATCTCGGGAATGACGCGGTCAGGGGACTGCATCGGTCCGTACGCGTTGAATGGCCGCGCCCGCACGATCGGCCACGATCGGGCATCGCCGAGCAGCCGGCAGTACTCCTCAGCACTGTGCTTCGAGACCGCATACGGCGAGATCGGGTGCACCGCCGCGTCCTCACGGTAGGGAACATCGATGTCGCCGTAGATCTCGCTCGTGCCGGTGTTGAGGAACCGGGTGACGTCGACGTTCTCGAGGGCCATCAACAAGTTCACGGTGCCCTGGATGTTGACCTGGATGCATTCATCCGTCCGGTTCCACGATTTGCCGACGTGCGTGTACGCCCCGAGATGGAAGACGTAGGACGGCCGCACGTCTGCGGCGAGGATGTTCAATGCACCGCGGTCGGTAAGCGAAGCCTCGTGGAGCGTGATCTTGTCGCGGATCGCGAGCAGCCGGGTCGGATAGACCGATGACACGGTGCTCGTCAGCGCGTGGACCTGGGCCCCTTCGTCAACCAGGCGCCTGGTCAGGTGGGAGCCGATGAAACCGGATGCGCCTGTCACGAGGACGCGCCGCCCGGCTAGTTCCGATTCGGCAGCCATGGGGGGACCTCTCTGGTCGCGAGCTGGTCGAGTTCCTGGATGTCCTTCTGTGTGTCCATCGATTTCCAGAAGCCAGCGTGACGGTAGACGAACAGCTCGCCGCGTGATCCGAGGTTGGGCAGGATGTCACGCTCGAGGCTGCCGGTGACGGATCGGTCGAGGACATCGCGGTTGATCACGAAGAATCCGGCGTTGATCAGGTGATCGGGCAATGACGGCTTCTCGCGGAAGTCCACGACGCGGTCTGCGGGGTCGACGTCGAGGGTGCCGTACTGCGAGGGCAACGGTACGACGGTGACGGTCGCCCCGCGACCGTGACTTTCGTGTCGTGACCGCAGTGCGGTGATGTCGACATCGCCGAGGCCGTCGCCGTACGTGAGGAAGAACGTCTCGCCCAGCCGGTCGAGGCAGCAGAGCACACGATCACCCGTGTCGGCTTCCTCGCCGGTGTCGACGATGTCCACGTCCCAGCTGGAGGGGAACGCGTCGCGGTAGTCGCGGATCGCGTCGATGCGATAGCCACCGGCCAGGACGAAGTCGTGGACGCCGTGGCGTGCGTAGATGTCCATCACGTGGTGCAGGGCGGGCCGGCCCCCGACCTGCAGCATCGGTTTCGGCACGTCCGCCGTTGCGGGCCAGGCCCGCACACCGCGACCGCCGCAAAGGATCACCGCCTGCACGCCGCGAGGATAGGCGCTCGCGTAGGCTCCGACCGTGCCTGGCCGTACGACGCGGGGGATGCGCTCGTTCTGGGACGAGGCGGCACAACGCAACGCGATGTTCTACGTCGACACGAGCCTCGGCTACGACGATCCCGATCCTGAGGCGTTCCTCGCGGGTGGTCGCCGGATCGCGGACATCGCACTGGACGAGACGAAGGCAACCCCGCCCGGTCACGGCCTCGCGGTCGAGATCGGCAGCGGACTCGGCCGGATCTGCGCCGCGCTGTCCGAGACGTTCGAGAAGGTTGTCGGATTCGACATCTCGGCGGAGATGGTCCGGCAGGCCGAGGAGCTCGTCAACCGGCCGAACGTCGAGTTCCGGCATGGCAACGGAGTGAGCCTCACGGGAGTCGACGATGCGACCGCCGACTTCGTGCTGACCTTCACCGTGTTCCAGCACGCGCCGCGCCGCTCGATCATTCGGGCGAACATCCATGAGGCGGCGAGAGTGCTCCGCGATGGCGGCGTCTTCGCCGTGCAGTGGAACGCGACACCGGGTCCGATTCGGTGGCGGGCGCATCGGATCAAGATGGGTCTGCTCGG
Organism: Frankiaceae bacterium; assembly: GCA_019239875.1. Lineage (GTDB taxonomy): Bacteria > Actinomycetota > Actinomycetes > JAFAQI01 > JAFAQI01 > JAFAZI01. The sequence continues at coordinate 17,308 of JAFAZI010000130.1, forward strand.
TCGGCTGGGTCGGGCCGATGCGAAGGGTCGCGACGTCCCGCAGTTCCTCGGATCGCGTGTGCCGCTCGGCGCTATGGATCGAATGCTCGCCGACGCGGGTTTCATCCGGGTCGGCCTGGCAGAGCCCGACTCGCTGTTCACGTGGGCCTGGGCGGTCCGCCGCCGTTAGAGCAGGAGGGTCCGCGCCTGGAGGCTCCCCTTCACCTGCGCCCCGAGTCCGGCAGCATCAGCTGTCGCCTCTTGCGCGATGCGGACCGCGAGGTTGCGTCCCCACCGGGTGCGGGCCGCCCTCGTGATCAGCACCATCCACGGGGCTGCGGCGACCAGCGGCTCCACCCGCCGCACGGCCGCTGCGCTCGCGACGGCGAGCAGTGCCACATCGAACGCCGCCGCGCGACGGCTTCGGAACCAGCGGTGGTAGCAGTAGTCGCGCAGCTCAGGCACGAGGCGCACGAGTTCTGGCATGGCTTCGTGGCGCCGCATCGCCTCGAGGTGTGATCGGTAGTCACCGCGGACCCACCGGTGTCGGACGATTGCTGTCGGTGCCCAGAAGCCGCCGGCGATCCGTGCTGCGTTGGACCCGAGGACGGTGTCTTCGCCGAAGCCCCGCCCGCCCTCGCCGAGCAGGTCCAGGACCGGGAACCCGCCGGCCTTCTGGAAGACGCGACGGGGAACGGCGAGGTTGCAGGACTCCCACAGGCCGGTCTCGGCCGTGATCGAGATCGTGCGATCCCATGGTGAGACCTGACCGTCCCGCATCGGCTTGGTCCGGCCCTGCACGACCCGCCCGGCATGAACTGCGGGGAGCAGGCGGGCGAGCCATTCCCGGTGCGGCAGGCAGTCGTCGTCCGTGAAAGCGATCAGGTCGCCGTGGCACGCCGCGACCGCGGTGTTGCGGGGCACCGATGGTCCGCCGCTCGGCGGCAGGCGCAACGCGAGGAAGGGAAGTTCGGTCGACCGTGCGAGCGTCGTGAGGACGGTCCACGTCTCATCGGTCGAGCCATCGTCGGCGATCACGACCTCGAAGGGCGGCGCGTGCCGCTGGCGTTCGAGCGCGTCGACGAGTTCGGGGAGGTACGCCGCGCGGTTGTGCGTCGCGATCACGACCGTCACGTCCGGACACGTGGTGACCCACCGCGGGCTGCGCACCGACTCCGTCGGCTCGACGGTCCGCATCACGCGTGCTCGCACACTCGGCGATGGAGGGCCTCGAGGCGATCCGCGTAGCTGTCAGCGTCGTAGCGCTGTGCGGTGGCGACGCCGTTGCTCGCGAGCCGCTGCCGGAGCACCGGGTCCGCTGCAAGCCGGGTGACGCCGCTCGCGATCGCGCGCGGATCATCAGGGGGCACCGCGAGACAGTTCACATCGTCGCTGAGGTACTCGGCCGAGCCACCGCGCCGGGTGGCCACCACTGGAGTCGCCTGGCTCATCGCCTCCAGTGGTACGAGGCCGAACGGCTCCTCCCATCGCGATGGGAAGACGCAGACGTCGGCCGCGGCATAGATGCCCGCCAGCTCCGCCCGCGGCACCTCGCCGGTCGTGATCCGGTCGCGCACACCGAGCTCGTCGGCGAGCTGGAGCAGGCCGGTGAGCTGGCCGTCGTCCGGACCGACCAACCGCAGCGCGACATCCGGCAGGTCCGAAAGGGCGCGCACGACCGTGTCGAACCCCTTGCGCGGCTCCACTCGACCCACGCACACAAGGGTGCCCTGCCACGGGCGAGCGGCAGCGGTCCGGATCGGGAAGTCGGTCGGGTCGATGCCGGGCGGCACGATCTCGCTTGCGCCGAATCCGACCACGGCGCCGCGGGTGGCGGCTTGGCGGAGGAACTCGCTCACGAAGGCGACGGGGGCATCGCGCGGGAGGCTTGGGATCGCGGTGGGTGCGCCCGTGACGGCCGCAGCAACCGCGGCCAGTCGCCGAGGGCGGCGCGACCACGCGTCGACCCACGGGTCCAGCCTCGGTGCGTACGTGAGCCAGTCGTCGCCGGCTACCGCGGTGAGGCGGACGCCATGCTCGACGCAGTGCGTGATGAGAGACAGCGACATCGCGCCCATCGCCCACAGCGAGACGACATCGGGACGCAGCGCGTCCAAGCGCTCGGCGAGCCGGCGCGCGTTGCGCCGCTCGATCCCAAGGCGCTCACGCGGCGACGGCCGCAGGAGCTCATGGTCCGCCCAGTACCACTCGAGCACGCGATGAATGCCGGTCTCGCCGGTGTCGTCGGCGATCCCCGGGCGACGCGTCGCGGTCGTCAACACCTCGACCTCGTGGCCGCGGGTCCGCCAACGGTTGACGGTGTCCTTGCAGGTGAGCTCGTACCCGCCGAAGGAGTGCGGTGGGTAGAGATTCGTCAGCACAAGGCATTTCATGCCGGGCTACCTGCGGGGTCATCAGCCGGCCGCTGCAGCCACTGCCGGGCCTGGCGTCGCCAGTTCGCCGCGAGTGCCGGGTCGCCCTGGCGGCGGGCCCGGCGGGAGGAGAGCAGCGCCCCGGCGGCGTTGGCGGCCTGCCACGCCAGGCTCAACGGCCGCGACCTGTGTCGGCGGAAGACGCGCACCGAGTTGTTGATCCACGCGTCGGCTCTCGCTTCCCCGAACCGCTGCTCGCCGGAGGCGTTGCCGACGTGACGGACGACCGCGCGGGGCGTGAACCAGACCTGCCATCCGGCCTCGCGGGCCCGCCAGCACCAGTCGAGGTCCTCGGCATACATGAACAACGAGTCGTCGAGGAGACCGATCGCGTCGATCGCTTCGCGCCGGAGCAGCCAGGCGGCGCCGACCGCCCAGCCGACCGGACGCTCCTCGTCGTGATCCCACACGTACCGGCCGGCCCGCAGCGCCGACGACGCGGCCGTCCGCACCGACGGCAGCGGCCAGGTGGACTGCTCGAGCTCGCCGGTCGGCCGCTCCAGGCGGGGCGTCACTACGGCGGCCCGCGGGAGCCGCTCCGCGACATCGACCAGCGTGTCGATGGCGCCCGGTTCCGGCCAGGCATCGGAGTTCAGCAACAGGACCCACGGCGCCGTGGATCGCTGGAGCGCGGCGTTCACCCCACCTGCGAAGCCGAGGTTCGTCGTACCTCGCTCCAGTTCCACTCCTGGGAACGCGGCCGCGATGGCATCAGGAGTGCCGTCGTTCGATCCGTTGTCATGGATCAGCAGCCGAATGCCGCGGTCGGCTCCGGCACGCATGAGGTTGGTGAGACTCATGAGCGTGACTTCGCGCGTGTTCCACGTCACAACCACGACGTCGACGAGCGCGCCGGCGGAAGTCACCTGGGCAGCGTACGGCGAGCAGTACGAGCGTCCTACTAGACTTACCGCTCTATGACTGCGCCGACTACGTACGAGCTCAGCTCGCTGCAGGCGCTCGAAGCCGAGTCGATCCACATCTTCCGTGAGGTCGCTGCCGAGTTCGAGCGCCCCGTTCTGCTGTTCAGTGGTGGCAAGGACTCCGTCGTCATGCTGCATGTGGCGCGCAAGGCGTTCTGGCCGGCCCCGATCCCGTTCCCGGTGATGCACGTCGACACGGGCCACAACTTCCCAGAGGTGCTCGCGTTCCGCGACAGCACGGTCCAGGAGATGGGGCTGCGGTTGGTCGTCGCGAGCGTCGAGGAGTCGATCGCGAAGGGTCGGGTCAGGGAGCGCCCCGACGGCGTCCGCAACCCGCTGCAGACCGTCACGCTGCTCGACGCCATCCAGCAGGGCCAGTTCGACGCCGTCTTCGGTGGCGCCCGCCGCGACGAGGAGAAGGCGCGCGCCAAGGAGCGAGTGTTCAGCTTCCGCGACGAGTTCGGCCAGTGGGACCCGAAGGCGCAACGGCCGGAGCTGTGGAGCCTCTACAACGGCCGGCACCACAAGGGTGAGCACATCCGAATCTTTCCGCTGTCCAACTGGACCGAGCTCGACATCTGGAGCTACCTCAAGCAGGAGGACGCGCCACTACCGAGCATCTACTTCGCCCACGAGCGCGAGGTCTTCCAGCGCGACGGCATGTGGCTGCCGGTGAGCGAGTTCACCTCGCCGAAGGAGTCCGAAGAGGTTGTCACGCTGACCGTCCGCTACCGGACCGTCGGTGACATCCCGATCACCGGCGCGGTGGAGTCCTCGGCAGCGTCGTACGACGAGATCATCGCCGAGGTCGCGGCAACCCGGGTCACCGAGCGAGGCGCAACCCGTGCCGACGACCGGCTCTCCGAGGCTGCCATGGAAGACCGCAAGAAGGAAGGCTATTTCTGATGGCCGAGTTGTTGCGGTTCGCCACCGCGGGCAGCGTCGACGACGGAAAGTCGACGCTGATCGGCCGGCTGCTCTATGACACCAAGTCGATCTTCGAAGACCAGCTCGAGGCCGTGGAGCGCACCTCGCGCGACCGCGGTGACGAGCACGTGAATCTCGCGCTGCTGACGGACGGGCTGCGCGCAGAGCGTGAGCAAGGCATCACGATCGACGTCGCCTACCGCTACTTCGCAACCCCCAAGCGGACGTTCATCATCGCGGACACGCCGGGCCACATCCAGTACACGCGCAACATGGTCACCGGTGCGTCGACGGCGAGCTTGGCGCTGGTGCTGATCGACGCGAGGAACGGGATCGTCGAGCAGTCGCGGCGCCACGCGTTCATCACGTCGCTGCTTCGTGTGCCGCACCTTGTCGTCTGCGTGAACAAGATGGACCTCGTCGACTACGACGAGGCCGTGTTCAACCGGATCAAGGACGAGTTCCGGAACTTCGCGACCAAGCTCGACATCGGCGACCTCTCATTTATCCCGATCAGCGCTCTCAAGGGCGACAACGTCGTCCACCGCTCGGAGAACATGCCCTGGTACGACGGCACCTCGTTGCTGCACCACCTCGAGGACGTCCACATCGCCAGCGATCGCAACCTGATCGACGTGCGGTTCCCGGTCCAGTACGTGATCCGCCCGCAGTCGACCGAGCACCACGACTACCGCGGCTATGCGGGCACCGTGGCCGGCGGCGTCATGAAGCCGGGCGACGAGGTGCTGGTCCTCGAGTCGGGCCTGACGACGACGATCGAGTCGATCGACACCGCCGACGGGCCGGTCGAGGAGGCGTACTCCCCGATGTCGGTGACCGTCCGGCTCAAGGACGACATCGACATCAGCCGCGGTGACATGATCTGCCGGCCGCAGAACCGACCGCAGGCCACGCAGGATGTCGACGCGATGGTGTGCTGGCTGACGAGTGACCCGCTGCACGTGCGCGGCATGTACGGGTTGAAGCACACGACGCGCAACGTCCGCGCCCAGGTCAAGGACATCGAATACCGGATCGACGTCAACTCCCTGCACCGCGACGAGACGGCAGAAACCTTGAGCCTCAACGAGATCGGGCGGATCAAGCTCCGCACGACCAAGCCGTTGTTCGTCGACGAGTACCGCCGCAACCGCACGACCGGCTCGTTCCTGCTGATCGACGAGGCGACCGGTGCCACCGTCGGCGCCGGCATGATCCTTTAGCCCCACGAAAACGCTCGCTTCGCTCACGTTTCCGCGGGGGCCCCGAAGATTGGACCTACTTTGAGCATGGAAGACGCTGTCCTTGCGCGTGACCTTGCGGCGAGCGCGGGTGAGCTGCTCCTCCGCCTCCGGGTCGATCTCGGATTTGCTGACCCGTGGAAGCTCCGCGACGCCGGTGACAAGAAGTCGAACGAGCTGTTGCTGAAAGCGCTCTCCGAGGCCCGCCCGGACGACATCGTCCTGTCGGAGGAAGCGGCCGACGACCCGCGCCGCCACGACGCCGAGCGGCTCTGGATCATCGATCCGCTCGACGGTACGACGGAGTACGGCGAAGAGGGCCGCACCGATTGGGCGGTCCACGTCGCGCTCTGGGAACGCGGCAAGGGGCTCACCGAGGGTGCGGTCGCGCTACCTGCCCGTGGCATGACGCTGTCCACGGCGGACCCGCTCCCCGAGCCTCCCACCGCAACCGGTCCGACCCGCCTAGCCGTCAGCCGCACCCGACGGCCGGCCTGGGTGGTGGCCGTCGCCGAGACGATCGACGGCGTCCTCGAGCCGATCGGCAGCGCCGGCATGAAGACGATGTCGCTGTTGCTGGGCGAAGCGGACGCCTACATGCACAGCGGGCCGATGAAGGAGTGGGACGCGGCCGCGCCGGTCGTCGTCGCGATGAAGGCTGGCCTGTCGGCGACGGACCTCTCCGGTGGGGAGCTCGAGTTCAACAAGCCGAACCGCCTGACCGATCAGCTGATCGTCTGCCATCCGTCGATGACCGACACGCTGGTCAACGCCTACGCGAAGGTCGATCACCCGTAGACACACCTGTCGGGACGGCGGACCGCCGCGAGCGGACCCGGAGCGGGTTCTCGATGAAGGTGTACGACGCCCACGCCAGGACGAACGACAGCACGGTGGCGAGTGCGAGTTGGATCGCCGTTGGCCAACTATTCAGATTGTGCGAGACCTCGCTCACGGTGAAGACGCTCCACAAGTAGAAGGAGTACGACACCGTGCCGATCCACACGACCGGCGGCCAACGAAGCACGCGATCGAACCACCACGGTTGCTCGCGCGGCTGGACGATCACGGCGGTGGCGAGCGCGGCTAGCAACATGCCGACGGCGTAGACCCACTCGGCACTGATCGATGCGTAGGCCGTGCCGAAGACGAGGAACGCCAGGCCGCCAGTTCGCAACCAGCTCGGGGCCTGCGGTCGACCGCCGAGCAGACCGATCGCCGATCCCGCGAGGAGGTCCTCGAAACGCAGCCACGACAGGTGATAGCTCAGGACGTAGTTCGGGTCCCGGTGATAGGTGACCGCCCTCACGAGCGCCGCGGCCAGCGCGCCGGCCGCCGCGACGTACCCGATGGTTCGGATGGACCGTCCAGAGCGCAGTAGCAGGACGAGCACCAACGGCCAGGTGAAGTAGAAGATCCACTCGACCACGAGCGTCCACATCTGGCCGACGCCTGGCGGATTGTGAACCGACGTCGCGAACTGCCCGGAGGCGACATAGGTGATCACCGACGCGACGCCGCGAAGGATCTGTCCGCCGGTCCCGTGGACGACCTGGTACCAGAGCACCGACACCACGACGAACGCAACGAGTGCCGGAAGGAGTCGTCTGGCGCGCCGCTGGTAGAACGAGCCGAGGTTGACCGCACCGTACCGCTCGAAGTCGTTGAGGAGGATCTCCGTGATCAACATCCCGGAGAGCACGAAGAAGATGTCGACGGACAGGAAGCCGCCCTTCGCGACGTGCCAGATCGGCCACCAGATGAACGCCATGTGGAAGCCGAAGATGCACAACACTGCGAGACCACGGACACCGTCGAGCTCGGGCCGATACCCGAGTCGGCGGGACGTCGCGGGTGCGGTCATCCCCGAAGCAGGCTGATGATCTGCTCGACGGCGTCCGGCACGTCGACATGCGTCGTGTCGATGACCAGCTCGGCGTCCGCCGGCTCCTCGTAGGGATCGTCGATACCGGTGAACCCGGTGATCTCCCCGGCGCGGGCTTTGGCGTACAGGCCCTTCACGTCACGACGTTCACACTCCTCGATCGGCGTGGAGATCCACACCAGGAGAAATGATCCGGGACCGCCCGCCGCCTCCACGGTGGCGCGCACCCACTTGCGGGTCTCGTCGTACGGCGCGATCGGCGCGCACACCGCGAGTCCGCCATGCTTCGTGACTTCGCCGGCTACCCATCCGATGCGCCGGATGTTGAGGTCGCGGTCCTCGCGGGAGAACCCGAGCCCCCGTGACAGGTGGGTGCGCACGACGTCGCCGTCGAGCAGAGTCACTGAACGCTCGGCGTTCAGCCGCTCGACGAGAGCGCGCGCGATCGTCGACTTCCCCGATCCGGAGAAGCCGGTCAGGAACAGGGTGCGCCCGTTGCCCGCGCCATGCGGGATGGTGGCGATCTCGAGCAAAGAACCCGACGAGTACGCCGCGGCCAACTCGGCGGCCCGAGGACCGGCCTCGGCGGCGGTCACCGGGATCTTGACGATGTCGGCGCCCGCAGCAGACCACGCGCTCGCCCACTCGGCGTGTCTGGTGTCGTCGGCACGCACGCCGGCAGCGGCGAGCAGCAGGAGCGAGCCGGCCGGCACCGGCTCGGCGGGCAGCTGTCCGCCGATCGCCACGACGACAGGCTGGCTGCTCGCTACCGATTCTGGAGTGCGCCATTTGACCGGCTGGCGACTCGAGACGGCGTCGCCTTCGCGAACCGCGATCGGCGTGCCCTCCTCGTCGAGATAGCCGTCGCCATCGGCTCCGGGCAACGCCGATGCCGGCAGCAGGCCGATCAGAACCTGGTCGAGGACGGCGCGAGCGGCGACGTCGAGCGTGATGTCGGACACTCCAGAAACCCTAGTGTTTGCGGCCGATCGTCCGGCTCCTGGCAGACTGATCGCGTGGATTTCTCGCTGACCGACGAGCAGATCGCGTTTCGCAGGAGTGTTTTCGACTGGGCGGCGGCGACCGTCGCGCCCGGCGCCAGCGATCGCGACAAGGACGGCCGCTGGGACCACGAGGTGTGGAAGTCGTTCGGGGCACAAGGCCTGGCCGGGCTGCCGATCGCCGAAGAGTACGGCGGCGCTGGTGGCTCGATCATGGACTGCGTCGTCGCCAACGAGGCGATTGCCGAAGGTGGTCATGACGGCGGGTTCAACCTCTCGCTCGGCGCGCACTGGGTCATCGGCTCAGTGCCGATCTGGCTGCACGGCACCGAGGAGCAGAAGCGCCGGTGGCTGCCGGGCCTGACCGACGGCTCGATGGTGGGGGCGTGGGCGTCGACTGAGCCGGAGGCGGGCTCGGATGCCGCCGGCCTGCTGACGACCGCGGTTCGCGATGGCGATGACTGGGTGCTGAACGGCACGAAGATCTTCATCACGAACGGTCCGATCGCGGACGTGTGCACCGTGCTCGCCAAGACCGGGGAGAAGGCGGCCACCGCGTTCATCGTCGACACGACGAATCCCGGCTTCCAGGTCGGTCGCGAGCTGGACAAGATGGGCTGCCGGTCCTCGCCAACCGCGGAGATCGCCCTTGTCGACTGCCGGGTGCCCGCGGACTGCGTGCTCGGTGACGAAGGTGCGGCGCTCTGGCAGGTCGCGTTCGAATGCTTCGACTGGGAGCGCACGGTCATGATCGCCAGCGGGGTCGGCGGCATGCAGGCGACGTTGAACAGCTGCATCGCCTACGCGAAGGAGCGCAAGCAGTTCGGGAAGCCGATCGCGCAGTTCCAGGCGGTCGCTCACAAGCTGGCAGAGATGAAGGTGAAGCTCGAGACGTGCCGGACGGCGGTCTACCGGGCGGCGTACCTGAAGCAGACGAACGCCGAGCATCAGATGGAGGCGTCGATCGCCAAGTACCTGGTCGGAGAGCTTGCCGTCCAGAACGCTCTGGACGCGATCCAGATCCATGGTGGCTACGGCTACCTGCGGGACTTCAACGTCGAGCGCGCGCTTCGGGACGCCAAGCTCGGGTCGATCGGGGGCGGAACTTCGGAGATTCAGAAGCTGATCATCAGCCGACTCCTGCTGGGCGACTCCTAGTGGTCGCCGAAGCCCTCCGCCCGCTGGAGTTCCTGATCGGGACCTGGCGCGGCGAAGGCGTCGGCGCGATTCCTGGTGGCGGCGGCCCGGACTACCCGTACGTCGAGGAGCTGCGAATCTATGAGGACGGTTCGCCGTGGCTGGCGTACTCGAGCCGGGTGACCGCCGCTGCGGACGGCCGATGGCTGCACTCCGAGGCGGGGTGGTGGCGGCCGCAGCCCGCGGACGAGTCCGACACGATCGGCGTCGAACTCGTGCTGACCCGAGCGACGGGCGTAACGGAGATCCTGATCGGCCACCTCACGACGGGTCCGGTCGGTGACCAGATCGAGCTCGCGAGCGACGTGGTGGCGCGGACGCCGACCGCGCCGGCCTTCACCGCCGACAAACGGCTCTACGCCGTGCGCGGCGGAAAGCTCATGTACGCGATCGACCTTGCGGCGGGCGACAGTGGACTCGCGCCGCACCTGGCGGCTGCCCTCGATCGCGCCGAGGACTGAGCATGCTGCGCCGCCTGTCCACCGTCGCGTCGATCGCGATCATCGTGGTCTTCGTGGCGGTGGTCGTCGCGGTATGGATCATCCTGCGCGGCGTCGCGGCCGCTTCACATCTGGCGGACGCCAGAGCAGACATAGCCCTGCTACGCGACGACCTCGTCAACGGGCAGCCGACCGAGGCCGACTTGCAGCGAGTGGAGGCCGACGCGCGCGCGGCTCATGCCGAGACCCATGATCCGGTCTGGTGGGCGATGTCCTGGCTACCACCGATCCACACGGTGCGAGGGCTGACCAGTGCCACGAACGAGCTGGCAGAAAACGCGTTGCCCTCGGTGGTCTCGGTCGGGCTCACGGTCGAGCCTTCGAAGCTGCGAGTGGCACCCAACAAGATCGCGCTGCCGCCGTTGCAGCGCGCAGCACCGGCCCTGTCGAAGGCTGCCACTGCGCTCGAAACCGCGCGGGACGACGTCGCCGGGCTGTCCTCCGGGTGGGGAGTCTTCGGCGACATCCGCGACAAGGCACTCGAGCAGCTGACGTCCTTGCACGGGTCCATCGACGACGCCGCGAGATTCGCCCGTGCGGGTCCGGCCATGCTCGGTGCAGACGGCGAGCGCCGGTTCTTCGTCGGCATCCAGAACAACGCTGAGTCGCGAGCAACCGGAGGGCTTGTCTCGGGTTGGGCGATCGTGACGGCGAACCACGGGCGGATCCGGGTAACCGCGCACGGCAACGACGGCGAACTGCAGAACTTCATCCCGACGCGACGTAAGGCGGTCACCTCGCTCCCCGCCGACTACCAGGACGTTTACGGCAACTTCCTGCCTGCGAACCACTGGATCACCAGCAATCTGTCGCCCAACTTCCCGGACGCGGCGCGCATCTGGGCCAAGATGTGGCAGGCCCAGACCGGCCAGCGGATCGACGGCGTCTTCGGGGTCGACCCGTTCGCGCTTCAGGCGATGCTCGGTGCCGCAGGTCCGGTGACCGTCCCCGGGTACGCGGGGGTCTACGACGGAACAAATCTCGCCGACTACATCGAGTCGAAGGAGTACGTCGACTTCGCGGGCGCCGACCCTTTGACCAATGACCGGCGGAAGAACTTCATCGCGGAGGTCTCGACGGCCGTCATCCACAAGCTGCTCTCCGGATCGGGTGATCCCGTGGCCATCACGAAGGCCTTGGGCGCATCCGCCGGAGCCGGTCACCTGGCGCTTTGGGCCGCCAACTCCAGCGAACAGGCCGAGCTGTCCGGGACACCGCTAGCGGGCGAGCTCCCCGAGACGGCGGCGCCGTTTGCCGCAGTTCACGTGGACAATGCCACGGCCAGCAAGCTCGACTACTACCTTGATCGATCGTTCGCCTACCAGGCGGGACAATGCGCCGGCGACTACCGGGACTCGACAATCACGGTGCGCCTGACCAACCAGGCGCCGCGGCACGGCCTCCCGCCGTACGTTCGGACTCGTGGTGACCGCGACTTCCAGGGGAACGGGACGGTCGAGCGCGTGCCGCAGAACCGGCTCTTTGTGTACATCCACACGACGAACGGGGCAGCGCTACGGCGTGCCACGCTGGGTGGGAAGACGGTGCAGGTGACTGAGGGCGTCGAGCACGGCCACCCGGTCTTCGGGCTGGAGGTGACCCTCGATCCGGGACAGCCGGAGACGATCCGGCTCCGGCTGATCGAGCCGACAACCGCTACCGGGCCGGCTCAAACGATGGTGCAGCCGATGGCCCGCCTCCAACAGACTCACGTCGATGTGCCAATTTGCCGATAACGGCCCCAGCAGACCAGATTGCGTATTGGGTATGGATAAGCGTGAGTGGCCTTGACCGGGCACTATGTCGTGCGACACTTGATGCGGCAGCGAACGGACGGAGAGATTTGTGACCGCAACGTATAAGCGTGGCTTCAGCACGGCGCTGGTCGCCGTCCTGTTCGCGTTTACCGCTGCATTGTTTGCTGCGGGTCCCGCGCAGGCCGGGACTTCTGCGCCGCAGCCAGGCCCGACCGGGACCGTCGGCGTGCTCGGCCAGCACTTCGTCAAGTACTGCGTGAAGCACTTCAAGCCCCACAGCACGGTGACCGTCACCAACGTGACAACCGGCGCAACTGTCACCATTCACACGAATGGCAACGGGGCTGGTTGCACCCAGGTGCCGATCAAGCGCGCGTGTAAGCCCCTCACGGAGAAGATCGTTGCCACCGGCATCGGCGCCGACGGCAAGCCGGCAACGGTCCACTCGACCGTCAATGTCCCGGCAACGAAGAGTTTGTGCAACAGCAGCTCCGGCGGCACTCTGCCGTTCACCGGGTCCGAGATCATCATCACCGGTGTGATCCTCGGCGTTGTGCTGATCGTCGGTGGTGCGGCGCTGACCGTGGTCCGCCGGCGCCGCGAGGACGGCAGCGCCGCCTAACCTGGTGGCGGCCGGTGGGCGAGGAACGCTCTAGCGGCCTTTCGTCCGTTCCGCAGGAGTAGTTGCTGCTGATCGGGTGTGATGCCGAAATCGGTCGTGCGCACCGTGCCGTGGTCGACGAATATCGTCCGTTGCGCGTCGGCGGGGATGACGTAGAACCGGTCGGCGTTGTCGAGCAGCGTCTCGAGGCAGGCCTTCGCCTCGTCGAACACGCCATCGGTCGGCCGAGCCGGCGGTGGGCCGAGCGCGGAAAGCTTCACGCCGATCGTCGGCCAGCGGCCGGGAAGATCCTGACCGCGGGAGAAGACATCGATAGGGAAGTTGTCCAGCATCCCGCCGTCGACCCAGATGCACGTCCCGCCCGTGTATTTCACGCCGGCGACCTCGGCGTCCTTGGAGTGGACCCGCCACGGCGTGAAGAAGAACGGGATGGACATCGAGGCGCGGACGGCTTCGACAACCTTCTGCTCAGCCGCTACGAGGCCGTAGTGCGCGTACTCCCATGGCAGTCGGATCGACTTGCCTCGCGTGATGTCCGAGACCATGACGACGAGGCTGTAACGGCGTTCCTCCGGAATCAGCTCGTCATCGATCGTGAGGTCGGCGAAGGTCACAACCCCCAGCTTCTCGAGCTCGCCCCCGAGCCATTCGAGCAGGTACTCGCCGTTGTGCAAGCCCTCGTGGGCGAGCAGCCGGATGCCGGAGCCCACCTCACCGAGCACGCCGTGCGACACGAACTTGTCGTAGGCGACGGTCTGCAGGATGGTTTCGAGATCGGCGACCGGGCGGCCGGCCGCCTGCAGCGCCGCAAGCAGCGACGCAACGATGGCGCCGGCGCTCGCTCCGGCGAATCGGTTGAACTCATAGCCCGCGGCTGACAGTTCCAACGCGGCGCCGACGAGCCCCAGCCCCTTGACGCCGCCCCCCTCGAGGACGAGATCTACCTTGCCGGCCTGCTGGCTCGCCACCGTGACTGGTGGCGTCGTGCCGTCAGGGCGAGGCACGGACGGGACGACGACACCCGACTCGGGTCCCGGGCCTTCGCCGGCCGCTGCTTCAGATGGCGGTGTCGTCATCAAAACCTCCGCTGCCTACCTTGGCGGTCGGGCAGCGTCGGCGCAACGACCGAGACCGTTGTGCCGCTGATCAGGTGGCTTGGGGGTGGCGAGGCGGCAGGATTGCTTCCCGCCGCGGCCGCGGCAGGACTCCCGCGACGTCCCCCACCGCTTCCTCGTAGCTGAACAGGCCGGCACCGCGGTCGTCCTCGAGGAGCCGTGTGATGTGTGACGGGGGTTGTGGCGTGGTGAAGAAGAAGCCCTGCGCCAGGTCGCAACCGAGTCGGCGCAGCGCGAACAGCTGGCCGATGCTCTCGACGCCCTCCGCGATGGTGGTGAGTCGAAGGGCCCGTGCCATGCCGGTGACCGCGGCCACGATCGCCGAGTCGTCGCCGTCGAGGGCGAGACCGTCGACGAAGGATCGGTCGACCTTCACAGCATCGACGGGTAGCCGTTTCAGGTAGGACAACGATGAGTAACCAGTACCGAAGTCGTCGATCGCGAGCCGGACGCCTAGCGAGCGAAGGGCTCCGAGTGCGGCGACCGCTCCCTCCGCGTCCTGCAACAGCGCCGTCTCGGTGATTTCGAGTCCGAGCTGATGCGGTGCGACCCCGTGCTCACGCAGCGCTGCGGCGACCTCATCGACCAGGTTCTCGTCGCTCAGCTGGCGGGCCGACAGGTTCACCCACACCAGCAGCCCGGTGCCGTTCCATCGAGCCGTCGACCACTCCGCGGCTTGCTTGATGGCGGAGGTGAGCACCCAATGGCCGATGCCGGTGATCAAACCGGTCTGTTCGGCGAGGGGGATGAACTCGGCGGGAGGGACCAGGCCTCGCTCAGGGTGATGCCAGCGGACCAGCGCCTCGACTGCCACGATGTGGCCGCTGCGTAGGTCGACCTCAGGCTGGTAGACCACGCGGAACTCGCCGCCGTCGAGGGCTCGATGCAGATCGCTCGCTGTCCGCAGCTGGTTGACGGCCGTGTGGCGGAAGTCTTCGATGAACAGCTCGGCGCGTGCCCGGCCACGCTCCTTGGCGCGATGCAACGCCGCATCGGCGTCACGCAGCAGACCTTCGGGAGTGTCCTGGCCGCCGTTGCCCGATGACAGCGCAATCCCGGTGGAGACGGTGACGAAGATCGGGTCGCCGTCGATCTCGATCGGGGCCGAGAGCTGGTCGGCGATCCGCTCCGCAAGCTGGACGGGACCTTCGGTGTCGACGTCCTCGACGAGCAGGCAGAACTCGTCGGAGCCGAAGCGGGCCAGCAGCACGGACGGGCCGGCTGCGACCCGCAGCCGCTCGGCGACCGCTTGCAGCATCTGGTCGCCGGCGACGTGACCGAGAGAGTCGTTGACGAGCTTGAAGTGGTCGATGTCCGCGACCAGGACCGACAACCGGCTGTGGGACCTGGCGCTGCGCTCGAGGCACACCTCGATCGCATCGATGAAGAATGCGCGGTTCGGTAGCGCGGTGACCGGGTCGTACCACTCGGCCTTGGCGAGCTGAGCCTCGAAGGCGCGCTGCTCGGAAAGGTCACGGGTGATCGACGAGTAGTAATCGATGCTGCCGTCGGTGTGACGGTGGGCGACGATGACCTGTGAGACCGGCACCGTTGTGCCGTCGAAGAGCATCAGGTCGATCTCGCCGATCCAGACCTCGTCGCGCTCTGCTGTGGAGATCGCCTCGGTCAGGAAGCGCTGACGCTCGTACGGCGCATACAGGTCGGCCGCCTCGATCGGCGGCAGCGGGCCGTCCACCGGGATCCCGAACCTGGCTCGCATCGCGACGTTGGCGTGGGTGAGCACGCCCTTCGCATCGATCATCGCGACCAGGTCAGGAGTTGCCTCGAGGATCTCGGACAGCCGGCGAAGCCGAGCCCAGGTTGCGAGCTCGTCGGTCGCATCCCAGCAGGACCCGACCCAGGACGTCGGTTTGCCGTTGGCATCGGTGAGGGCGCGACATTCGACATCGACCCATCTGATCTCGCCGTCGGGCCGCTCGATCCGGAACTGGGATCGGAACGGCCGCTGCGACCGTTGTGCATCGGTCCAAGCGGTGATCACCCCCGGCAGGTCGTCGGGATGAATCGGGACGTTGTCGCAGTGCGGGATGTCGATGCGGCCGACGATCTCGGTGAGTCGTTGGTTGACGAAGGTGATCGAGCCGTCGATCTCGGTACGAAAGATTCCCGCCGGAACTGCTTCAGCAGTCGCCTGGAGCTCTTGCTTGCTGCGGGCGAGCTGCGAGGTGGCGCGAGCGAGGCGCTGTCGGTCGGCCGAGGCGCGACGCAGCAGCAGGACCAGGATCGCGACAGCGAGGAGGGCACAGATGGTGACGACGTCCGCCGATACCACCGCGTGAGATTGGTTGGCGGCGTGGGTCGCTGCTGCCGGGTTGCGCAACACGTGTGGATCCTGTCCCTTAATTACGCAGTCGCCGGCTACTCGGATCTCGAGGCCGACGTCCGAGAAAGACTAGGAGCCGCCTAACCGGCTGTCAGGACAATCGGAACGAAATGGCGTTGGAATGACTACAAATGACTAGGCAGCCGAAGCCCGAATTAGGCCGATCAGCCGACTTGCTGGCGCTTTGCGGATGACCCAAAGGTCAAGCCCTCCGGGGGTACGTGCCGAGACATGGTGTGTCGGTAGTTGACTTTCCGGTATGAGCGGAGGTTGGAACGTGCGCGCACGCGGTGGCTGGGTTGGTCGGGCCAGTGTGGTGACGACCCTCGCCGCCCTGCTGTCCGCTGCCGCCACCGCTCCTGCGCTGGCCGCTGGCAAGTCGGCCGCCGAGGCGACCGGATGTGCGGCGCTCCGCCAGGGCGCGACCGGCTCGGCCGTGAAGACCATCCAGAAGGCGGTCGGCGCAACCCCCGATGGCGACTTCGGTCCGGCCACGGAAAAGTCAGTGAAGAAGTGGCAGAAGTCCCACGGCGTCGCTGTCACGGGCGTAGTCGACGACGCCACCTGGATGGCATTGCCGGCCGACGTTGCGCCGAAAGCCTGCGGCCAGAAGGTCAGCGGCAGCGGCACGGCTGCCGTCTGCGCCGTACTCAGCAAGGGCAGCAGCGGGCTCGCGGTCGCGGTGCTCCAGACCGCGCTCGAGGTGGCGGTTGACGGCCAGTTCGGCACGGCGACGGCGAAGGCCGTCAAGCAGCTGCAGCGCGACGCCGGGCTGACTGTCTCTGGGACGACGTCCACCGCAACCTGGAAGGCGCTGAAGCGGCTCGGGACGCCCGCCTGCTCGACCACGAAGACAACTGGCCCGCATGAGTCGAAGAACGCCAAGGCACAAGCGAAGGTCAGGGCGCGGGTTCAGGAGCTGGTGAGGACGCTCGAGCAGAAGCCCGGCAAGACGAAGAACCGGGTTGCCCTGCAGGCAATGGCCTTCGCCAACAAGCAGCTCGGCAAGCCATACATCTATGGGGGCACAGGCCCCAAGGGTTACGACTGCTCCGGACTGCAGCTCAAGGCGTATCAGCACGCCGGTTTGACGATCCCGCGGACGGCCGCGGCGCAGTACGCCGGGGGCGGAACCTTCGAGTCCCTCGACGCGGCGCGGCAGGGGGACCTGCTGTTCTTCGCGAGCGACGTCACCAAGCCGTCCACCGTCTACCACGTCTCCATGTACGTCGGCGGCGGAAACATGATCGAGGCCCCGCACACCGGCGCTGACGTGCGCGTGGTGCCGCTGTGGACCTCTGACCTGCTGCCCAAGGTGGTACGGCCGGTCGCCGGCTTGGACCTACCGCTCAAGTCAGGTGACACCGGCTGGGCCGTCACGCAGCTCCAGGAAGCGCTGAACCGCCACCACGCAGGGCTGTCGGTCGACGGCGGCTTCGGTTCTGACACCGTCGCCGCGGTGAAGAAGTGGCAGACCTCGCACGACCTCAAGGCCACCGGAGTCGTGCGGATGGCGACCTGGCTCAGCCTCGGCTGATTCCCAGCAGTGGGTTGGCTGGCGGGAAATGGAAACCCCCGGGCAGTCACCTCGGCGCCAGCAAGCTGACGGGAGGTCGCCGACTGGACTGGTCGGCCGCCCGGGGGTTCGGTGACTGTCGGAGATTCGCCAGCGCCGCGCACGGCGGAGCGTGCCACGGCAGGAGGTTCTCACCTCGAGTCCGTTGACGGCGTCTAGCGGACCGCCACCTCACAAGTCCAACGTGTACTCAAAGCGTGGACCACCTCCTTTCCGTGTAACGCAAGGTTAAGCCCATACGGTGTACATGCCGAGGGAATTAACAGTGGATTAATCCGACCGTGCCCGGGTCGGCCGAATCCTGTTGTCTGATCGGCGACAGATCTCCGGCCACCTCGGCTGACAGCCGTTCGATCTCGCCCTAGCCTGGGGCGGCTCGCAAAGACATGTGGGGGCAACACGTGACTCTCGCGGACAAGGGGCAGTCGATTACCGACGACATGACCCTCGATGTCCCGACCTGGCTTCAGGGAGAGCCGCGCCGACGGATCCGCCCGATTGATGTCTGGCAGCGCGAGTACCTGCGGATGGTCGTCCTCGTCGACTTCGCGATCATCCTCGGCAGCACGCTCCTCGCGTTGCATCTTCGCTTCGGTGACGAGCAGAAGGCCATTCACGGCCTGTCCTACGCCTTGCTCAGCATCCTGTTGGTGCCGGTCTGGCTCGCCGCCCTGGTGCTGGCCCGTGCCTATGAGGCGCGCTTCCTCGGCACCGGCGCAGACGAGTTCAAGCGGGTCAGCTCCGCGTCACTGCGCCTGATGGCCGTCATGGCGATCGTTGCCTACACGTTCCAGCTCAATCTCGCCCGTGGTTATGTCGCGGTCGCTCTCCCGCTGGGCACATTGCTGCTGTTGACCGGCCGGTACGGCCAGCGACGCTGGCTGCACGCACGCCGCCGCCGCGGCAAGTCGCTGCACCGGGCGATCGTCGTCGGCGGTGTCGATGGCATCTACGACCTCGCGACGCAGCTCGAAGACTTCCCCTACGTCGGCTACAGCCTCGTGGGTGCGTGTCTGCCGTCGTCGAGCGAGGCGTTCGCGCTGCCCGGGGTGCCGGTGCTGGGCTCGCTCACCCAGGTCATGGCGGCGGTGGCGCAGGCCAATGCGGACTCGGTGATCGTCACTGCCGGCCCGGGAATGTCGCCGGCTGTGCTGAGACGGCTGTCCTGGGAGATCGAGGGCACCGGCATCAGCCTCGTGGTCGCGCCGGCGCTACTGGATGTCGCCGGCCCAAGGATCAGTGTCCGACCGGTGGCCGGGCTACCACTGCTGCACGTCGAGGAGCCCGAGCTCGCTGGCGCGCGGCAGGCGGTCAAGGCAATCGTCGAGTGGCTGTTCGCGACCATCGCCTTCCTCCTGTTGCTGCCCCTCATGGTCGGCATCGCCGTCCTGATCCGAATCGACAGTCACGGCCCGCCGCTGTTCCGCCAGACCCGCGTCGGCAAGGCCGGTCGGGAGTTCACCGTCTACAAGATGCGCACGATGCGCGCGGACGCCGAGTCACTGCTCGAGTCGCTGCGCGAGCAGAACGAGGCCTCCGACGGCCTGCTGTTCAAGATGCGTGAGGACCCGCGGATCACCCGGGTCGGCAAGTACTTGCGCAAGTGGTCGATCGACGAGCTGCCGCAGCTTTGGAACGTCGTCCGTGGCGACATGGCGCTCGTCGGCCCGCGGCCGCCGCTGCCGGGTGAGGTGGCGCAGTACGGCGCGGAGGTCGCCCGGCGGTTGTTGGTCAGGCCAGGCATCACCGGCTTGTGGCAGGTGTCGGGTCGCTCCAATCTGAGCTGGGACGACAGCGTCCGGCTCGACCTGTACTACGTCGAGAACTGGTCGCTCTCCCTGGACCTGATGATTGTCTGGAAGACGTTCTTCGCGATCTTCCGGAAGGAAGGCGCTTTCTAGCGAAGGAGGTCACCGGCGTCTTCGCGCCGGTCGTCGTGATCGTGGCCGGATGTGGCGCTGGGCTCAGCACCGTTCGTCGTGGCCGGAGCCGCGGGAGCTGGCTTCACGAAGCTTGCCGGCTCCCCTGAGGCGGGCGGGTTCGCCGCCGACGCGGGTGACGGGGAGGTCGGAGGAGGCGTCGCGGGAGCCTGCGAAGCGGGGGACGGCGGCGTCGACGAGACGAACGGCGTCGGATAGCTCTGCGCGGGGCGCGGCGCAGGGCGCGGCGGGATGGTCGGCGAGGACACCGGAGTGCTCGCGCCCGGAGTGCTCGAGCCCGGGCGGGTTGGCGCCGGTGCAGGCCTGGTGGCTCGGGCAGGCGGCGGTGGGCGGCGTCGCGAGACTGGCTGTGCTGGGCCGCCTGGCGGCAACGGCGGTACGGGGCCCGGCGACGGCGGCGCCGGCCGGTCGGCGTACGCAGTGCTGTAGTCGTAGTAGTAGGCATGCGCGCCCTTGGTGGGTGCCATGTTGATCACACACCCGAGCAACCGTGCGCTGACGCTCCTCAGCGCCTCCGTCGAGCGTTGGAGCTGGTCGCGGGTGGTCTTGCCCGAGCGGACGATCAGCACCGCGCCGCTGGTCTGGGTGGCGATCACCGCGGCGTCAGTGACGGGCAGGAGGGGCGGGGCGTCGAGCAGGACGATGTCGTAGGTCGCTTCGGCACGTGCCAGCAGCGCGGCCATGCCGCGTGAGGCGAGCAGCTCGCTCGGGTTTGGGGGCGGCGGGCCCGACGGCAGAACATGCAGGGGGATGTTGCCCCACTGCTGGCTGGCGTCCTCTGGCGACACGGTCCCGACGAGCACGTTCGTGAGGCCGACGGAGTCCGAGAGACCCAGGTAGCGCGCGGCGCGCGGGCGCCGGAGGTCGGCTTCGATCAGCAGGACCTTCTTGCCGCCCTGCGCGAGGGCGATCGCGAGGTTGCAGGCCGTGGTGGTCTTGCCCTCGTCCGGAACCGAACTCGTGAAGACGATCGAGCGTGGTGCCTCGTCCACGTCGATGAACTGCAGGTTCGTCCGCAGGGCTCGGAAGGCCTCCGACCGCGGCGAGTGCCCGCCTTGAGCAATCACCAGAGGGTGCAGCTCAGCGTCATCGTCGAAGCCGATGACCCCGAGCGTCCCGATGCCGGCGACCGACTGAACATCCTGTGAGGTGCGAATCGTGTTGTCGCTGGCCTCGCGGTAGACGGCCCCAGCGATACCGAGACCGAGACCGATGATCAGGCCGATGATGAGGTCGAGCGTGGTCTTCGGGCTCACCGGGCTGGTTGGGAGCTCCGCCCGCTTGACCACCGTGACCTTGACCGGGGGGGTCTTCGCGCCCGAGGTGGTCTCCAGGTTGGTGGCATAGGTCGCGAACTCGTCGCTCACGGCGTTCGCAATCGCCTGCGCCCGCGCTGGCGACTTGTCCGTCACGTGGACGTTGACGAGCACCGTGCTGGCCGGCGCTGACGCAGAGATCTCGTGGGCCACCTGCTGGGCGGTCAGCCCGCCGCCGACCTTGGTGGCGACCGGGCCGGTGATCTGCAGGCTGTTCATGATCTCGGCGTAGGACTGCACGCGGTCCTGTGAGAACTGACTGCCCTGCTCGATGCTGCCGATGGCCGTCGTGTCCTTGGCGGCGACGAACAGCTGCGTCGAGGCCTGGTACTTCGGCGTCGCGTGCCACACGAAAAGCGCAGCGATCGCTACGCACACGAGCACGCAGATCGCGAGTACTCGCCAGCGCTTCCGGAAGACTCTTAGATACTCGTTGAAGCTCAAGCAACGTCCTATCGGAAGTTCACTGCCGGCGAGTGGAAACGGTGCTTATGCTACGCCAACGGGGCGTTTACGCCGAGTCGAAGGATCCGGTGAGCTCGTCGCCGAGCGTGAGAATCGCCTCGTGAAGCGCGTCTCTCCAGTGCGGCATCTCGGGCAGGCCTGCCGCCAGCCATTTTCGCTGTGAAAGCACTGAATACGCAGGTCGAGGCGCTGGGCGGGGGAACGCGGCGGTCGTCGTCGGAACCACCCGAGCGGGGTCGAGGCCCAGCTCGGCGAAGATTGCCCGCGCAAACACATGCCAGCTCGCCTCGCCGCCACCGGTGCAGTGCCACAGGCCCGGCTCGGCATCGGCGGTCGCAAGCGCGGTGATGGCGCGGGCGAGGTGCAGCGACCAGGTCGGTGCTCCGATCTGGTCGTCGACCACCTTCAGGATCTCCTGGCGCTCGGCGAGGGTCGCCATCGTCCGCACGAAGTTGGGGCCGGCCGCGCCGTACACCCATGCCGTACGGACGATGTGCGCGTCCCCACCGGCCGCACGGACGGCCGCCTCACCCGCCGCCTTCGATCTGCCGTACGCGGACTGCGGCGATATCGGCTCGTCGACCTCGTACGGTGCGGTCGCCTCGCCGGCGAACACGTAATCGGTGGACAGATGGATGAGCCGGGCGCCGTGCGCCGCGCACCATCGCGCAAGATGCCCGGGCCCTTCACCGTTGATCGCGAATGCGGTGCGTTCGTCGTCCTCGGCCGCATCGACTGCGGTGTAGGCGGCACAGTTCACGACGACCGCGGGCGCAGCGTCGCTGAGGACGAGCTCGACCTGGTCTGCGTCCGAGACGTCCAGGGTGCGGCGGTCGCAGCCGATGACATCGGCGCGATAGGCCTGAAGCAGGTCGACGACGTCCGACCCGACCTGGCCCGCGGCGCCGGTCACCAGCCAGCGGGTCATAGGAGAACGGTAGCTCCGACTAACGAGCGACCCCGAGCGGCCGGTAGTGCAGCCCGGGGAACACCTTGTCCACGTGATGGTTGCCAAGCCGATGACGGACGACATCTGCGATGACTCGGCGATAGTCGGTCGTGACGGCAAGATTTCCGAGATCGAGGTTCTTCGCGGCCAGCCCTGGCCAGTGCCCGAACACCCGCCCGCCCCGGATCCCCTTGCCGATCACGAACATCACGTTGCCGTGGCCGTGGTCCGTGCCCAGGCTGCTGTTCTCCTCGAGTCGTCGCCCGAACTCGCTCATCACGATGATCGTCGTCCGGTGCATGTGGTGTCCCAGGTCCGCCGTGAAGGCGGCCAGCCCACTCGCGAGGTCGGCCAGGTTCCGTGGCAGCGCGGCGTTCTGTGCCGCATGGGTGTCCCAGCCATAGGCATCGACCGTGACGGCCTCGGTCTGCGGGACATGTTTGATGACACGGGCAATGTCGAGGAGTGCGTTTCCCAGGACGGACTTCGGATAGCGGGCACCGTTCGAGGGCTGGTAGGGCCGCGACCGGATGGCCGAGACCTTGTCCAAAGTCTTGAACGTCTCGTGGGCAGCAGCGGTCGCGGGTCGGCCGTCGTCGCTGTAGAGCCGATCGAGCGCCCGCATGACGGTGTCGTAGGAGTGTCCGAGCGTGTTGAGGCTGAAGCCGTCGAGATTGCCCATCGCCGTGGAGCCGTCCCAGCCGACCAGGCTGGCCGCGACATGCGGGCCGTACGACACAGCTCGGAGGGTCGACTGGGCTTGCGGCCGGCACGCCAGGTGACGGGCGAGCCAACCGGTGCCGGCAGTCATCATGCCGTGACCGGACTCCATCATCGCCTGGGCGTCGAAGTGGGAGTAGTTCGCGGTCGACCGGAGGCCGGCCGCATTCACCACAGCGAGGTCGCCCCGCTTCCACAGCGGCATCAGCTGTTCGAGCGAGGGATGGAGGCCGAAGTGCCCGTCGAGGTCGTGCAGCTTGTGCGCGGGGATGGCAAGCGTCGGGCGGGCGTCGTAGTACGCCTTGTCGCCGTGCGGGACGACGAGCGACAGCCCGTCAACTGCGCCGCGGAGGAAGAGCACCACGACAGTTCCCTCGGGTCGACCCCCGTTGTGGTGGTGCTCGGGGGTGGCGGCGAAGGCGAACCGCGGTACGACGGACGGCGCTGCCAGCGCAGCCGCTCCGACCGCGCCACCACGCGCGAGCAAGCCGCGGCGAGTCATCGAGCGGGTCGGCTCGGGGCTCATCGGACCTCCATGTACTCGCTCGCGCAGATCGCGAAATGAATCAGCTCGTGCGCAGCCGCCGCCCCAGTTCGCCACGAGGCACCCGCGACGTCGGATGGGTGTCGTTTGATCAGTGCGGCGATCGCATGCCGGTGCGCCTTGTCGAATTCCTGGCCGGTGATCTGGAAGGCAGCGCGCTTGATGATCTCGTCGATCGTCGCGCCGGGTGACCAGGCCGCGGCCGCCGGGCCGGCCGACTTCACGAACGGGCCCCGCTGCGTCGGATCCACCGTCGTGGCCAAGAGGCCCCAGGTGTGCAGCATGGTGTTCGAGTTCGTCCAGGCGGCGTTCACCTGCGGGTACCCGTTCGGCGCGAGCCATTCGCCGGGGGCGTGACCCGCCGCCCGAAGCTGGCCGAGATAGGGCTTCCAGCTGCTCACGTGGCTGAGGTGCCTGACCGATGGCCGGGCCGCCAACGTCCATCCGAGACCTCGAACCGCCGCCGCGAACCACTCGCTCGGGCGCCTGGCCTTCCGGCCACGGGAGGCGAAGAACTCGTCCTGCTCGACGATGAACTTCAGCGTCTCTCCGATGTCGGTCCCGTGCTTGAGGTAGTGGCGTGCCACCCGATCGACCAGATGGCGCGATGGGTGGTCCTCGACGTAGTGCACGAGCAGCCTGCGGGCCACGTTTTGCGCCGTCCGAGGGTGGTGCGCGAGGTACTCGGCGAAGTGGTGCACCGTCGCGAGTCCGTGACGGCTGCGGTTCGAGGTCTTGAACCCCAGGATCTCGAGGTGCCCGGTGTGATGCCGGGAGGGGTCGTACTCGAACTGCAACGTCTGCACGTCGACGGTCAGGCCGGTGAGCAGTTTGGCGTACTGCTTGACGTCATGCTCGTTGAAGTGGCCGACGCCGACGGTGTGGAGCTCGAGTGACTCACGCGCGAGGTTCTCGCCGGGGAGCTCCTTCGTGGACAGCCACTGGTCGAGATACCCGAGCATGGCGGGCGAGACCAGCACCGCCTTCAACAGCTCGGCGAATGGTCCGGAAGCGCGGGGACGGACGACCCGATAGTCGTACTCGAAGCGGGTCCACGGAAGGAACGGTTTGGGCGCCGCCGTCGAGACGTTGAAATGATCAAGCCATACCTCGGTGAGGCGAGCCTCGACCGGACGCGAGGTGTACATCGTCCGTAGGAGCGTGGCCCACTCGTAGGCCTCCACGGCGGCCCACGCGTCGCCGTCGAACTCCAGTTCGGCCGCTCGAGGCCCTTGCGTCAACAACGGGAAGATCAGCTCGAGCTGCGCAGCGCACCTGTCGACGCCCGGTTGCAACTGCTGATTCAGCCATTTGCTGGGACCGGTCGCTCGGACGGCTTTGAGATCAGCCGGGCTCGGGCCATACCCGAGCCGTCGCAGCGCGTGCAACGCCTGGTCATGCGGGACCCGGACGTGGTGTGGCCGGTGGTTGGGCTTGTGGTGCCGCGCCGGTGCGGCGACGGCTTCCGAAGCCGGCAGGGTGGCGAGTGCCGATCCCGCCGCGAGGCCGCTGAGGAGCCCGCGGCGGCTCAGCCGCGACGTGGCGTCGGCGTGTGGCACACCGGACCGTTCGGACACTGACCCCTCCGTCGCTCGCCTTCACCTGCAGTCGTGTGAAGTAACCGTTCAACGAGCGACCGCCCCCGGGGTGACGGGATCAGCGTAGGAGCCAGACATTTCGGTGCTTAAGCCGCACCCTCTTTCACGCCACGATCACTTCTTGAGCGGACGCCACCAGTCTTCGTGCTCGCGGTACCAGTTGACGGTCGCGGCCAGGCCGGCCTCGAAGTCGATGCTCGGCGCGTAGCCGAGTTCGGTGCGCAGCTTCGTGTCGTCGAGGGAGTATCTCCGGTCGTGACCCTTGCGGTCCTCGACCGGTTCGACGGACGACCAGTCGCGACCGCAGATCTCGACGAGCCGCTCGGTGAGCTCTCGATTGGTCAGCTCGACGCCACCCCCGATGTTGTAGATCTCGCCGCTGCGACCACCGGCAAGGACGAGCGCGATGGCTCGACAGTGGTCGGCGACGTGCAACCAGTCGCGGACGTTGAGACCGTCGCCGTACAGCGGGACCGTCAGGCCGTCGAACAGGTTGGTGACGAACAGTGGGATGACCTTCTCGGGGAACTGATACGGGCCGTAGTTGTTGGTGCAGCGGGTCGTCACGACGTCGAGGCCGTGGGTCACGGCATACGACCGGGCGATCAGGTCACCCCCCGCCTTGGCGGCGGAGTACGGCGAGTTCGGCTCGAGCCGGTCGGCTTCGGTGAACGAGCCTTCCTGAATCGATCCGTAGACCTCGTCGGTGGAGACCTGCAGGACCCGGCGGACTCCCGCACGCAGACACGCATCGAGCAGGGTCTGGACGCCCACCGCGTTGGTCATGACGAAATCGGCGGCACCCGCGATCGACCGGTCCACATGGGACTCCGCCGCGAAGTTGACGACGATGTCGTGCCCTGGAAGAGCCTCGTCGAGCGCGGTGGCGTCGCAGATGTCGCCGTGGACAAAGCGGTACCGCGGGTCCGCCGCGATCGTTGCGAGATTGGCGAGGTTGCCGGCGTAGGTGAGCTTGTCGTACACGGTCACCTCGGCACCTGCGTACTCGACGTACTCGTCAGCGAGCAACGATCGAACGAAGTGCGATCCGATGAAGCCGGCGCCGCCGGTCACGAGCAACCGCATTGGCTCAGGCTATGTGAGGTGGCTCGTGACGACGCGACGCTGTGAGACGTTGCGGGTCACGGCATCGCCGACGCGCCGCGACAGGTCGTGCGCCGGGCCCTCGGCGACGACGTGGAACAACCAGCCTGCCAACAACGACAGCGGAACGCTGATCGCGAAGGCCACGAAGATGGAGGTTCCTTTGCCGAGCAGCAGCACGACGCTGACGACGATCGGCTCGTGGACCAGATAAAGGCTGAACGAGACCTTGCCAAGCCACTGCGCAACGCGGCTGTCACATGCTTTGCGAACCGGTGCTGCAACTAGTACGAGAAGGACCACCAGCCCGGCACCGAGGCTCGCACCGACCTGGCTCGGCGCCGAGACGACGGGTACGGGTCCGTGCAGCAACCGCAGCGCGTTGGTGTCGAGCAACGCGAGCGCGACGACGAAGAGCATGAGAGCGACCGCGCGGCGGTCGCGAAGCCAGTCGGCCAGTCGCGTGATGCGATCGAGGTCCCCGGCCATCGCTGCGCCGATACCGAAGACGGGCAAGTACAGCAACCATGGGCGATTCGTGTGCGCGCCGATCGCGATCAGGTCGAGCATGATCGCCACTTTGATCAGTGATCCGCGGCGGCCGATGCGGGCGAGCGCGACGTAGATCGGCAAGAGCAGCGAGAACCAGAGCTCCCACTTGAGGGTCCACAACGGGCCATTGATCTCCGCGAATGGCCGGATCGAGTCGTCGGCGCCGTGCAGCAGGGTCAGGTCTCGCACCACCTGTGCCTGTTGGGGGTCGTGATGAATCACGAGCCAGGGACTCAGCCCCTCGATCGGATGTCGGTGCACCGCCATACCGAGCAGCACCGCGACACCCACTGCCGCCCACACGGGCACGTAGAGCCGGATGAGACGCCGCGGGTAGTAGCCAGCCCATTGCGCGCCGCTCACCGCCTCAGGCCGCACGAATGGCAGCAGGACGACAAGGCCGGACAGGACGAAGAAGATGAGAACGGCGAGCGAGCCAGACCACAGCAGGTTGACGGGAGGCCGGGTCAGCCACCAGTCCAGCGAGAACCGATGAATGTCAGTCGGAACGTAGAGCGCACCGAAGAACACTGGGCTGGACAGGAGTGCGTGTCCGAGTACGACCGCGAGGGCGGCAAAACCGCGCAGACCATCGAGGGATCGCAGCCGCACAAGGAGCGAGGATCGCACAAGGCTGTCGGGTACGGTCGGTGCCGCGTCGGCCGGAGGAGGGATCGTGACTGCGGAGATTGATCTGCGCGGTCGGGTGGTGTTCCTCGTCGGGGCCCGTCGTAGTGGGACGAACTGGCTGCACAACCTGATGGCCGTGCATCCGCGGATTGCCAGGGTGCCGTCGGAGACGCACCTCATCTATACGCTCGCTGAGCTCCAGGGCCGTTTTCAGCACGGTCTCCTCGGCTCGGCGAACACTGGGACGACCTACCTCCCGCGCAAGGATCTGATCGACAGCTTCCGCCAGCTCTGTGACAAAGCCTTCGCGATCCAGCTGGGCGCCGCGCAACGTACTGATCTGCTCCTGGTCGAGCGGACGCCGCTACACACGCAGCACCTGGACCTCATCGCCGAGATCTATCCGGATTCACCGGTGGTCCACCTGATTCGGGACCCCCGTGAGGTCGCAACGTCGCTGGTCCGCCAGCCCTGGGGCCCCGACTCGGTGGAGGAGGCGGCGCAGGAATGGGTGGACACCGTCGGACGGGCGCGGGCTCATCGATCGCCGCGTTACGTCGAGGTGCGGTACGAGGATCTGGTTGCGGACGTGGTCACTGCGATGTCGGGGGTGTTCGGCTTCCTCGGGCTCGACACCTCTGATGCGATCGCTGCGCAGCTCCGGGCGGTCGCCGATCAGCCGATCAACCGTTCGCCGGAACCGAGCCGTCGGCCGCTCGCGGCCGATGAGCAAGCCGACATCGAGGCAGTCGCTGGCGTTTTGATGAAGGAAGTGGGTTACCAGCCCGCCGGCCGGGCGAGCGATGAGATACCGGCCCGGCGACGGCATCGGGCAGTCGGTTCGCGTCGGCGCGGCACCGTGCGCGAGGAGGTCGGAGAAGGCAAACCCACCGAATTGTTGTTGGATCACGTCCAGTTCATCGTTGACCGGTTCCTCGGCGGGATTGCGGTGCGCGACGTGCGGGCGGTGAAGGATCTGATGAGCCCCACCGCCACAGTGCAGCTTCGTGACGAGGGGACTGTGCTGAGCGCGGCGCCCGATCGGTCGCAGGCTGCGCAGGCGCTGATTGATGCGGCCGCACCGGAGGGAACCCAGATCAGAGGAGATTCCTTCGGCGGCCGCCCGACCTTCACCGTCGTGTGGTCGCACGACGACGACGGCCACATCTCGCATCGCCTGTTCGTGATCGCCGTCGCGTCGGACGGTCTGGTGAGCTCCGTCGACTACTACCGAATGCGGTGACGCTGCCTCCGGATTCGGTAGCGTGCTGAGTGCGATGAAGGGCATCATCCTGGCCGGCGGCACCGGCTCGCGGTTGTGGCCGATTACTCGGGCCATCTCGAAGCAGCTGATGCCGATCTATGACAAGCCGATGGTCTACTACCCGCTGTCGACCCTCATGATGGCCGGGATAAGAGAGATCCTCGTCATCACTGCACCGGAGGATGCGTCGCAGTTCCACCGGCTGCTCGGCGACGGCAACGAGCTCGGCCTGACGATCTCCTACGCCGTACAGGAGGCGCCGAACGGTTTGGCCGAGGCGTTCACGATCGGTGCTGACTTCATCGCGGGCGAATCAGTTGCGCTCGTGTTGGGCGACAACATCTTCTACGGGACCGGGCTCGGCACTCAGCTTCGGAGGCTGGCGGAGGTTGACGGCGGTCACATCTTCGCCTACCAGGTGGCGCGGCCGTCGGACTACGGTGTCGTCGAGTTCGACGGCGATGGACGGGTCGTGTCGATCGAAGAGAAGCCGATCCAGCCACGAAGTTCGTTCGCCGTACCTGGTCTCTACTTCTACTCCGCCGACGTGGTCGACATCGCTCGGTCCCTGTCGCCGAGCGAGCGCGGGGAGCTGGAGATCACGGCTGTGAACGAGGCGTACCTCGAACAAGGTCGACTCGCGGTCAGCGTCCTGCCGCGCGGCACGGCGTGGCTCGACACCGGAACCTTTGCCTCGTTGGTGCAAGCGTCAGAGTTCGTCCGCGTCGTCGAGGAGCGACAGGGCCAGAAGATCGGGTGCCCTGAGGAGATCGCTTGGCGCAACGGTTGGATCGATGATCACCAGCTTCGGTCCCATGCGCGGCAGTTGGTGAAGAGCGGTTACGGCTCCTACCTTGACGCCTTGATCGGCGGCACCCCCCTCTCGTGAAGATCGAACCGCTCGGGATTTCTGGCGCCTGGGTGTGCACACCGTCGGTGCACCCGGACGACCGCGGCGCCTTTCTCGAATGGTTTCGCGGCGACCGGCTGGCCGCGGCTACCCGCCGCCGATTCGACGTGGTGCAGGCGAACCACTCGATCTCGCAGCAAGGTGTCGTCCGGGGCATCCACTTCGCCGACGTGCCGCCCGGGCAAGCCAAGTATGTGTACTGCGCGCGGGGCGCTGTTCTCGATGTGATCGTCGACATTCGCGTCGGCTCGCCTACCTTCGGTGAGCACGTGGCGGTCATGCTCGATGAGGTCGACCGTCGGGGCGTGTTCATCGCGGAAGGCCTCGGGCACGGCTTTTGCGCGCTCACGGACGAGTCGTCCGTCGCCTACCTCGTCTCGTCTCCCTATAACGCCTCAGCCGAGCGAACCGTCTCTCCGGTCGACGCGGAGCTGCAGCTGCCATGGCCTGAGGGAACGCCCCTGCTGCTGTCGGACAAGGATCGCGATGCACCGTCGTTGGCCACGGCGGCGGCGGATGGGATTCTCCCGACATACGACTCGTGCGTCTCGCTCTATGAGTCGCTGAGGCATTCGTGAGCGCGGTCACGCCGATGATCTCGGTCGTCATCCCCACCTACGAGCGACCAGACCTCCTCCGTCGGTGTCTGGCTGCCCTCGCCGCCCAGGATCTCGCGCCCGACCGGTTCGAGGTGGTGGTCGTCGACGACGGGTCGGGCCCGGAAGTGCGGACTGTCCTCGAGGAAGCGAGCACCCGTTCGCCCCAGCTCCGCTGGCTGGCCCAAGCGACGAACCAAGGACCGGCCGCAGCTCGGAACCTCGGGGTCGCCGAAGCCCGCGGCGATCTCATCCTGTTCATGGACGACGACATCGTCGCGACCCCCTCCCTGGTGCGCGACCACGTCGAGCTGCACGATCGCGCGAATGACCCGACGTTGGGCGTGATCGGCCGAGTGGCGTGGCATCCCGACCTGCAGATCACGCCCTTCATGCGGTGGCTGGACACCACCAGCCACCAGTTCGCGTATGAGACCTGGATGAGGGAAGGGCCGATCGCGAAGCCGTGGGAGGCGTTCTACACGTGCAACCTCAGCCTGCACCGTGCTCTGTTCGAAACGACAGGCGGCTTCAACGAGACCTTCCCGTTCGCTGCCTGCGAGGACACGGAACTCGGCTATCGGTTGTGGAAGAACGGCTTTCATCTGGAGTACCGGCCCGCGGTGCTCGGGTGGAACGCCCGACCGATCACGTTGAGCGTCTTCCGCAAGCGCATGGAGAAGGCCGGCGAGTCGCTCGTCATCCTCGAACGGCTCCAGCCGGAGCTGCAGACCATGACGGTCGGTGAACCCGAGGGGCCCACCCCTGCGCGTGGGCACGCCGAGAAACTCCGCACGCTGGTGATGGAACGTGGGCGCCTGGACAAGCTGCGTGGCGCCATCTACCAGCGCATCGTGACCCGTGCGCAGGCAGCCGGAATGGACAAGCGGGCTGCCATATCGTGCTGACGTGACCGGCGGACTCCGCGCAACGACCCGCGCAAAGCTGTTCGGTGCCCGGCGTAGGTTCCTGTCCTACCGCTTCGTTCGTGGCGAGGGACTCGAGATCGGTGCCCTCGGATCACCGTTGCGAGTGCGGAACGGCGTCAAGGTTCGGTACGTCGATCGATTCGATCACGAAGGTCTGATCGAGCAGTACCCGGAGGCGCACCGGGATCAGCTGGTCTCCGTCGACATCATCGACGACGGTGAGGTGCTGTCCACGCAACCTGACGGGTCGGCGGACTTCATCGTCGCGAACCACTTCATCGAGCATGCCGAGAACACTGTCGGCACGCTCGAGAACCTCTGCCGGGTACTTCGACCGGGCGGGATCCTGTATCTCGCAGTGCCCGACCGGCATCGGACCTTCGACAAGGATCGCCCACCGACGCCGCTCGACCACATCGAGAGGGATTACCGGGACGGTCCCGGCTGGTCGAGGCACGCTCACCAAGAGGAGTGGGCTCGTCTCGTCGAGCGCGCGCCCGAGTCGAGCATCGTGACGCGGGTGGCCGACCTGGAGCGGCTCGATTATGCGATCCACTACCACGTGTGGGACCGCGCTGAGTTCCGCGCTCTGGTCGAGCACGCGAGCTCTCGGCTCGGGCTGCCCCTCGAGGTGGTCACCACGGTCCGGAACGGGTTTGAATTCATCGTCATTCTTCGGAAGACGTCGGCGCGAGCAAAGCCTTGACCATCGCGCCATAGGTACGCCCACGTAGCGGTTGCAACGACGCGGCGGTGGCATAGGACCGCAGGGCTTGACGTCGTTGGCCCAGTCGACTCTGGAGCCGAGCCAGGTCGCGATGTCGGTCGGCCAGCGCCGCAGGGTGATCACGCCAACGCCCTGCATGATCGGCGAGAATCAGTTCGAGTCCGATCCGTTGCCGGTCTGCATTTCCGAACAGGCTGTCGGCGCTGGCATACCGCGTCAGGATCACCTCGTCGACTGCGGCGAACTCGCACAGGTCGTCGAGCCGAAAGATGAGGTCCCAGTCCTCGAGGCACGGCATGTCCTGGCGAAACCCGCCCGCCGCTGCCAGGACCTCCCGCCGCACCAGCCAGGTGGGGGTGACGAAGGCGCGACCGTCGAGGAGTTCGGCGCGATGGTCCTCGCCAGCGATGATCGATGTAGGACCGACGGTCCAGGCCTCGGAGCCGGCGACGACTCGGTGTCTACCCCCGACCCATCCGATCCGAGCGTCGCGATCGAACACCTCGAGCTGACTCTCGAGCTTGCCCGGGACCCACTCGTCGTCGCTGTCCTGAAAGGCGATCAGTTGTCCTCGTGCCAGCTCAATGCCGCGATTACGAGCCGTCGCCGCGCCAGCCTGCCTTGCCAGGGCCTCGAATGTCAGCCGAGGATCGTCGTACTCCGCAATGAGTTCGGCGGTGGTGTCGGTCGACCCGTCGTCCACCACGATCAGCTCGAGATCTCCGTGCGTCTGGGACAACACACTGTCCACGGCGCGCGACAGGGTGCGCCGCCGGTTGTGCGTCGGAAGTATGACGCTGACGAGCGGCGGCATCACGCGACTGTCGACGAGGCCCACCAACGGAGCTCGAGCGGCTGGCGCACGGTTTGACGCGGCCACGTCAACAGTCCCAGCCGTGCGGCCGCTTCCGCCAGGCGATTCAGCCCCGGGATGAGGATGGTCTTGTCCTCGATCGCAGAAATAGCGCGCGGATACGTGAGGATCGCCCGCCAGAGCTGGTATCGCATGTACCAGTGGGACGGCGACGGGTTGTAGTGCCGAGTGAACAGTCGGCGTCCTGCGGCTGCTGCACGTCGAAGCTTCCGCGGCGCGTCTTGAAGTGCTTCACACTCGTCCAGCATTTCGCCGTAGCTGTTCCAGATTTCGCGGGTTCGTTCGTTGCGCTGCCCTGGGTGAGCGCGCCAGACCGAAAACCGTTGGTCGATCTTTTCGATCTTGGTCTCGAATGACATGCGAAGCCATAGGTCGAGGTCCGCCACGAAGCATGACTCCCGCCAACCCCCAACCTGCCTTGCAATGTCAAGGCGGAAGAAGGTGCTGCTCTGGAACAGCACCGTCCTACCGAGAAGGAATGCCTCCATGGAGAACGGGGGGTAGAAAGAATCCCACAACACTCGTGCGCCCTGGGCGTCCATGATCGATCCGTCGCCGTACACGATTCCGAGATCGCGGTGGGTGGTCAGCTGCTCGACCGCCGTAGCGACGGCACCTGGCAAATAGATGTCGTCTGAGGACTGGATGCCGGCGAACTCGCCCGTCGCGTGCTTGAGACCCTTGTTGACGGCATCGGCGACGCCTTGGTCGGGCTCAGACCACCACCGCAGTTCCGGGTGTCGTTTTCCGTACTCCTCGAGAATGGAGACAGTTTCGTCGGTCGAACCGCCGTCCACAACGATGACTTCCATCGGTCGGTAGTCCTGCGCGAGCGTCGAGTCCAAGGCATCGCGGAGGTACGGCCCCTGGTTGAAGCTGGGGATGATGATTGAGACCAGCGGCTGAAGCGGCTGACCTGCGTTCATCACCACTCCGCCTGTACCGTTGGCTCGATCATCGACACCGCGAACGGAATCATAGTTTCGCGCATTGAGAAGGTAGCCCGAGCATGCCGTCGTCCCACACCGCGATCGGGCAGCGGCTGCGAAGCAGTGCTCCTGCGAACGCCCTGCGTCGTCGAATCCGAGGCACCGCGTCGGAGCCGCGTTGGGAAGGCGTCGCGGACGCCGACCAAGCGGCCGCTGCGCTCTGCGGCTGGGCTCGCGAGGCCACTGGCGGCGTGCCGGGACGTGGCCTGATCCTGACCATCGGTGACCAAGGCGCCCTGCATTCCCGGGTGGTGGCGATGCTGCGGGAGCAGGGTCATCAGGTGGAGCCCGTGGACCTCGACGCGATCAGCTCGTGGGCACCTACGGAGGGGACCGGCGTAGCCGCCGTCCTGTGCACGTTCGCCGACGCTCGTCGCATCACAGATTCCGCCACCGCCGTCAGCCAGCATCCAGCGCTGGAAGATGTGCGATTCGAGTACGTCAGTGGTCTGTACGACGAGCGGTCAACCTTCGGGCGCCTCGATGAATACGAATCGACATGGTTCATCTCGCCGGTCCTGCTCGACGAGCCGTCGCCGTACGAGATCTACACCGAGTCGCTGACCAAGTTCGAGCAGAAGTGCGGACTGCGCGACTACCTGGACCTTTACCAGCTGCTTGCTCAGGTCGTCCGCAACGGCGTCCCAGGTGACATCGCCGAGTTCGGCTCGTTTCGAGGGCACAGCGGGTACCTCATCGCGCGTTCACTCGAAGCTCTGCACTCGGACAAGCGCCTGTTCATGTTCGACACCTTTGAGTCCTTCCCCGAAGAGCCGTATGGCGTCGATCAGTTCTGGAGCGCCACGCACGATGTCGACTTCGAGTCGGTGCGGGCGAAGTTCGCGACGTTGCACCAGGTGACGATGGTCAAGGGCGACTTCACCGAGACCCTCGACGATGTTGATCTCGACACCGTGTCGCTTGCCTTCGTTGACTGTGACTCGTATCGAGCCACTCGCTATCTGATCGACGCCCTCTTGCCCGAGCGGATCGTGCCGGGTGGTCTGCTCGTCTTCGAGGACTACGGACACCCGGCGCTGCTGGGAAACCGGGTCGCGGTCCGCGAGGGGATGCGCAAGTACCCTGGCTCCTTCCAGTTCTTCTCTCAGTTCAGCGGTCTCTACATCGTGATGAAACAGGTTTGACGCGAAGCGCATGATGGACAGTCACAACCGCAAGATCGACCTGGTGGTCACGACGATCTTCGAGCCGGCTTGGCTCGGCGGCTATCTCGCCGATCTCGAGAACTTCCCAGCTCGCGATGACGTCACCCTCCGCATCATCTGTGATCGCAAGACGCCCGAGACGGTGTGGCGCGCGGCGGCAGATGCGCGTGACCAGGGCTTCGATGTGCGCTGCCCGACGCTCGATGAGCAGTCCGGCTACTTGAGCAAACTCGGCGTTCCTGACGACTTCATCCCGTGGAACACCGACAACCGCCGCAACATCGGCTATCTCCAGGCGTGGGAGGAGGGCGCTGACCTGCTGATCTCCATCGACGATGACAACTACTGCCTGCCCGGGAGTGAGTTCTTTGCCTCGCACTGCGTCGTAGGCTCCCGGGCCGGTGATCAACCGGGTCGCTGGGCACCCGACGGCTGGTTCAACATCTGCTCGATGCTCGAGTTCGAGGAGCCCGGACCGATCTTCCCCCGCGGTTTCCCTTACGCCGAGCGTGGCGCCGCTCCCGCAACTACCGCAACCGCCCGGCCGGACGACACGATCGCCTTCAACGCCGGTCTGTGGCTGAGTGATCCCGACGTCGATGCGATCAGCCGCCTGTCGCTGCGTCCCGTCGCCACTGCCGCCGCGCCCGAGGCGTCCCTCCTCGGCCCGTACTCCTGGTCCCCTATCAACACCCAGAACACGTCGCTGTCCCGTGAGGCGCTCCCGTCCTACTACTACGTCAAGATGGGCTTCCCCATCCAGGGCATGCGGATCGACAGGTTCGGCGACATCCTCTCCGGCTACTTCCTTCAAAAGTGCGCGAAGCAGGCGGGACAGGTGGCCCGCGTTGGGTCTCCGGTCGCGGACCACGTCCGCACGCCACACAACCTGATGCAGGACCTC